>JBJMJS010000021.1:0-16612 GCA_045806225.1 Gaiellaceae bacterium
AAGGCGGGTGAGCGCTTCCTCGACGTCGCGTGCGGGACGGGCGCAGTCGCCGAGCGCGCTGCCCGCGCAGGGGCGGACGTCACCGGGGTCGATCTCGCGCCCGCGTTGATCGAGACCGCGAAGGAGCGAGCGGCCGCCGCAGGCCTCGATATCGACTACCGCGTCGCCGACTGCGAACGTCTGGACGGCATCGAGGACGCAAGCTACGACGTCGCTGCGTCGACGTGCGGCACCATGTTCGCGCCGGACCACGAGGCGACGGCGCGACAGCTGGCGCGGGTCGTCAAAGCCGGCGGACGTGTCGGCCTCGCGAACTGGGAGCCGGAGGGCGGTCTCGGCAAGATGTTCAGGATGATGGCGCCGTTCCAGCCGGCGCCGCCGCCGAGCAGCCCGTTCGACTGGGGCCGCGAGGACCGTGTGCGCGAGCTGCTCGGCGAGGCGTTCGAGCTTCGCTTCGAGCACCTCGTCTCGTCGCTGCGTCTCCCGGACGGCGAGGCGTACTGGCAGCTCTTTTCGTCGAGCTACGGGCCGACGAAGACGCTCGCAGAATCGCTCGACGACGCACGTCGCGAGGACTTCCACTCGACGTTCGTCGACTTCTTCGAAACGCACTACCGCAGCAACGGCGGGATCGACCACACACGCGAATGGCTGCTCGTGCTCGGCACGCGTCGTTGACGCAGAGCGCCGCGGAGCTCTGGGGCTCGGTCGAGTACCGGCGGCTCGCCGAGCGGCTCGCGCCGGTCCACGACAAGTTCGTCGAGCGCCTCACGATCCGGCGCGGCGAGCGTGTGCTCGACGTTGCGACCGGGACGGGCGGCGTCGCGATTCGCGCGGCGCGGGCCGGCGCGGAGGTGACCGGCGTCGACATCGCCGAGCCACTGCTCGATGTCGCGCGGGCCTCTGCCGAGGGTGCGTCGATTCGGTTCGACGTCGGCGATGCGCAGAACCTGCCGTACGACGACGCGGCGTTCGACGTCGTGGCTTCATGCTTCGGCGCGATCTTCGCTCCCGATCATCGGGCCGTCGCCCGCGAGTTGGCGCGTGTCACTCGTCGGCGGCTCGGCCTGACGGCGTGGCGCCCGAACGAGGGCCTCGGCGAGCTCTACCGGCGCTTCGGCGTCGACTCGCCCGAGGGGCGTGAGCCCTTTCGGTGGGGAACCGACGGATATGCCGAGGAGCTGCTCGGCGAGGCCTTCGATCTGACCGTCGAGCCGGGTACCTGGGTCCTCGAGGCCGCGGACGGCGAGGGGATCTGGCAGCTCTGGTCGACGTCGGCGCCTCCCTTCAAGGCGATGCTGGCCGGGATGGAGCCCGAGCAGCTCGAGGCGTTCCACCAGGCATACGTCGCGTACTGCGAGCAATTTCGTGAAGATGCCGCGGTGCGGGTCCCGCGGGAGTACCTCCTCATTCTCGGCACGCGCCGCTGATGGCGACGCTCACGCTGCGCGACGAGGTGACGCAGCTCCTCCAGGGGCTGATCCGCCTCGACACGACGAACCCGCCCGGCAACGAGACGCAGGCAGCGGAGCTGCTGCGCGACTTCCTCGAGTCGCACGGCGTGCAGTGCGAGCTGTACGCGCGCACCCCGGAGCGCGCCAATCTCGTCGCGCGCATTCCCGGCCGCGGCGACGGCCCCTCGTTGTTGTTCCTCTCGCACACGGATGTCGTCTTGGCCGACGCGTCGGAATGGCAACTCGACCCGTTCGGCGGAGAACTGCGGAACGGCGAGATCTGGGGGCGCGGTGCGCTCGACATGAAGGGCCAGGTGGCCGCCGAAGCGGTCGCGATCGCGTCGCTCGCGCGCGAAGGCTTCGAGCCGTCCGGCGACCTGATCTTCGCCGCGACTGCGGACGAGGAGGTCGGCGCCGGCTTCGGCGCGCAGTGGCTCTGCGAAGCGCATCCGGACGCCGTTCGCGCCGACTACGTGATCAACGAGGGCGCCGGCGACCGGATCGAGCTGGCGGGGCGGGCGTACTGGGTCTACTCGCCCGCAGAGAAGATGAGCGCGCCGTTCCGGCTGCGCGTGAACGGACGCAGCGGTCACGCGTCGATGCCGGCGATTGCCGACAACGCGCTGGTGAAGGCAGCGCCGCTGATCGAAAAGCTCGGCGCGTACCGGCCGGAGCGCCGCCTGATCCCCGAGGTCGAGGCTGCGGTCGAGATCGTCACCGGGTCGACGCCGGATTCGCCCGACGCTGTGCTCGACCGTGCACGTGAGATCGGATCGACGTTCGCCGAGATGATCGAGCCACTGCTGTCGATGACGCTGACGCCGACGATGGCGACGGCGTCGCAGAAGCGAAACGTCGTGCCCGCGATCTGCGACATCGTCGTCGACAGCCGCCTTCTCCCGGGCCAAACCGTGGACGAACAGGAGTCGATCGTTCGGCAGGTCCTCGGTGACGGCGACTACGAGCTCGAGTCGCTCGAGGGCCACGGCGGGACGCGCTCGCCGGTCGAGTCGCCGCTCCGCGATGCGATCCAGTCGTTCGTCGACCGCGTCGACGACGGTGCGCGCGCCTTGCCGATCTGCGTCGCCGGGTTCACCGACAGCCACTGGTTCCGCGAGGCGTTCGGGACCGTGGCCTACGGTTTCTTCCCTGCACGTGCGATGGACGTCGACACCGCGGCACGCCTGATCCACTCGGCCGACGAGCGCGTCCCGGTCGAGGATCTCGAGCTGGGGGTCGAGTGGCTGCGGCACGCTGCGCAGGAGCTCCTGGGGTGACGGCTACGCTCTGAGCGTGGCAACCGAGGAGAAGCTCCGGCTCGGCGGGATGGCGCTGACGAACGGCGTCCTCGTCCACGGGCCGACCGCGTGGGCGTGCGCGATTCGCACCGAAGGCGGGGAGGTCAAAGTCGCCGCGGCGAAGAAGCGCTTTCGGTCGTCGTCCTTGGAGAGCCCGCTCGTGCGCGGGCCTGCGAAGCTCCTCGAGTCGATCGCGGTTCTTCCCGAACTGCGGCGCGCGCTTCCCGAGGCGAAGCTCCCGTTCCAGCGGCCGGGAGTCGTCGCGGCGATGCTCGCGAGCGCGACCGTCGTCAAGGTCGCCCGCGACTCCGGGCGGCTCGGACCGGCGGCGCAGGAGCTGGTGGCCGGGCTGCTGTCGGTGGCGCCTGCGGCGCTCGCGCTCCGCAGCTCGGAGCTCGCCGCCTACCACGGCGCCGAGCACATCTCGATCGGAAGCTACGAGCACGGCGAGAAGCGCGCGAAGGAGCACGAGCGCTGCGGTTCGCATCTCCTCGGCCCGCTGCTCGCGACGACCGCAGTCGCGAACACGCTCGCGGCGCGAGCGCCCGCGCATCTCCGCACGCCGGCGCGCCTCGCGGCGCAGCTCGGCGCCGTCGCGGCGTCGACCGAGATCTTCGGCTGGATGGTTCGCAATCCGGACCGCAAGCTCGCTCGCGCGCTCGCCAAGCCCGGGCACGAGTTGCAGCACCGCCTCGCGACTGCCGACCCGACCGCCGACCAGGTCGAGGTCGCGGAAGCTGCGCTGGCCGGATGCCTCGAGCTCGAGCGTGTCGACGGCTGAACAGACACGGCGCGAGCGTCTTCCGCCGGAAGTCTTCGATCTTCCGGTCGAGAAGATGCGTGCCGGCTACTACACCGACGCGTACTTCAATCACACACGCGACACGCTGCTGGGCGACGACCGCCGCCCGCGTGTTGTCATGCAGGTGTTCCAGAAGCGGCAGGCGTTCCTCGGTGGAATGGACGAGTCGATCGCGATCCTGAAGCTCTGCTCGCACGACTGGGACGCGCTCACCGTGCACGCGCTCTACGACGGCGACCGCGTCGAGCCGTACGAGCCGGTGATGACGATCGAGGGCGACTACACGTTGTTCGCCCATCTCGAGACCCTGTACCTCGGCGTACTCGCACGCCGGACGCTGATCACGACCAACGTCGTGCGTCTCCTCGAAGTCGCGAACGGCAAGCCGGTCATCTTCATGCCCGCGCGTCACGACCACCATCGCGTCCAGACCGGCGACGGATATGCCGCGTACGTCGCGGGACGCATCGTGGGTGTTCCCGTCGGCGTGACGACGGACGAGCAGGCGTCGTGGTGGGGCGGAAAGGGCGTCGGCACCGTCCCGCACGCGCTGATCGCAGCGTACGGCGGCAACACCGTGCTCGCGGCGACGAAGTTCGCGGAATGGGCGTCGCCCGACACGAACATCACCGTCCTCGTCGACTACGAGAACGACTCGGTCAGCACCGCGCTCGAGGTTGCGCGCGCGCTCGGGCCTCGGTTGTGGGGCGTCCGGCTCGACACGTCGGAGTCGCTCGTCGACCGTTCGTTGTGGGACGAGCTCGGTGACTTCAAGCCGACCGGCGTCAACGAGCGACTCGTGCGACGTGTGCGCGACGCGCTCGACCGCGACGGGTTCGAACGGGTCAAGATCGTGGCGTCGGGCGGATTCGACGTGGACAAGATCGGCGAGTTCGAACGGCGCGGGGTGCCTGTGGACGCATACGGCGTCGGCTCCTCGCTGATCCGTGGCTCGAACGATTTCACCGGCGACGTTGTCCTCACCGAAGGCCGCCCGTCGGCGAAGGCGGGACGGTGGTACCGGCCGAACCCGCGGCTCGAGCTCGTCACGTGACGACCGCGACGGGGCTGGTGGTTCACCCCGTCACCCGTGAGCGGTGGCCCGACATGGTCGACCTGTTCAGCCGTCGTGGGCCCCGCGGCGGACATCGAAACACTCCGGCGTACGGTTGCTGGTGCATGTATTGGCGCGACCGCTCGCTCGAGCACGGCGAGCCGAAGAAGCGCGCGATGGCGGCGCTCGTCCGGGACGGTCGCGAGCCGGGCCTGATCGCATACGACGGCGCGACGCCCGTCGGGTGGATCTCCGTCGCCGCGCGCGACGAGCTCCCCGTCCTGCTGCGCTCGCCGCAGTACCGCCCGCGCGACGACGACGAAGACGAAGACGTGTGGTCGATCGTCTGCCTCGTCGTCGACAGGAACGCTCGCGGGCAGGGAGTCGCGAAAGCGCTCGTCGGCGCCGCCGTCGATCACGCATTCTCGCGGGGAGCGTCGTCTGTCGAGTCGTATCCGCATGTCTCCAGCCGGGACGACTACATGGGCTCGGTCGCGCTGTTCGAGGGTGCCGGCTTCGCACGCGTCCGTGATGCGAACAAGCGCGCGGTCTATCGCCGGAGCCGCGCATGACACGCCGCGTCCTTTGGGACGTCGACACCCAGGTCGATTTCATGCTTCCGGCAGGAAAGCTGTACGTGCGCGGCGCCGAGGAAACCGCGGCGGCGATGCGTCGCCTCGTCGAGGCCGCGCGGAGTGCCGGCATCGTGCACGTTGCGTCTGCGGACGATCACGAGTTGACCGACGACGAGATCTCGGAGCAGCCCGACTCCTCGACGACGTACCCGCCGCACTGTCTACGGGGGACGCGGGGTGCGCAGAAGGTCGCCGAGACGGAGCAGGAGGATCCGGTCCCGATCACGCTCGAGCCGATACCCGAGCGTTGGCTTCGCGGTCGCGAGTTTCTTCTGCTGAAGAAGAGCTTCGACGTGTTCACCAATCCGAACACCGATCGGTTGCTCGATCTGCTCGATCCCGACGAGATCCTTCTGTTCGGAGTCGCGACGGACGTGTGCGACGATGCTTCGATCCGCGGGCTCCTCGCGCGCGGCCGACGAGTCGTCTTCGTCGAGGATGCGGCGCGAGGGCTCGACGACGAACGTGTGGCGGCGTGCACGGCGGCTTGGCGCGCCGGCGGCGTCGAGTTCACGACGGCGGATGCCGTCGTCCACTCACTCCATTAAGGGATAGCCGACCTCCCCCTTATGAGGCACTGTGCGCAGTGCGATGGGGGTAATCCACGAGTTCTTCGTTCAGGCGCGCGACTTCGTGCTGTCGTGGTGGCCGCTCCTGGTGATGACCTTCTACGTCGCGCTGATCTACCTGTTCTGGCGGATCCTGCAGGTGATGCCGCGCGTGAAGCCGGTTCCGGTCGACGCTCACGAGAACACGCATATCACCTGGGACGAGATCGCCGGTGCGGACGAGGCGAAAGCCGAGCTGCACGAGATCGTCGAGTTCTTGCGCGATCCCGACCGGTTCGAGCGACTCGGCGCGCACGTGCCGAAGGGCATGCTCCTCTACGGTCCGCCCGGCACCGGCAAGACACTTCTCGCCAAGGCGGCCGCCAACCAGTCGGGAGCGAAGTTCTACTCGCAGAGCGCCTCGGCGTTCGTCGAGATGTTCGCCGGCCTCGGCGCGGCGCGCATTCGCAAGCTCTTCGCAGAGGCGCGGAAGCACGCGCCCGCGATCATCTTCATCGACGAGCTCGACGCCGTCGGCGCGGCGCGAACGGGTCACGGCTTCAACCGTGAGCAAGATCAAACGTTGAACCAGCTCCTCGTCGAGCTCGACGGGTTCGGGACCAGCGATCGCGTCGTCGTGCTCGGCGCGTCGAACCGACTCCAGGATCTCGACGCAGCGCTCCTGCGCCCGGGACGCTTCGACCGGCAGGTCCTCGTCGGCGCACCGGACCTTGCCGGGCGCGAAGCGATCATCCGCGTCCACACGCGGGCGAAGCCGCTCGCCTCCGACGTCGACATCCCGCTGATTGCGCGCCAGACGGCGGGCCTCACCGGCGCCGATCTCGCGAACATCGCGAACGAGGCGGCGATCTTCGCGGGACGTCGTGCGGCGCAGTACGTCACGCACGAGGACTTCGAGGGGGCGATGGAACGCGTCGTTGCCGGACTGCAGCAGCGGCGCGTCGTGACGGAGAAGGAGAAGCGGATCCTCGCGTACCACGAAGCGGGTCACGCGCTCGTGTCGCACCTGATGGGCGACACGATGCCGGTGCAGAAGGTGACGATCGTCGCGCGCGGACAGGCGCTCGGCTACACGCTGAATCTCCCGGCGGAAGATCGTTACCTTCACACGAAGGAAGAGCTGACGGACATGATGACGATCTTCCTCGCGGGTCGCGCCGCGGAGCAGGTCGTGTTCGGGCGTGTGACGAACGGCGCCGCGAACGACCTCGAGAAGGCGACGAACCTCGCGCGTTCGATGGTGTTCGAGTACGGCATGTCCGAAGTCGTGACGTCGCGCACCGTTCGCGCCGACAACTACGCGTTGTCGGAGGAGACGAAGCGTCTGCGCGACAACGAGCAGGGCCGTCTCACCGACGAGGCCTACCACGAGGCGGTGCGCGTGTTGCGCAAGCACCGGCGGTCGCTCGACAGGCTCGCGGCCGCGTTGCTCGAGAAGGAGACGCTCGTACGCGACGAGGTACTCGACCTGTTGGCGAATATCGAGCCGGAGTCGCGGTCGTCCGAGACCGTCGGAACGCCCGTGGTCGTCCCGCTCAGCGGCGACTGACCGCCCCTTTCGTCACCCATCCGTTCCTGACACGTGCGTCGCGGGCCGATACGCTCGCGCTGAAAGGGGCGGGAGGTGGGGTTCCCGAGTTCGCGCGCGCGTGTGCCTAGATAGCATCGCCCCGGATGCAGGCCCGGGGGATCCATCACCTCGGCGTTGCCGTCGAGGATCTCGATGCGGCGCTGTCGACCTACGAGAAGCTGTTCGGGGCCGAGGTCGAGCACCGTGCGACCGTCCCCGACCAGGGGGTCGAGGCGGCGGCGGTGCGCATGGGGTCGGGCCGCGTCGAGCTGCTCGAGCCGCTCGGCGCCGACACGCCGGTGGGACGGTTCCTGACCAAGCGCGGCCCCGGCATGCATCACGTCGCCTACGAGGTCGACGACGTCGGCGCGGCGCTCGCGACGCTCAGCGCCGCCGGCGCCGACCTGATCGACGAGCAGCCACGCGAAGGGCTCTTCGGCCTCGAGGTCGCATTCGTGCATCCAGATTCCGTCCACGGCGTCCTTTCGGAGGTGGTTTCCCCTGGCTAGCAACGAGCGGGTTCGCGTCGAGCTCGCGTTCGACGGCGGACAGGTGATGAGCGCGATCGTCACGCCGGCGAGCGCCGATGCGCTGGAGCAGGCGCTCGGAGCCGCTGACGTCCGCGCCGATGCGGGCGACGCGGCGTTTGCGCTGGAAGCGGAGGACGGGCGGTATGTGATCGCGCTTCGCCGCGTGGTCTACGTCAAGCGGTTCGCGCGCGACACGCGCGTCGGGTTCGGCGCTGCGGCGACGTGAGCTCCGCGTTACCGGCGGGCGAAGGCGGGGCATCGACAACGGGATGAGCGAAAAGACGGAGACGGAACGCTCGGCGCGCGACTCGACTGCGAATGTCCGCGCGCTCGTCGATCGCGCGCAGCAAGGCGATCGTGCGGCGCTCGAAGAGCTCTACCTCATCCATTTCGACCGGATCTACAGCTACCTGCACATGAGCGTCGGAAACCGTCACGACGCGGAGGATCTGACGACGCAGACGTTCCTGAAGATGCTCGAGTCGATCACCCGTTTCAGGTGGCAGTCGGCGCCGTTCTCCGCATGGCTCTTCCGGATCGCGCACAACCTCGCGATGGATCACTTCCGCGCGACGCGCCGCTGGCAACCCGAGGAAGAGGTGCCGGAGCCGCCCGGGGAGGAAGAGCCCTCGGCCGAGGCGCAGGCCCTCCAGTCGATCGGGCGGCAGAGCATGCTCGAGCTGATCGAAGGGCTGTCGGAGGAGCAGCAGCAGGTGCTGACGCTGAAGTTCGTCTTCAACTTCCCGAATGCGGAGGTCGCGACGATCCTCGGGAAGACCGAGGGCGCGGTGAAGTCGCTGCAGCACCGCGCGCTCGTCTCGCTGCAGAAGCAGATCGCCAGGAGCTGATGGCGCTCGAAGTCGGAATCGTCGGGCTTCCGAGCTCGGGGAAGTCGACGCTGTTCCATGTGCTGACGGGGACGCGCGCGACGGCCGACGTCGGGATGGCCGCGATCCCGGACCCGCGCCTCCAGCAGCTCGCCGGCGTCATCCAGGCGCGCAAGGTCACACCGGCCGCAATCCGCGTCGTCGAGGTCCGCGGGACGGGGCCGGCGCTGCTCGGGAACCTGCGGCAGGTCGACGCGCTGCTCGTCGTGCTCGACGGGTTCTCGGGAACGCGGGTCCCCGCCGACGACCTCGAGACGCTGCGTCTCGAGTTGCTCGTCGCGGATCGCGACCACGTCGAACGGCGCCTCGAGCGCGTCGCGAAGCAGGCGAAATCCGGTGACCAGACGCTCAGGCAGCAAGTCGCCGACCTCGAGCGGCTGCTCGCGCACCTCGACTCGGGCGCCGCGATCGGCGATTGGCCCGGCGAGCTCCCGCCCGAGCTCGAGCCGCTGACGAGCAAGCCGCTGATCGCGGTCGAGAACGGCCCGGGTGGGATCGACCTGAAGCTGGAAGCCGAGTTGCGAGACATGCCGCCGGACGAGGCCGCCGAGTTCAGGGAGGGCGCGTCGGCGCTCGAGGAGGTCGTCCGGCGGCTGACCGACGAGCTCCAGCTGTTGACGTTCTTCACCGCCGGCGAGAAGGAGACCCGCGCCTGGACGTTGCGCGTCGGCGAGACGGCGCTGGACGCCGCGGCGACGATCCACTCCGACATCGCGCGGGGATTCATCCGGTGCGAGCTGATCCGCTGGGACGACCTCGTCGCCGCCGGCTCCCACTCCGAGGCGGCGAGGCGCGGCCTGCAGCGGCTCGAGGGCAAGACCTACGTCGTGCAGGACGGGGACGTGCTGAACATCCGCTTCAACGTCTGAGCGGCGGCCGAAGGGGCCGGCCGAAGGGCCGGCCGGATCGGCCGGTGAGAACTTCCTGCCGTCAGCAGCAGCCGGGTGGGCAGCAATCCGTGCAGTCGGGGCAGTCGCAGGCGCGCATCTCGCCTCCTTTCATCGATGGACTTCGATGGATGCTACATTGAAGCATGTCGATGCAAGCCTTGCCTGTGCTTCAGCCGATCTGCTGCGGTTCCGACGCCCCGCCGATGCCCGTTTCGGCCGCGGCGGAGGTTGCCGAGCGGTTCCGCGCGCTCGCCGATCCGACGCGAGTGGCGATCGTGAATCGCCTCGCCGGCGCCGACGAGCTCTGCGTCTGCGACCTGAACGCGGCGTTCGACCTTTCCCAGCCGACGATCTCCCACCACCTGAAGATCCTCCGCGAAGCCGGGCTCGTCGAGTCCGCACGCCGCGGCACCTGGGCCTACTACCGACTCGTCCCGGGGACGCTGGACGAGCTTCGCGCGACGCTCGGCGGCTGATGAAGAAAGCGCTCTTCGTCTGCATCGGCAACGCGGGGCGGTCGCAGATGGCGCAGGCGCTCTACGAGCGGCGCGGCGGCGAGGCGCGATCGGCCGGGTCGCGCCCGGAGCAGGAGCTCCACGAGGCCGTCGTCGAGGCGATGGAGGAGGTCGGGATCGACATCTCCGATCGCCACCCGAAGGGGTTCACGGATGACGACGTCCGGTGGGCGGACGTCGTCGTGACGATGGGGTGCGGCGACGTCTGTCCCGTCTTCCCGGGGAAGGACTACGTCGACTGGAACCTGGCCGACCCCGTCGGCATGTGCCTCGAGGAAGTCCGGGAGCTGCGCGCCGATATCGAACGGCGCGTCGCCGCCCTCTAGAACGCCGAGATGAGTGCGACACCGGCGAGCGTGAGCGCGACGCCCGCCTCCTGCGAGCGAGCGACACGCTCCGACAGCACGATCCGGGCGAGGACGACGGTCACGATCGGGTAGAGCGACGCGAGGACGGACGTGATGCTGACGAGGCCGTGCGATGCGGAGGCGGCGAACAGCAGGTTTCCGGCCATGTCGCCGATGCCGATCAGGGCGAGCACCGGCAGTTGCGCGGGCGCGATCGAGAGCTGAGGGCGCCGAACGGCGATCGCGGCGAGGATCACGCTCGTCGACGCGATCCGAAAGAAGAGCGATGCCCACCAGAAATCCGCCTGACCCGCCGCGTGCATCGGTGGGAAGTAGCCGCCGAACCCGATCGCGGCGAGCAGCGCAAGGCCGACCCCTGCTGCGAGCCGCGGGCCGGCTCGCCCCGGCTCGCGTGACGCGAGGAAGACGCCTGCGAGGGCACATGCGATCCCCAAGAGCTGCCAGGCAGACGGGCGATCCCCGCTCGCGATCCCGACGATCACAGGCACGACGGCGGAGACGCCGGCAATCGGCGCGACGACGCTCATCGCACCGACCGCCATCCCGCGGTAGTACGCGTAGAGCCCGAGCGTCCCCGAGATCGCCGCCGGAATCGCGAGGAGCGACGCCCAGTCGTCGGGCCCGCGTCCGCGCACCGCGACGATCAGCGCGATCACCGCGAGACCGCCGAGCTGCGCGTAGACGAGCACGCGGAGTGCGCCGAGCGTCCGGCCTTTGAGCGGGCCGAAGAAATCGGCGAAGCCCCACGTCAGGCTCGCGCTGAGCGCGAGTGCAATCGCCGCCATCCGGCGACGCTAGCTATTCGCCGACGGGGCGGGTCGCGGCGACTGCGTCGAGCTGGTTTGCGTGGTAGAGGACCGCGGCCTCGGCCGTCCGCCCAGCGCGCGCGTCGTGGTGCACCGCGATCGCGTGGAGCAGCTCGGACCGTGCGTCGACGTCGAGTGCAGCGGCGCGCTCCTCGACGAGGCGCAGCGCGAGGTGAACATGCCCGAGGAGCTTCCCCTCCGATGTCGGCGCGAACGCGGGTCCCGGCGTGAGCTCTCGCGTCCGGCCGGCATCGTGGAGCAGCGCCGCGGCGAGGAGCAGGTCCGCGCGCAGGCGCGGATGAAGCTGTGCGAGCTCGCGGGTGATCGTCGCAACGCCCACCGTGTGCTCGAGCAAACCCCCTGCGTATCCGTGATGACCGTCCGGTGCTGCAGGCAGGAGGCGGAAGAGCCTGCGCACGTCGGCGTCGATGACCCGCTCGACGGTCGCGCGGAGGCCGGGATGCGCGATCTCGGCGGTCAGGAAGTCGAGAAAGCCCTCGAGCTCGTCGGCGTCGCGCCGGATCGAAGGGACCAGCGCCAGCGGGTCGAGCTCGGGCGCAGGCTCCAGCGTGCGGACGTCGACTTGGAGGCGGTCGCGGAACCGCTCGACCCGGCCGAGCACGCGAACGGCGTCGCCCTCGGCAAAGCGGGCGTCGAGGAGCTCGACGTCGTGCCACACGCGCGCCTCGATCCGGCCGCTCGAGTCGACGAGCTCGAGCGCGAGGTACGGTGCGCCGCCGCGCGTGCGCAGCCGGCGCTTGCGCGCCACTGCGTACGTCCCCTCGACGACACGCTCCTCCGCCAGCTCGGCGATGACGCTCACGCGTCAAGTCTAGGTCCGGCGACGGATGCTAGGTTCCGCGCGATGGCGGAGATCCGGCCGTTTGCGGCATTGCGCTACGACGAAGCCGAGGCCGGCCCGCTCGCATCGCTCGTCGCGCCGCCGTACGACGTGATCTCTCCGGACGAGCGGCTGCAATACCTCGGCCGCAGTCCGTACAACGTCGTGCACCTGACCTTGCCGGATGCCGAGGAGCAGGCGGCCGCCGACCTCGCCGCGTGGCGCGACGCCGGCGTCCTCGCGCGCGACGAGCCGGCGTGCTGGGCGCTTGCGCAGACCTATGTCGGTCCCGACGGGATCGAGCGCACGCGGAACGGCTACGTCGTCTCGCTGCGGATCGAGCCCTACGAACGCCGTGTCGTGCTCCCGCATGAGCGGACACATGCTGCCCCGAAGGAGGGACGCTTGCGGCTGTTGCGCGCGACGCGGACGCAGCTCGAGCCGATCTTCCTTCTCCACGACGGCGCCCCGGCGACGATCCCGTCGCGCGCGCCCGACCTCGAAGCCGGTGGCGATCGCCTGTGGCGCGTCGACGGCGTGTCCGACGTCGCCGAATTGCAGTTGCTGATCGCGGACGGACATCACCGGTATGAGACGGCGCTCACCTTCCACGACGAGGACGGAGGCGAGGGGAGCGCGTGGATGATGGTCGTTCTCGTCTCGACGCGCGAGGAAGGCTTGACGATCTTCCCCACGCACCGGCTTGCACAGGATGTCGACGGCGTGCGCGGAACACCGATCGACGAGCCCGCCGACGATTTGCCCGGCGTCGTCCTCTACCGCGGCGGCCGATACGAGTTGCTCGAGGGGGAAGGGCTCGACGTCGAGCTCGTCGAACGCGCCGCGCCGCAGGGCGTGTCGTACACGCCGAGCCGCGACCGGGCGGTGGAGGCGGTCGATCGCGGCGAGGCGCAAGCTGCGTTCCTCCTCCGCCCGACGAAGATCGACGACGTCTTCGCGGTCGCGCGGCGGGGCGACGTCATGCCGCAGAAGAGCACGTACTTCTTCCCGAAGCTGACGTCGGGCCTGCTCTTCCATCCGCTTGACTGAGGCGGCCCCGGGCTGGCTCGAGCTTTGCCGGGCCGCGGTGGACGACGTCCACCTCGCTCTCGCCGAGCTTCCGACGCGCGCGGATCGCGAGCCGGTGGTCGGCTCCGGCGAGGGCGGCGACGACACGACTGCGATCGACGCGGCTGCGGAACGCGCGATCGTCCAGCGGTTCGAGACGGCCGGCATCGATGCCGTTCTCGTCTCCGAGGAGGTGGGCGAGGTGCAGCTCGGCGCGGGCGGCTCGACGCGCATCGTCGTCGATCCGATCGACGGCTCGCTCAACGCCAAGCGCGGGATCGGCTTCTTCTCGCTCTCGGTCGCGGTTGCCGACGGACCGGCAATGGGTGATGTCGAATTCGGGTTCGTCCACGACTTCGGGACGGCGGAGGAGTGGACGGCCCTGCGCGGCGGCGGTGCGTATCTGAACGGGCACGCGCTCGACGGGGAGCGTCCGAAGGACGAGATCGAGATCCTCGTGTTCGAGGCAACGCGAACCGCATCGGTCGCCGAGAAGGCACACGCCGTCGTCGACCTTGCGTACCGGTTGCGGATCATGGGCTCGCTCGCCTTGTCCCTTTGTCACCTCGCAGCGGGCCGCGTCGACGCCGTGTGCTCGCTGAAGCCGGCACGCGCCGTGGATATCGCGGCGGGGCAGCTGCTCGTGCGAGAGCAGGGCCTCGCGATCGACCTTCCGGAGGCGGCCCCGTTCGACGCCGCGCCGCTCGACGTCGTCGGACGTTCACGCGTCGTCGCAGCGGGAACGGCGGACCTGTGCGCGCAACTGTTCGCGGCTCTATCCGCATAGGCTGCTCGGGCTGGAACTACGCGTCGTGGAAGAACGAGTTCTACGGCGGCAAGCCGGCGCGCCTGTGGCTTCAGGAGTACGCGCAGCACTTCGACACCGTCGAGGTGAACACCACGTTCTACCGCCTCCCGCTGCGCTCGTCGGTCGCCGCCTGGGTTGCCCAGACGCCGGCCGATTTCCTGTTCACCGTGAAGGCGAGCCGCTACCTGACGCACATCAAACGGCTGACCGACCTCGACGCGGGGCTGCGACGGTACTACGAACGAATCCAACCGCTCGTCGACTCGCCGAAGCTCGGTCCGGTTCTCTGGCAGCTGCCGCCGACCTTTCGCCGTGACGACGACCGCCTGGCCTCCGCACTCGGCGCATTGCCGCCGGGACGCCATTGCTTCGAGTTCCGGCACGCGAGCTGGTTCGCGGATCCCGTCTATGCACTGCTCCGCGAGCACGGTGCAGCGCTCGTGATCGGCGACCGCCCCGAGGTGAAGGCGTTCCAGACGCACGAGCTCACCGCCGACTGGACGTTCGTGCGATTCCACTACGGTTCACGGGGCCGGCGTGGGAACTATTCGCACGGCGAGCTGGAGGAGTGGGCGCGTCGATTCGAGGAATGGAGCGAGGACGTCGAGATCTTCGCGTACTTCAACAACGACTGGGAAGTGTTCGCGGTGCGGAACGCGCTCTGGCTGAAGAAGCGACTCGACCAACCGTCGAAGATCAGTGCCGGTCGCTGACGTCAAGCTCACATCCGCGGACCGCGTCCTGTTCCCGGACGACGGGATCACCAAGGGCGATGTGTTCGAGTACTACCGTGCGGTCGCGCCCGTGCTCGTGCCGCACCTGCGGGACCGCCCCTTCACGATGAAGCGCTATCCGCACGGCATCGACGGAGAGGCGTTCTTCCAGAAGCAGGCGCCGAAGCACTTGCCGGCCTGGATCCCGACGCGTCAGTTCCGGACGTTCCCGCGCGAGGGTGGCTCGCGGCTCGTCGACTTCGCGCTCGTGAACTCTCCCGAGGCGGTGCTGTTCATGGTGCAGAACAACTGCATCGACATGAACGCGTGGTACTCGCGCGTCGACAAGCCTGACCGGCCGGACTTCGTCCTCTTCGACCTCGACCCGCCCGACGACGGGTTCGCGCTCGCGATCGAGGTCGCGCACCTGATCCGGGAGCTGCTCGACGAGGTGGGATTGCCCGGCTACGTCAAGACGAGCGGCGCCGACGGGATCCACGTGGTCGCTCCGATTACGCGCCGCTCGACGTTCGAGCAGACGTACCACTTCGCCGAGCACGCGTCGCGGCTGCTCGAGCGCCGCCATCCGGGCAAGGTGACGACGGAGTGGCTGAAGAAGAAGCGCGAAGGGGTGCTCGTCGACCACCGGCAAAACGGGGCGGGCAAGACGATCGCGTCTGTGTATTCCGTGCGCCCGAAGTCGGGTGCTCCAGTATCGACGCCGTTGCACTGGGATGAGCTGATCGACGGCGTCCGACCCCGCGATTTCTCGTTCAAGGTCGTGCTCGATCGCGTTGCGGCGCGGGGGGATGTGTTTGCTCCGGTATTGGAGGACCCGCAGCCCCTCGCCGCGGCGCAGCGTGCGCTCGACGCCCTCGTCTAGCCTCTGCCGATGGCTCAGGCCACGCGTGAACCGTTGCCGTCGCTGAGACGGTACGTCCGTCGCTACTTCGCGTTCACGGAATCGGCGCCGGGGCCGGTTCGACGCATCGAGGGCCCGGGCACCGATGTCATCGTCGTTCTCAGCTTCGGCCCGGAATGGTGGATCGGCGATGCGACGGAGGCGGGCGGTGAGACCGCGTGCGTGACCTCGTTCGTCGCCGGCCTCCACGATCACGCGGTCACGACCGAGCACGCCGGAAGGTCCGACGGGATGCAGATCAGCTTCACGCCGCCCGGGGCATCTGCGTTGTTCGGCCTCCCGCTCCACGAGCTTGCCGGCCGGACGGTTCCGCTCGACGATGTCTTCGGCGTCGATGGCCTCGTGCCGCTCGAGCGACTCGCCGCGCTCGGCACTGCCGCGGAGCGCTTCGACGTCCTCGACGAGTGTCTGCGCATCCGGCTCGCCCGTCGCCGGCCGGAGGCTGCCGAGGGCGTTGCCCATGCCTGGCGATGCCTCCACGCGTCACGCGGCCGCGCACGGATCGCGTCGATCGCCGACGACCTCGGCTGGTCCCGCAAACGGCTCGCCCTGCGGTTTCGCGAGCAGGTCGGCGTGTCGCCGAAGACGCTCGCCAGGCTGATCCGCTACGAGCGCGCGGCGAGTGAGCTTGGCCACGGCTCGACGACGGATCTGGCGCGGGTCGCTGCAGCGTGCGGCTTCTTCGATCAGGCGCATCTGACGAACGAGTTTCGGCGGATCCGTGGCACGACGCCGGCCGCGTACGTGCGCGAAACAAATCTCCAAGACGGGGAGGCTGCAGCGGCGTAGCGTCGGCGCGTCGCCGACGAAAGGAGAGCAATGGATCAGGTCGTCACGCCGTACCTTCTCTATGAAGACGGCGAAGCGGCGCTCGATTTCGCC
>JBJMJS010000022.1:0-29708 GCA_045806225.1 Gaiellaceae bacterium
CGTCGCGGTCGTGCTCGCGCTCGGGTCGGTCGTGACGACGTGGTGGCTCGGCCGGCGCGCGTACGGGCCGCACGCCGGCGCAGTCGCCGCGGCGATCGCGACCGTCTCGACACTCCACGTCGCGTACTCGCGCGAAGCGGTGACGGACATCCCGCTCGCGCTCGGCGTCGGCGCGGCGCTCGCGCTCATGGTGACGGGGCGCATCGAGATCGCCGGCGCCGTCGCGGGGCTCGCGACGGGCTTCAAGTACCCGGGCGTCTTCCTCGTCGTGCCCCTCGTCGTGGCCGCATGGGGTGCGTGGCGACGGCTCGTGACCGCGATCCTGCTGATGGGCCTCTGCTTCGTCGCATCGAGCCCGTTCGTGCTCGTGCACCGGCGCCAGGCCTTGCACGAGGCGCTTCGCGTCCAGCGGCTCGCGCGGAAGGGATGGCTCGGCTTCGAGCACGACCATGCCGCGCCGATCGCGTTCGTCGACCGGCTGTGGCACGGGCTCGGCCCTGCGCTGATCGTCGCGGCGGTCGGGCTCGCCGTCGCATTGATCCGGCGCTCACGCACCGACCTCGTGCTCGCGAGCTTCGTGCTCGTCTACTTCGCCGACCTGCTCACGCTCCGCGCCCATTTCGACCGCTACGCGCTGCCGCTCGTCCCACCGCTCGCAGCGCTCGCCGGCCGCTTCCGCGCGCTCGCGCCGGTGACGCTCCTCCTGCTCGTCGTCCCGCTGACGTGGACGATCCGCGACGCCAAGGAGTTGACGCGAACCGATACGAGGATCGTCGCGGCCCGCTGGATCGAGCGTCACGTCGCGGCGGGGTCGAAGATCGCCGCCGACTCGTCGACCGCGCTGGTCGGACGCTACGACGTCCTGCAACTCCAGCTGCCCGCGCCGTGGCAGGCGCCCGACCCCAACCGTGACGTCGCGCGGCTCAGGCGTGACGGCGTCGATGTCGTCGTCGCGACGGGGGCGATTGCAGACCGGGTTCGCGCAGCGCCGGATCGCTACCCACGAGAGGTCCGGTTCTACGACGACCTTCGGCGGCGGGCCGATCTCCTCTTCCGCGTCGCCGCTGGCGGCGGCCGCGCGGGGCCCTGGGTCGACGTGTTCCGGCTATAACGTCTCCGATGAAGCGCGCCGGCGCCCTGGTCCTGCTCGTTGTCATGTGCGCCGGCTGCGCATCGAGCGCCGCCGGACCGAAAGCGGCGCCGTCCGCGAAGAAGGCGTGTACGCCGACGCAGCTGGCCGGATGGAAGAAGCTCGCGCGTCGGGTCCACGCACCCGTGTATTGCCCCACCTGGCTGCCTGATCCGCTCGACGGTGTGATCGGCAGCCGCTGGAACAACATCGATGCCGTCAGCCGTGACCGCAGCTACCTCGAGAGCTGGGTGTGGCAGGAGACCGGCCCGGGCGCTGCAGGCGGCGAGCTGCACGTCAATCTCCGCGGATACCCGGCGCGGACGCGCATCCCGAAATGCGTCGACGCGGACACGGCGAAGCGGACGCTGATTCCCTGTTTCAGCGATCCGCACGGCGTGGTGCGCGTCGGAGACATCGCTGCGACCGTCTACACGGTGAACCAGGATGCCGACCAGTGGCACGTGCTCTACGCGTGGCGTCATGGCGGTTCGCTGTACACGATCAGTGAGCACGTCGCGCCGCCGCTGAACTACACGAAGACCCGCGCGTACCTCGACCGGATCCTGCGCGGTCTCGTCCTCGTCGGCGCGTGAAGCTGACACGGCGTGAGGTCCTCGCGGGCGCCGCGGCGGCCGCGCTGGGCGGCGCGGGGATCTACGAGCTCGTGGATCGCCTGGGCGGCGGCGAGGCGCCGATGCGGAAGAGCGTGGGGCGGATGGGCGCTGCGGAGCAGCATGCGCTCGAGCTCGGCGTCGTCGAGCACGAGGGCGTGGAGGTCGTCGTCCCGCCGCTGCACCACCGCCTCGTCACCGCGCGTGTCGCGGCCGAGGATCCGCGTGCGGCGCAGCGGGATCTCGAGACCGCGCTCCGCGGGCTGGAGGAGCAGTTCGATCCGACGACGCCCGCGGGACTCGGCGTCACGGTTGCCTGGGGCCTTCCTTACTTCGAGCGTGTCGTGCCCCATCAGGCGCACGTGCATCTGCCGGTCGACCGGCGCGCGTCGGTCGAGCGCCGTAAGCACGTCCTGCTCGACGCGATCCGCTTCCCGAGCGATCCCGAGGAAACGGTCCTCGAGCGCAACGACGTCGCCGTTCTCCTGCGGAGCGACATTCCCGCGCACGTGTCCGCGGGCGCGAAGGAGCTCTTCCAGGATCTCGACGTCTTCTCGATCACGAGCGTCCGCACCGGGTTCGTCGGTGGCGGACTGCCGAAGCGGATGGCGACGGCAGCGGGTATCCGTGGCGCCGAGCTGATCCCGGACGGCGCGCAGCTCTTCCTCGGCTTCACATCGACGCAGAAGGCAGCGCTCGGCCCGCGCAGGATCGCGAACTTCGAGACGCTCGGATACGCGGACCTCGGCCCGCACTCGTACTTCCGCGGCGGCACGAACATGCACGTCTCGCACCTCTTCGAAGACGTCGAGGCGTGGTACCTGAACTTCGACTTTCGCGAGCGCGTCGACACTGCGTTCACCCCCGGCCTCGACGTCGAGGACAACGCGCAGACCGTGCCGCAGGGGCCGCCCGACGTCGCGCACGAGGCGCAGGTCAAGCGCACGTTTCGCGACACCGGCCGCATCGGCCACAGCGGTGCGATCCAGACGTCGTCTCGCCTGCAGCGCGACGTCATAGGTGACGACGGGACGCTCTACAAGCGCGGGACGGCGATCCCGCAGCGCGCCGATTTCGACACGCTCGACAATCCGTTTTCGTGGAGCAGCGACCCCGTGCGCGACGCGATGCAAGCGGTGCCCGCCGCCGGCGTCCACTTCGTCGTCTTCAACCCGACGAGCGACGACTTCCACCGCAACCGTCTCGCGATGGACGGGGTTCTGCCCGACGGGACTCGTCTGCCGCTCCCCGCGCGCGCACGCGGACAGGGCTTCAACTCGGTCTTGCGCACGACACATCGCCAGAACTTCCTGGTCCCGCCGCGCGCGCACCGGGCGTTCCCGCTCGCCGAGCTGTGACGCGCGGCGGCTCGTCGCTGCCCGAGGTGCAGTGTCTCCTCGCCGTGCTCGCGGCGGGCAAGCGTTGTGCCGAGACGGGAACTGCGTTCGGCGAGGGCGCGGCCGCGATCGCCTCTACGGCCGTGTCGCTCGTGACCGTCGAGCGCGACGAGGAGCGCGCCGCTCTCGCTCGGACGCGGGTCGCCGGCTGCGACAACGTCGAGCTACTCGTCGGCGACTGGCGCGATCTGCTCCCGCCACACGCGCCGTTCGAGCTCCTCTTCTTCGACGCGGGCGCGCTCGACGCGGCGCCGGAGGCGATCGACCTGCTCGCGCGCGGCGGTGTGCTGGTGAAGGACGACCTGACACCCGGCCGCGCGATCGACGGCGATCCCGTGCGCGAGCTGCTGTTCCACGATCCGCGGCTCGTTGCCGTCGAGATCCTGACGACGCCCACAACGGCAGCGGTCGTCGCAGCCAGGCGCCGCTGAACGACGTGCCTGGCCCCTTCAGAGGGCCTGGCACTTCTTGCGGTCACCCGAAGAAGGCGCGCGCCACGTCGTACCAGTCGCGCGGAACCGTTTTCAGTTCCGCCGTCGCCTCGGCGAGCGAGACGTCGACGATCGCGTCGCCGCGCAGCGCGGTCATGCGGCCGAAGTTGCCGGCCTCGACGAGGTCGGCCGCCTTCAGTCCGTACCTGGTGGCGAGCACGCGGTCCCGTGCGGTCGGCGAGCCGCCGCGCTGGACGTGGCCGAGCACGGTGACGCGGGTCTCGTAGCCGGTTCGCTGCTCGATCTCGCGCGCGAGCGCGTCGCCGACGCCGCGCTGCGACAGGCGCGTGTGTCCGAACTGGTCGACGTCCCCCGCGTCCTCGACGCCCTCGAGCTCGTACCCCTCCGACACGACGACGATCGAGAAGTCCTTGCCGCGTTCGTGACGATGCCGCAGCTGCTCACATGCCTCGTCGATCGGGATCGGCTGCTCGGGAATCAAGATCATGTCGGCGCCCCCCGCGATCCCGCTCACGACCGCGATCCAGCCGGTGTGGCGCCCCATCACCTCGACGACCATCACGCGGTTGTGCGACTCCGCGGTCGTATGGAGGCGGTCGATCGCCTCGGTCGCGATCGCGACCGCAGTGTCGAAGCCGAAGGTGTAGTCCGTCGCACTGAGGTCGTTGTCGATCGTCTTCGGCACGCCGACGACCGGGAACTGCCGCTCCTCGTACAGCCTCGCCGCGACGCCGAGCGTGTCCTCGCCGCCGATCGCGACGAGCGCGTCGAGCCGCGCGCTGCCGAAGTTGTCCAGCACCCTCTCGACGCCGCCGTCGACCTTGTACGGGTTCGTGCGCGTCGTGCCGATGATCGTGCCGCCGCGCGGGAGGAGGCCCGAGATCTCGCGCGGGCCGAGCGGCTCGAACAGGCCGTCGACGAGGCCGTGCCAGCCTTCGCGGATGCCGACGAACTCGTGGCCGCGCATCATCACGCGTCGCCCGACGGCGCGGATGACGGCGTTCAGGCCCGGGCAGTCGCCACCGCCGGTGAGCACACCTACGCGCACGGATCGATCGTACGGGCAACGGCCTGCGACGGTCACCCCCTCGTCCGTACACTTCCAGGCGATGCATGACCTCCAGAGCGAACGCCGTGACGCGATGATCGCGGGCGCGCTCGTCGCGGTCATCGCCGCACTGCTCTCGCTGTGGGCGAGCGGCGTCCTGATCGCCTTCGGCGTCGCCGCAATCCTGCTCGGGATCCTCGTGAGCCTGACGGTGATCGGCGCGATCATCGGGATCCCGCTCGTCTTCGTCGGGTTCCTGGCCCTCCTCGCCGGGATCGTCGCGGGCGCCGGCGGAGTGGCCGTTGCGGTCCTGGTCGGCGCTGCGTCCGGTTACACGTATTACCGCTTCCGGATGCGGAGCATCCTCCGCGCCGCGGGGCACGCCGGCCGCCTTACGCGCTGACCCGCCGCGGGTCATGATGGACGGCATGGCCGGCGCCAAGCATGCCCGCGCGGGAGGCGCGCGCCCCAACGGAGAGGCGCGCGGCGAGCGCCTGGGAGGGTTCATCTACGGGACGATCGTCGCTCTGTCCGTCGTCGTCACCGGAGCCAGGGCGTATCCGGAGGGGCCGGGACACGTCGCAGCGCTCGTCGCGATCACGACCGGCGTCTTCTGGCTCGCGCACGTGTATTCGTTCTCGATCGCGCACAGTGTTGCGAGCAACGAGCACCTCTCCGTCGCCGAGGTGCGGGGCATCGCGCGCCGCGAAGCCTCGATCGTCGGTGCAGCCGTGCCGCCGGTGGTGGCGCTCCTGCTCGGCGAGGTCGGGCTGTTCCGACCGGCTACGGCGTTCTGGGTCGCGCTCGTAAGCGGCCTCGTCGTGCTCGCAGCGCAGGGAATCCAATTCGCACGCATCGAGCATCTCGGCCGGCCCGCGACGGTCGCGGTCGTCGGAACGAACGTCGCCCTCGGCGTCGTGCTGATCGGCCTCAAGATCCTCGTCGGACACACCTAGGCGGTCTGCGGAGCGGCCGTCAGTGCCGAAGGTGGGACTCGAACCCACACTCCCCGAAGGGAACCGGATTTTGAGTCCGGCGCGTCTGCCAGTTCCGCCACTTCGGCCCGGACGGCACTGTAGCCCGGCGGCCGCCCGTACCTTCTTGCAATCCTCAGGCCTCAGGCCCGATACTTGGCCACCCCGCGGCGGCGAGTCGGGGCGAATGAGGCATCGGTGGAGTGAGCGACCAAGGAGGAAGAGTGAACAGAAAGTTTTCGCTGGCGGCGCTGATCGCGATCACCGCCGCGCTGGCGCTCCTGGCCGCGGGCTGCGGCGGGGGCGGAGGAGGCTCGAGCAGCGGCGGGAACGTGAGCGCGCTCCCGTCATCCTCATGCTCGGACATCTATTACGAAGGCAGTGGGAAGCCGGACTACCTGATCGCGTCCGACCTGCCGCTCCAGGGCTCCGGCCGCACGCAGACCGTGCAGATGACCGAGGCGATCAAGTTCGTGCTCAAGCAGAAGGGCTTCAAGGCCGGCAAGTACAAGGTCGGCTACCAGTCGTGCGACGACGCGACGGCCCAGCAGGGCAAGTGGGCCTCCGAGAAGTGCTCGGCGAACGCGAACGCCTACGCGCAGAACAAGGCCGTGGTCGGCGTCATCGGCACGTTCAACTCCGGCTGCGCCGAGATCATCATCCCGGTGCTGAACCGCGCACCCGGCGGGCCGGTCGCGATGGTCAGTCCTGCCAACACGTACGTCGGCTTGACGCACAGCGGCCCCGGCACGGCGGCGGGTGAGCCCGACAAGTACTACCCGAGCGGCAAGCGGAACTACATCCGCATCGTCGCGGCGGACGACTTCCAGGGCGCGGCCGACGCGATGAACGCGCAGCAACTCGGCCTGAAGTCGGTGTACATCTTGAACGACAAGGAGGCGTACGGCCTCGGCGTCGCGACCGACTTCAAGAACTCGCTCACGCAGCTCGGCCTCAAGGTCGCCGGCTTCGCGGCGTGGAACGGCAAGGCATCGTCGTACACGGGCATCGCGACGAAGATCAAGGCGTCCGGTGCCGACGGCGTGTTCGTCGGCGGCCTGGTCTGCGAGAACGGCGGGAAGCTCGTCAAGGACCTCCGTTCGGTGCTCGGCACCAAGGTGACGCTGCTGGCGCCGGACGGCTTCACGCCGATCTCGGCCGTCGTCGAGGGCGCGGGCAAGGCGTCCGAGAACATGTACGTCAGCGTCGCGGGTCAGCCGAACGAAGCGCTCGGCGACGTCGGCAAGAAGTTCGTCAAGGACTTCGGCGCGACGCAGAGCGGTGGCAACGTCGACCCGTACTCGTCGTATGCCGCGCAGTCCGCAGACGTGCTGCTGACGGCGATCGCGAACTCGGACGGCACGCGCAGCGGCGTCACCACGCAGCTGCTGAAGACGAAAGTGACGAACGGCATTCTCGGAACCTTCACGATCAACTCCAACGGGGACACGAGCTCGAACCCCGTAACGCAGTACCTGATCAAGGGCGGCAAGCAGACGACCTACAAGACGATCACGCCGCCCCAGTCGCTCGTCAGCAAGGCGTAGGCAGAAGAGAACCCGATGGGGGAGGGCAGCGCGCCCTCCCCCATCGACACAGACCGTGGCTACCGAGGCGTCAAGCCAGCAACCGGTTTCCTGGCTCCGCGGCTTCTACGCAGCGGGAGTCGTGCCGTGGATCGGGCGCCTGCTCGTGCTGCTTCTCTTCTTCTGGCTCGGCGTCAACCTCGTCAAGACGCCGGCCGATTTCTGGATCCTGCTGATCGAAGGGATAACGCTCGGTCTCGTCTACGCGCTGATCGCGCTCGGCTATTCGCTCGTGTACGGCATCCTCGAGCTGATCAACTTCGCGCACGGCGACGTGTTCATGCTCGGAAGCTGGATGACGCTTTACGTCGGCGTCCAGAAGATCGGGCTCACCGAGAACTCGTCGACGGGGAAGGTGATCTGGGGGCTCGGGCTGACGCTTCTCGCTGCCGCCGGCTTCTGCGCCCTCCTCAACGCGACCGTCGAGCGCATCGCCTACAGGCCGTTGCGAAACGCGCCGAGGCTCGCACCGTTGATCACCGCGATCGGCATGTCGTTCATCCTCCAGGACGTCGGGCTCCACCAGCTCGGGCCGGCGCCGGTCTCGCTCCCGAACATCCTCCCGACGCAGGCCGTCTTCACAATCGGCGGCAACAATTACGGCTGGGATCATCTGATCGTCGCGCTGACGGCGCTGCCGGTGCTCGGGCTGCTCGTGTGGCTCGTCCAACGGACGCGGCAAGGTCGCGCGATGCGCGCCGTCGCGCAGGATCAGGAAGCCGCCGCGATGATGGGCATCAACGTCAACCGCACGATCTCGTTCACGTTCCTGATCGCCGGAGCGCTGGCCGGTGTCGCGGGTCTCCTCTATGCGCTCTACTCGACCAACATCCAGTTCGACCAGGGCTTCACGCTCGGTCTGATCGCGTTCACCGCCGCGGTCCTCGGCGGCATCGGCAACCTCCCCGGCGCAGTCCTCGGCGCGATCATCATCGGACTGATCCAGCAGTTCAACGAAGGGCTCTCGTGGCATGCGCCGGGCAGCGACTGGACGCAGTCGATCGTGTTCGCGATCCTCATCCTGATCCTCGTCTTCCGGCCTGAGGGGCTCCTCGGCGAGCGGACGCCGGAAGGAGGCTGATGGCCGAGACCGGCAACGTCGTCGACGAAGTGCGGGACCCCTGGTACCACCGCTGGGCGGGGTTGTTCGGCGAGCCGCGCCGGCGTTACCGCGCGCTCGACGACCGGCAGCGCTTCCAGGTCGGGATCGTCTTCCGCGTCGCTCTCGTCATCCTGCTCTTCTTCATCGGCTGGCCGGTCGCGCTGCTCGTAGCGGTGCTGTTCGCGGCGCAATTCGCGATCGGCTATCTCCCGGAGCGGTACCGCCGATACGGATACATCGCGATGCCGCTGATCGTCCTGATCGTCGCGCTGACGTACCCGTTCTACCTCGGCAACCTCGGAACGATGAACCTGCTCGGGGACTATCCGACGCTCGGAACGATGACGATCATGGGCGTCTACTCGATGATGGCGATCGGTCTCAACATCGTCGTCGGATACGCGGGGCTGCTCGACCTGGGTTACGTCGCCTTCTACGCGATGGGCGCGTACACGTGCGCGTGGTTTGCGTCGGTCCAGTTTGCGCATCGAAACGTCCATCTCGGTGCATCGGGTGTAGCCGGGACCACCCCGGGCATCCACATCTCGATCTGGACGCTGCTGGTGATCGCCGGCATCTTCACGGCGTTCATCGGGATCGTGATCGGCCTCCCGACGCTGCGCCTCCGCGGCGACTACCTCGCGATCGTCACGCTCGGGTTCGGCGAGATCCTGCCGCAGATCGCCCGCAACGGCGACAACCTCGGCGGCTTCAACCTGACGAACGGCCCGAACGGGATCACACCGATCGACCCGCCCGGCTTCGGCGGGCTGAACTTCCTCACCGGCTCGGGCACCTTCTGGTCGAGCGAGCGCCTCTTCTTCTGGGCGATCCTCGTGCTCGTGCTGATCTCGATCTTCTGCTCACTCCGGCTGCGCGACTCGCGCCTCGGAAGGGCGTGGATCGCGATCCGCGAGGACGAGACCGCCGCGGCGGCGATGGGTGTCCCGTTGATGCGGACGAAGACCTGGGCCTACGCGACGGGTGCGTTCTTCGGCGGCGTCGCCGGCGCGTACTTCGCCAGCTTCAAGCAGTCGACGTTTCCCGGCGACTTCTCGTTCAACATCTCCGCGTTCATCCTCTCGATGGTCATCCTCGGCGGAATGGGCAACGTGTGGGGCGTCGTGTTCGGCGCGTGCTTCCTCGCGTTCCTCAACCAGCAAGGGCTTTCCGACATCGGCCATTCGATCAACCACACGTTCGGCACGAACCTGGACGTGCCGAAGTACCAGTTCGGGATCTACGGGCTGATCATCGTCGCAACGATGCTCCTGCGTCCGGAAGGGCTGATCCCGAGCGCGAGACGCAAGGCCGAGTTCCACGAAGGCGTGCACGACACGCCGCTCTACGACGCCCAAGCATGAGTGACGTTCCACAAAACGGCGACATCCTCGTCGCGGAGACGATCCGCAAGGAGTTCGGCGGCCTCGTCGCGTCCAACGACGTCGATTTCACGATCCCGCGAGGCGCGGTCGTTTCGCTGATCGGGCCGAACGGGGCGGGGAAGACGACGTTCTTCAACATGCTGACCGGCGTCTACAAGCCGACGTCAGGACGGATCGTCTTCGACGGCGTCGACATCACGGGCAAGCCGCCGCACTACATCACCGAGCGGGGCATCGGCCGGACGTTTCAGAACATCCGGCTGTTCCAGAACATGACCGCGCTCGAGAACGTGCTCGTCGGGATGCACGCACGCCTTCGCGGCGGCATCCTCGGCTCGATCGTGCGCACGCCGCGAATCCGGCGCGAGGAGGAAGGCGCGCGCGAACGCGGACGCGAGCTCCTGCGCTACTGCGGCCTGCGCAACGCCGACGACGAGATCTCGCGCAACCTCTCCTACGGTGACCAGCGCCGGCTCGAGGTGGCGCGCGCCCTCGCGACGAAGCCGAAGCTCGTGCTGCTCGACGAGCCGACCGCCGGGATGAACCCACAGGAGACCGCCGACTTCACGGCCTTCGTCGAGAAGCTGCGGAGCGAGGAGGGGCTGACCGTCCTGCTGATCGAGCACGACATGCGTGTCGTGATGAACTGCTCCGATCGCGTCACCGTTCTCGACTACGGCGAGAAGATCGCCGAGGGAACCCCGCAGGAGGTGCAGCGAGATGCGCGAGTGATCGAGGCATATCTCGGAAAGCAAGCTGTCGAGGCGAGCGGATGACCGCGACCGCGGCGGCTGCGTCGCAGAACATCCTCGAGCTCGAGAACGTCCATACGTTCTACGGGTCGATCGAAGCGCTGAAAGGGATCTCGATCGACGTCCGGCAGGGCGAGATCGTGACGTTGATCGGCGCGAACGGCGCCGGCAAGTCAACGACGCTGCGCTCGATCAACGGGCTCAACAACCCGCGGCGCGGGCGGATCCGTTTCCAGGGACGCGACATCACGACGGCATCCGCGCACGACATCGTGAAGCGCGGCATCGCGCAGTCGCCGGAAGGCCGGCGCCTCTTCCCGCGCATGAGCGTGCTCGAGAACCTGCTGATGGGAACATTCCAGCGCCCCGACCGCAACAGCCGCAAGGCGGTCAACGACGACCTCGACCGCGTCTACTCGCTGTTCCCGCGGCTCAGCGAGCGCAAGCAGCAGAAGGCGGGGACGCTTTCGGGCGGCGAGCAGCAGATGGTCGCGATCGGTCGTGCGCTGATGGCGCATCCGAAGCTCCTCCTGCTCGACGAGCCGTCGATGGGGCTCGCACCGATCTTCGTCGAACGCATCTTCGAGATCATCCGCGAGATCAACTCGCAGGGAACGCCGATCCTGCTCGTCGAGCAGAACGCGTTGATGGCGCTCGACGTCGCGAACCGCGGCTACGTCCTCGAGACCGGCACGATCGCGCTCGCCGACGACGCGAAAAAGCTCAAAGCCAACGCGGACGTGCAGAAGACGTATCTCGGCGTGGACTAGCGCCGACGGTCTTCCGTTCGTCGACTAGGTCGGCGGCAGTGACACGCGCAGCGGGAAGTACGGCGGCGACAGCAGAAAGCCGATCCGCGGCGCGCGGTCGGTCCAGCCGCGCGTCATCGTCATCGCCGCCCCGAGGCCGTGCGTCGGGACGAAACCGAGGCTGCGTGCCGCTGCTGCGTCGCGGCAGCCGGCCACGAGGACGTGGCCGAGCCGCGACAGCGCGGGGCCGCAGCTGCTCCAGTCGGCGAACGGCTGCAGCGGATGCACCGTGCGTCCGGAGCGATACGCCTCGATTGCGCGCTCGTCGACCGCGAGCGCTTCGCCGCGGCCGAGCGCTTCGGGGTCCGGCCCGTTTCGCGCCACGGCGAAGAACGCGCGGTAGGGCTGTTGCGTCGGATGCGCGAAACGCCGCTGGAAGCGGCTGAGCAGGATCGCAGTCCCTCCTTCGCGGACCGGGAACGCGTCGCGCCACAGGCGGAGCGCGAGCCCGAGAGCGAGCTGCGAGACGAGCAACGGGTTCGGCCGCTCGCGCGGCAACGACGGCGTCGTCCGCGGGACGCCGACGCAGATCGCGTCGAGCTCCCCTTCCATCGTCGTTCCGCGCAGCTCGACGCCGCGTAGAAGCGCCTCCGCGTGTGCGACCGACGGCGGGCCCGCGAAGGCGGCCGCCACCGACCGGTCGAGTGACAGCGACCGTAGGACGGTCGCGCGCACCGCCCCCGGCAGCACCCCGAAGACGCGCCGCAGCGGCGACCGTGCGATTCGCTCGAGCGCGTCGTCCTCGTAGGGGTAGCCGCGCGCGGCGCCGACCGTTCGCGGGTGATTCAGGACGAGCGACGCGCCGATCAGCGGCACGCGGTTGACGAGGGCGCGCTCGAGCGCGAGTCCCGTCCGCCACCCCTGCGACGCGGTCGTCTCGAGCAACGACCACGCGCCCGCCGACCGGAGGGCCTCGCGGTTCGATGCGCCGAGCAGCGCGGCCGGCCCGCCGTGCAAAACCGTC
Source organism: Gaiellaceae bacterium (assembly GCA_045806225.1). Classification (GTDB taxonomy): domain Bacteria; phylum Actinomycetota; class Thermoleophilia; order Gaiellales; family Gaiellaceae; genus 3-1-20CM-4-69-9. The sequence continues at coordinate 12,213 of JBJMJS010000022.1, forward strand.
TCGGCTGCGGTGATCACGACGACGACGTCCGTACGCACGAGTGCGGGGTGGACAGCGAGGCGAAACCCGCTTCCGCCGATCTCGACGAGATCGTCGCGCTCGACGTCGTGCACCTCGACGTGCCCGTGGAAGCGGCGCGCGAACTCGGGCGAGACGAGGCCGGTGACGAGGTCGTGCCCGGCACGCCGCGCAAGACCGCCCGCTACGAGGAGCGTCTGGTAGCCGCTGGGGATGCCGAGGCGCTCGAGCTCCTCCACCGCCGCTGCGATCGCCTCCTGGCGGGGATCGCGCTCGGTTCCCGGCAACGGCAGCGACGGCGGTTCGACCACGATCGTCGCGCGACCACCCCGGCGCGGGACGAGCGCTTCGAGCGGCTCGCCCGCGAGCGGAAATCGCAGCGCGTCGCGAACGGCAGCGCGCACGTCGGCGACCCCGGCGGCCGGCGGAGGCGGCCGAAGGACGAGCTGATCGTCGTCCGCGGTGACGACGACGAGCCGCGTCCCGGCCAGCATGGGGACCCTCACAACCGGCCGACGATAGAGGAAGCGAGCCCGGGTCAGACGGCCGGGAGCGGCCAACGCTCCGCGTACACTCGGGCCCGATGCCGAAGACCCTCACAGGTGCGGAGCTCCAGCTCGACGACGGGCCGGCGCGGGACGCCGAGCTCTTCCTCGTCGACGGCAACAACCTCGCCTATCGCGCGTTCTTCGCGCTGCCGGAGGAGCTCGCGACGACGGAGGGATTCCCCACGAACGCGCTCCTCGGCTTCACGAACATGCTCTTCAAGCTCCTGTCCGACTACCGGCCGAAGGGCGTCGCCGTCGCCTGGGACACCCGGGCTGTCCATCGGCACGAGATTTCCGAGGACTACAAGTCCGAGCGGCGACCGATGCCCGGCCTGCTCGGCGAGCAGTTCCCGTATTTCCGTCCGATCGTCGAGGCATTCGGCTACCGGAACCTCGAGTTCGAGGGCTGGGAAGCGGACGACGTGATCGCGACGTTGGCGACGCGTGCCGACGAGGCCGGGATCAAGACGTGCGTCGTCTCGACGGATCGCGACGCGTTCCAGCTCGTGACGGAGAACGTCTGCCTGATGATGACGCCGCGCGGCGTCGCCGACGTCCACGTCTACACGCCGGAGCGCGTCGAGGCGCGGTACGGCGTGCGGCCGGATCAGGTGCCCGACTTCATCGGGCTCAAGGGTGATACGTCCGACAACATCCCCGGGGTCCCGGGGATCGGCGACAAGACCGCCGGTCAGCTGATCGCACAGTACGGCTCGCTCGAGGAGGTCCTCGCGCACACGGACGACCTGTCGCCCGCGCGCAAGAAGAACGTGACCGAGCACGCTGACCAGGCTCGGCAGTCGAAGCAGCTCGCCACCATGCGCCGCGACCTCGAGCTCGACTGCGAGCCCGCGCAGCTCGTCCTCGCCCCACCCGACCGCTCGCAGCTGCGCGAGATGTTCCGCCGGTTCGAGTTCCGCGGGCTTCTGAGTCGTGTCGACCAGCTCGACGAGGCCGTGCCCGCGGCGCCGATGCGGTCACCGGGAACGGACGTCGAATGGCGCGAAGGCGTCCTGCCGGAGGTGGTGACACCGGCGTCGCTTTCGATCCGGGACGACCGGTTCGCGCTCGCGCGCGACGACGGCGTGGTGGTCGGCGCGTGGGAGCCCGCGGCCGCGATGCGGATCCCGGACGGCGTCCTGATCGCACACGATTTCAAGGCGCTGCCGCGGCTGACGATGCAGCCCGCCGACGACACGATGATCCTGGCGTACCTGATCGAGCCGGGACGCGCGTCGTACGAGCTCGACGACCTCGCGCGCGAGTACGGCGTCGAGCCGATTCCGACGCCTGCGACCGACGACGAGACCGCAGCGCTCGTCCGTCACGCGGAGATCCCGCGCCGGCTCGCGCCGACGCTGCTCGAGCGGGTCCGCGAGCGTGGCGGCGAGCACCTCTACCGGCAGATCGAGCTGCCGCTGACGGCCGTGCTGGCCGCAATGGAGGACGCCGGCGTGCGCATCGACACGTACCGGATGGGGGAGATCACGGCGCGCCTCGCCGACCGTGTCGAAGAGCTACAGGCGAAGGCGTACGAATTGGCCGGCGAGGAGTTCATGCTCGGTTCGACGCAGCAGGTCGCGCGGATCCTGTTCGAGAAGCTCGAGCTGACCCCCGGCCGGAAAGGCAAGACGGGCTACTCGACCGACACGCGCGTCCTGCGCTCGATCCGGGGCGACCATCCCATCGTCGAGGTGATCGAGGAGTGGCGCGAGTACTCGAAGCTGCTCAACACGTACCTCGAGCCTTTGCCGGCGCTGATCTCGGAGCAGGACGGGCGTCTCCACACGACGTTCAACCAGACCGTCGCGTCGACCGGTCGACTGTCGACAACGAACCCGAACCTGCAGGCGATTCCGATTCGGACGGAGATCGGCAAGGAGATCCGGTCCGCATTCGTCGCGGATCAGGGCTCGCGGCTCCTCTCGGCCGACTACTCGCAGATCGAGCTGCGGATCCTCGCGCACGTCAGCGGCGAGCCGAAGCTGCGCGAGGCGTTTGCACGCGGCGACGACATCCACACTGCGACGGCGGTCGAGGTGCTGGGAAAGGAGCCGTCGGCGTTGACGAGCGGCGATCGCTCGGTCGCGAAGATGATCAACTTCGGAATCGTCTACGGGATCTCCGCGTACGGGCTTTCGGAGAACCTCGAGATTCCGCGTGAGCAGGCGCAGGAGTACATCGATGCGTACCTCGCACGTTTCCCGCTCGTGCAGGACTTCATCCAGCGCACGATCGAGCAGGCGAAGCGCGACGGCTACGTCACGTCGCTGCTCGGCCGGCGGCGGCCTGTCCCCGAGATCCGCGCGTCGAACCGCCAGACGCGTTCGCTCGGCGAGCGACTCGCCGTGAACTTCGTGATGCAGGGCTCGAACGCGGACATCATCAAGGTCGCGATGATCAACATCCACCGGCGGCTGCGCGACGAGGGGAGGAGCGCGCGGCTCGTCCTGCAGGTCCACGACGAGCTGCTGCTCGAGGTTCCGGACGCGGAGCATGGCCCGGTCAAGGAGCTGGTTCGCGAGGAGATGACGCGCGCGTACCCGCTCGACCCACCGCTCGCGGTCGACATCGGCGTCGGCGACGACTGGCGCGAGGCCAAGGACTAGCACGTGCTCCTCACAGTCGCCGTAGCAGCGCTTCTCGCCGCCGGTCCGACTGCTCCGACGATCACCGGCCCGCGCGCACCGACGGGCACGTCGGTCACGTACGTCTTCTCCTCCCACGAACGCGGCGTGCCTGCCCCGAAGCTCCGCTACCGCTGTTCGTTGGACACGCCGCGACTCCGCGCGTGCCCGCGGGTCTTTCGCGCCCCGCTTTCGGCAGGGACGCACATCCTGCGCGCCGCCGCCATCGACCCGCGCGGCCGTCGCAGCCGCGTGACGCGGGTGTCGATCACGGTGACGCCTCAACCGGCGCCGACTCCGTCCGAGTCGTTCCCCGTCGGCGCGACACGGCCGCTCTACGTGACCTATGCGGCGGGGTCCCTGTGGACGGCGAACTTCGACGGGGCCGTCTCGCGCCTCGATCCGGCAAACGGCTCCGTCCTCGCGAAGATCGACGTCGGCGGCGAGCTGTCGGCGATCACGTTCGGTGCAGGGACCCTCTGGGTCGGGACCTTCAGCGGCGGCGAGCTCGTCCGGATCGATCCCGGCACCAACCGCGTCGTAGCGCGGATCCGCGTGGGAACGCATCCCTTCGGGACGGCTTTCACCCCTGACGGGAACGCGTGGAACGCGAACGACGACGGCCTCGTCTACCGGATCGACCCGAGCACGAACACCGTCCGCTCGACCGTCTCGGTCGGAGGAAATGCCGAGATAGCGGTCTACGCGTTCGGGCTCGTGTGGACGTCGAACCAGGACGGCGCCGTCTCGGCGATCGACCCGGCGACGAGCAGCATCGTCGGGCGCGTCGTCCTCGACCGCGACGTCGACGACCTTTCGGTCTCGGACGACGCGGTCTACGCCTCGACGTTCTACAACGGGACGATCGCGCGGATCGATCCGGCGACCCGTGCGGTGACCGCGAAAACGAAGCTCCCGGCGCAGGCCGGCGGCATCCTCTACGCCGCTGGCTTCGTCTGGGCGACCGGGTACGACACACGGCTCGTGTACAAGCTCGATCCGCGGACGCTCCGTGTCGTCGGATCGATTCGCGTCGGCAGCGAGCCGCGTCAGTCCGCGTTCGCGAACGGAAGCATCTGGACGATCAACGAGCTCTCGTCGACAATCAGCCGGTTGAAGTCCGGCGCGGCTTCGCCGCGCCTTGACGACTTCGACCGGTGATAACGCAGGCCGATGCGCCGCATCCGGTCAGCCGGACGCGGCGGCGCTCGCGAGTGATGGTGTGATCGAGTTGGTCTACGAGACCCATTCGATCTCGACCCACAACGAAGAAGGGGTCGCGACCGGGTGGCTGCACGGCGAGCTCTCGGCGCGTGGCCGGGCGCTTGCCGCGGAGCTCGGCGAGCGGCGGCGGGACGACGGGCTTGCGGCCGTCTTCGCATCCGATCGGCGGCGCGCGTTCGAGACGGCGGAGATCGCGTTCGGCTCGACCGATATCCCGATCCTTCTCGACTGGCGACTGCGCGAGTGCGACTACGGCGAACTGACCGGCGGTCCCGCGGAGCGCGTCGGCGACGAGGTCAAGAGCCGGATCGAGCGACCGTTTCCCGGCGGCGAGAGTTACCGCGACGTCGTCGTACGGATGGCGCGTTTCCTGGACGACCTCTTCCTGAAGTGGGACGGGAAACGCATCGTCGTGATCGGGCATGCGGCGACGCGATGGTCGCTGCAGCATCTCGTCGACGGCGAGTCGCTCGACGCGGTGGTGGGTGCTCCGTTCGAATGGCGTGGCGGGTGGGAGTACCGGCTCGCCGAACCGCCTGACGTTCTGCGGAGTAGCCGCTGATATGCAGTTGCCTGCGCGCATCGGCTTGGTCACACTGGCGTGTCGCGACGTCGAGCGGATGGCGCGGCTCTTCCGTGAGCTCGGGTGGCCCGAGACGCCGGAAAGCGACGAGCACCACCGCACGTTCCAGTGCACGAACGGCGTCGTGGTCGGTCTCTACGCCGCGAGCCACTACGAGCCGGTGTTCGGGCCGCCCGCCGACGCGTTTCGCGGGTTCACGCTCTGCGTCAACCTCGAGTCGCTCGACGACGTGCACGCGATCTACGAGACGTTGCGCGGCGTCGAGGGTGTCGAGCTCCTCGGTGAGGTGGAGGAGGCCTTCTGGGGTGGCGGGTTCAGCTGGCGCGACCCGGAGGGAAACGTCTGGGACGTGGCCTGCGCCGAGGGAACGCGCTTGGACGACCGCGGCGGCGTCTACTTCCCGTGACGCGTCCGGCGTAGCGCCGCGTCGAGCCCCGAAGGCCGGTGAACAGTGGAAGGACGGGACGTCGAGCTCACGCATCTGGATCGTGTGTTCTGGCCCGAGGCGGGGTTGACGAAGCGCGATCTGCTCGCGTTCTACGCGTGGATCGCGCCCCTCCTTATCCCGCACGTTCGCGACCGCCCGTTCACGATCAAGCGCCACTACACCGTCCCGCGCGGGCCGTTCGTGTGGGAGAAGGACGCGCCGCCCGAGCTGCCGCCCTGGATCCCTGTCTCGCCGCAGCCGGCGAAGTCGCGGCGCGGCGCCCTCGTGCGCTACCCGCTGGTGAACGAGCCCGCCGCGTTGCTGTGGATGGTCGAGTACGGCTGCATCGATCTCCACGTCTGGCCCTCACACGCCGACCGGCCGGATCGACCGACCTATGTGCTGTTCGACCTCGACCCGAGCAGCGTGCCGTTTTCCGACGTCGTCCGGGCCGCGCTGCTCCTCCGCGACGCGCTCGAGGCGATGCGGCTCGAGGCGGTCGTGCGCACCACTGGTGGGGAAGGCCTCCACGTCCACGTCCCGGTCGAGCGCCGGTACACCCATGACGAGACGCGCCGCTTCGCCGAGCTGGTGACGGGCGCGCTCGTCCGCGCGTCCGACGGCCTGATCACGGCCGAACGTGCCGTCGAGCGCCGCCACGGCGTCTACATCGACACGAAGATGAACGGCCACGGCCAGCAGATCGTCTCCGCCTATTCCGTCCGGCCGCTCCCCGGGGCCCCGGTCGCGACGCCGCTGCGTTGGGACGAGCTGACGGAAGACCTCGAACCACGGGCATTCACGATGAAAGCCGTGCGAGAACGAGTCGAACGCGAGGGCGATCTCGCAGCGCGGCTCCTCCACCGCGGCCAGAGAATCGACGCGCTCCTGCGCGGCGACTGGCCGACGTGAGGGGCTCTGCCATGCGCGTCGGCAGCGGCAGCGAGCCTGATACCCCACCGAGGTCGTCATAGCCGCGCGTCCGCGAGACCGGACTTCGGTGGGTACTATGGTCGGCGCTTTGACGATGGAACAAACCGACACGAGGACCGCCGGCGACGGCGTCTGGACGACCGGCCCCGACGGCGAGCTGATCCCGGACTACGAGTCGACCTTCCCGACGATCAATGAGGGGGAGGTGGTGCACGGCACCGTCGTGCGCGTCGACAAGGACGAGGTCCTCGTCGACATCGGCTACAAGTCCGAGGGCGTCATCCCCGTCGCCGAGCTCTCGATCCGGCGCTCGGTCAACCCGGCGGACGAGGTCACGCTCGGCGATGAGATCGACGCGCTCGTCCTGACGAAGGAGGACGCCGAGGGGCGGCTGATCCTGTCGAAGAAGCGCGCGCGCTTCGAGATGGCGTGGAAGGCGATCGAGCGTGCGGCCGAATCGGGCGAGCCGGTGAACGGCCGCGTGATCGAGGTCGTGAAGGGCGGACTGATCCTCGACCTCGGCGTCCGAGGGTTCCTCCCCGCGTCGCTCGTCGACATCCGCCGCGTTCAGGACCTTGACGAGTTCATGGGTCAGGAGCTGCGCTGCAAGGTGATCGAGCTGAACCGCTCGCGCAACAACGTCGTCCTCTCGCGCCGCGCGGTGCTCGAAGACGAGCGGAAGGAGATGCGCCAGGCGATCCTCGACCGCCTCAACCCCGGCGACGTCGTCGACGGGACGATCTCGAACATCGTCGACTTCGGCGCCTTCGTCGATCTCGACGGAATGGACGGGCTCATCCACATCAGCGAGCTGTCCTGGTCGCACGTCAACCATCCGTCCGAAGTGCTCGACATCGGCCAGCAGGTGAAGGTCAAGGTGCTCGACATCGACCGCGACCGCCAGCGGATCTCGCTCGGGCTGAAGCAGACACAAACCGATCCGTGGCAACAGGTCCTCGAGCAGTACAAGGAAGGCGACACCGTCGAGGGAAAGGTGACGAAGGTCGTCACATTCGGCGCGTTCGTCGAGATACTGCCCGGTGTCGAGGGGCTCGTGCACATCTCCGAGCTCGCGCACCATCACGTCGAGAACCCGCGCGAGGTCGTCTCGCAGGGCGACACCGTTCGCGTACAGATTCTCGAGGTCGATGCCGAGCGCCGCAGGCTGTCACTGTCGCTCAAGCGTGTCGACGGCGGCGCGCGCGTCTCTCCCGCCGACGATGCGATCGAGGGGACGCCGCACCTCGACCTGTCGGCCGACGTCTTCACCGACGCCGAGTCTGCGCCGGAAGCTCCGCCGCTCGAGGGCGAGCCCGTGGAGCACGAGGCCGTGAATGCCGGCGACGAGGTCGATCCCGCCGCCGCCGACGAGGCCGATCCGGCTGCCGCCGACGAGGTCGATTCGACCGCTGCCGACGAGGTGGCGACGCGCACCACTGACGGGTAGCGGCGCCCGCCGGGTCACCGTCGCGGTCACGGGCGGGATCGGCGCCGGAAAGAGCGAGGCGTTGAAGGCGTTCGGGCGCCACGGCGCTGCGACGTCGTCGTCGGACCAGATCGTCCACGGGCTCCTGCACGAGGATCCGGAGGTGCTCGCGGCGGTGCGCGACCGGTGGGGGGATGCGCTGGTCGGGGACGACGGGGCCGACCGCGCAGCGATCGCGGCGATCGTGTTCGAGGATCCTGACGAGCTCGCCTGGCTCGAGTCGCTGCTCCATCCGAGGGTCGTGCGGGAATACACCGCGTGGCAGGACGAGCAGGACGCGGAAATCGTCGTCACCGAGGTCCCTCTGCTCTACGAAACGGGCGGGGACGCACGGTTCGACCGCGTCGTCGTGGTCACGGCTCCGCCCGCGGTACGGCAGGAGCGCTCGGCGCTGCCGCGCGACGCACGCGAACAGCGGCTGCTGCCCGACGAGGAGAAGGTGCGGCGCGCGGACTTCGCGTACGTCAACGACGGGACGCTGGAGGAGCTCGACGCATTCGTCGCCGGCGTCGTCGCGCAGCTTGGTTCATGACACGGCGGCTCGTCGTCGGCGGTGCGCTCGCCGCGCTCTGCGGCGTCCTGTTCCTGAGCCTCCAGACGGAGAAGCCCGGCTGGTGGGAGCGGCTCTGGTACCCGCTGAAATACGAGCAGATCGTGCGCGGCCACGCGCGCAACTACGACCTCGACCCGGACCTCCTCGCTGCGGTGATCTATCAGGAGTCGCGGTTCAAGGCCCGGGCGCGGTCGCAGTCGGGTGCGGTCGGCCTGATGCAGCTACTTCCCTCGACGGCGCAAGGGATCGCCGTTCACACAGGCGGCTCGCAGTTCCGCGTCTCCGATCTCTACAACCCCGAGATCAACGTCCGCTACGGCGCGTGGTACCTGCGCCACCTGATCGAGAAATACCGTGACGAGCGGACGGCGCTCGCCGCGTACAACGCCGGCCAGGACAACGTCGACCGCTGGCGCAGCGACGGCGGAGGGATCCGGTTCTCGGAGACGCGCGCGTACGTCAAGCGCGTGGAGGAGGTGAAGGACATCTACCGGCGCGCGTACGGCGCCGACCTGCGCCGCTAGGGCGTGGTCGTCGTGGACGTTGTCGTCGTCGTTCCGGTGGTCGTGGCGGTCGTCGTCGTCGTCGGTTCCGTCGTCGTCGTCGTGGGTGGAGGCGGGAGGGGCGGTGGCGCGGGCGTGGCGGGGCAGCCGGTCGGGGTGCCCGCCTGGTTGACGACCGTGAAGCGCTTGTTCAGCGTGCGCGCGTTGCCCTTGATGTCGGCGGCTCGAACGGTCACCTGGTAGACGCCGTTCGTCAGCGTGCGCGTGTCGATGCCCTGCGGCGCACTCAGGTTGTAGAGAAACCGGCCCGGCATCAGGGAGAACTGGCGCGGGCCGAAGCGTGGCGCGTTCTGGTACGTCCCGCGCGAGTAGACGTTCCAGAAGGCTGCTTCGATCGGGAGCGTCCCGCGGAAGTCGACCGGCGTCGCCGGTGCGGCGATCACGAGGCCGGTCCCGACGCGCCGCAACGACCACGTCAGCATGACTGCCGAGACCGGGAAGTTGGCGAACGAGCCGCCGACGCGCATCGGCGGCGTGTCGTACGCCTCGGACGCGATCGAGATCCGTCCGCACACGCCGAGCGAGTCGAGCTCGTCGATCGTGTTCCAGCGCCTGAGGAGGATCGAGGCGACGGTCGGCTTCGTCACGTCGCGGTACGGCGCGATGCCGCCCTTCGCGAGCGGGTTCCAGATTCGGAAGCCGCGGATCTCCGACAGATGCACGTGGCCCGCGCCCTTACGGACGTAGCCGAGGAGCGTCCGCTGCGCAACGACGTGCTCGCCGTCGGCGACGACCGGGACGAGGTGGAAGTACTGGAACGTGCGGCCCTTCGTCGTCGTGACGCTGACCGTCTCGGCATCGATCAGCTTCACCGTCCCGGACATCACGGGATAGACCGAAGTGCCGTCCTTCGCCGAGATGTCGATCCCGTTGTGGAAGAGGAATGTCCCCGGCCCCTCGATTCCGTCCTGAAACAGGCCGAGCTGGAAGATGGTGCGCGGGTCACCGAAGTTCGCGCGGATCGGATGCTGCTTGTTGAACGGCTTGACCGGCCACGGGTACGCGCCGGCGCCCGCCGTCGCGAAGAGCGACAACGCGGCGAGGCCGAGGATGAGGGTCAGGCGAAGACGCACGGCTTGTAAGACGGGAGGGGCCCGGCCAAGGTTAGCCGGGCCGCCAGCCGGCCTGCGAGCACGTGGCTGATCCGTAGTCCTGGGTGGTGAAGATCTGCGCCCGAGAGGCCTAGTCCCCTGGCATGCTGTCGTTCAGCCTATGTGCTACCGCACGCGCGTCCTGTTGCCGTCGTCGGTGAGGCGCGCGAACAGGTTCTCGATCACCTGGTGGACGTTCTCCCACCACACGGCGCCGGCCAGCGTGAACGCACCGGCGGCGAACACTTTCGCGCCGTTCGGCAACTCGTAATACGTCATGTCGGCGTTGTGCGGCGTGTCGAACAGTCGCGGAATAGCCGCGATCACCTGCGTGCCGGGCGGCGAGCTCGGCGCCACCTCGTCTGCCTCGATCCCGCCGTTCGCGAACGAAGAACCGGGACGGAGCTTCGTTCGCGCGAAGATCCAGCTCTCGGCGGGGGTCCGCCGAACGATCCAGGAGCCGCGGTGCTCACCGGCGTCGTTTGCGAAGTACTGCGTTCCGAGCAGCGCAGCTTCGGGTCGGCCGAGGTCACGCCAGTGGGCGGTCCGGCGCATGACGTTGCCCTCCTTGACCGTGCGCCAGAAGAAGTTGTTCGCCGAGAGGAACATCAGATTGCCGCCGCGGTTCCGGTACGCGAGGACGGCGTCGTACTCGTGGGTCGTGACGTACTCGTGATGGCCCGGAAAGACGATCAGGCTGTACGCAGCCGCGAGCTTCCGCCCAGTCGTCGTGCGAAGGTCGAGGTCGGCGTCCGCGAGATAGTCGACGTCCCGATGCGTCGCGACGAGCCATCGGACGAACGGCTGCTCGTAGAACTTGTAGTGCGGAATGACGCCCCGGTTCTCGTACGGCCTGCCGAGCCGGGCGGTCAGGCTGTGGTCGTTCTGGTTCTGGTACCACGTGTCGGGGACGCCGTCGCCGTTGTCGTCGTGGAAGTTGTACGCCTGCCAGGTCATCGTCGAGAAGACAACGGCCACCCCGTGCTCCCCGAGCCTATGCGGCCGCAGGACGAAAGGCGCGTAGCCGATCTTCCCCTCGGATCCCGTGAGCTTCGCGAAGTAGAGACCGCTCGGCCAGTTTCCGACGCGAATCCGGAACACATCGCCCTTACCTATGTCGCCGAGTAGGCGCGCGGCCGTCACGGGCGAGCCGAGCATGATGTCTCGCGCAACGATGCCTGTCGTTTCCGTCCCTGCCCTGTAAAGGCGGATGCGGACGTCGGTGCCACCCGTCCAGATCGACAGCCGCGCGGTCGAACCGGGTGAATAGCTCTCGTTCGAGAACGCCGCCTCGACCGTCGGGCGGTTCGTCGGGGCCTCTCGAGTATCCCGACCGTCGAGGTCGGGGTCGTCGGTGCTCGTCACGTGGGTCTGGTGGATCGCGCCGGCCGGTTCGCGGTTCTTCGCGGCGGCGGAGCTGCCGAGGAGCGCGGCGACGAGCAGCGCGCTTCCGGCGGCACGGAGGTGTGTGTTGGTAGCCATGCGGCCACCGTCGAAGGCGTCGCCAATCGCGCTGGAACGGCCCGGTAACGGCCGACTAACGGCTGGTCACCGCAGCGGTTAGCCAACGGTTAGGACGCTCCTGAACCCTGCGGCTTGTGGACCGCGTCGGAGACCGCGCGGGCGCCTATTCACCGTGCCGGAAGAGTGTTACAACCGATACATGATCGAGATCCGGATTCTCGGACCGATCGAGCTCATCGTCGACGGCGAGGTCATGCCGCTCGGTGGTCACAAGCTGCGCGCGCTGCTCGCGCTGCTCGTCTTGGACTCGAACCACGTCGTCTCGACCGACCGGCTGCTCGATTCGCTGTGGGGCGAAAACCCGCCGCGAACGGCGCAGACCTCGCTCCAGAACCTTGTTTCCCAGCTCCGAAAACTCCTCGCGAGCGACAGGCTCGAGACGAAGACGCCGGGTTACCGGCTGCGAGTCGATCCGAGCGAAGTGGACGCCGAGCGCTTCCGCGCGCTCGTCGCCGACGCGAGAGCGATGCCCGCGGCGGAACGGGCGCGGACGCTCCGCGATGCGCTGTCGATGTGGCGCGGTGCGCCGCTGGCCGACTTCGCTTTCGAGTCGTTCGCCCAGTCCGACATCGCAGGGCTCGACGAGCTTCGGCTCGCGGCCGTCGAAGACCGCATCGACTCGGAGTTGGAGCTGGGCCTCCACGCAGAGATCGCGGGCGACATCGAACGGCTCGTGTCGGAGCACCCGCTCCGCGAGCGCCTTCGTGCGCAGCTCATGCTGGCGCTCTACCGTTCCGGGAGGCAGGGGGCGGCGCTTTCGTCGTACCAGGACGCACGGCGCGCGCTCGTCGAGGAGCTCGGGATCGATCCCGGCCCGGCGCTCCAACGCCTGCACGCGTCGATCGTGCGGCAGGATGCCGGGCTCGATCCTGCAACGGCGGCACCCTCGAGTGAGGACCATTTCCAGGCCGTCATGAACGCGATGCTCGCAGGGCGACTCGTCCCTGTTCTCGGCGCCGACGTCGCCGAGCTCGCCACGAGCCTTGCACAACGCTTCGACTACCCCTCGACGAACGGCGCGGGGCCGCTCACCCGCGTCGCCCAGTACATCGCGGTGATGCGGGGCTCGGGGCCGCTCTACGACGAGCTCCATGCGCTGCTCGACGTCGACGCAACACCGACGCAAGTGCACCGTTTCTTTGCCGCACTCCCGCCGGTGCTGCGCGCCCACGGCGCGCCACACCAGCTGATCGTCACGACGAGCTACGACGTTGCGCTCGAAACCGCGCTGGTCGAAGCCGGTGAAGAATTCGACGTTGTCGCGTACCTCGCGACGGGACGCGACCGCGGCCGCTTCTGCCACCTCGCACCCGACGGGACCGTGCGTCTGATCGACATTCCGAACACCTACGTTGACCTGTCGTTGGAGCGCCGCACCGTGATCCTGAAGCTCCACGGCCAGGTCGACCGGAGCGCCGACCGCGAGTGGGAGAGCTTCGTGGTGACCGAGGACGACTACATCGACTACCTCGCGCAAGCGGACGTGGCGAGTGTCGTTCCGGTCGCGCTTGCGGCGAAGCTCCGCCGGAGCCACTTCCTGTTCCTCGGTTACACGATGGCCGACTGGAACCTGCGGGTCGTGCTCAACCGGCTGTGGGGAGACCAACCGCTGAGCTACCGGTCGTGGGCGGTGCAACCGCACTCCTTCGGGCTCGAGCGCGAGTTTTGGCGACGGCGCGATGTGGACGTCTACGAGTTGCCGCTCCCGGATTACGTCGACGCGCTCACGGCACACGCGGGCCTCGTCGAGGTCGCGCAGTGAGCACTACCACGACGCCGTTGAGCCCGTTCATGGGCCTCACCCCGTTCGGGGACTCCGATCTCGATGCTCTGCTCTTCTTCGGGCGCGAGCGAGAACGCGAGATCGTCATTGCCAACCTGATGGCGTCGAGACTGACAGTCTTGTACGGGGCGAGCGGCGTCGGCAAAAGCTCGCTTCTCAGGGCCGGCGTCGCGCACGCGTTGCGGAGCGCCCCGGATGCCGGAGTCGTCGTTTTTTCGTCTTGGCCCCAGAACGCGACGATGGCGCTCCGTCATGCAATCGGCGTCGAATTCGGTGTCGATGATGGCGGTGGCGCGCTCGTCGACATACTTGGGGCCGCCTCGGAACGTGTCGGCGACGTCTACGTGGTCCTCGATCAGTTCGAGGAGTACTTCCTCTACCACCGCGGAGACGAAGGGTTCGCCGACGACCTCGGCGATGCGATTCGCCGGCCCGGCTTGCGGGCGAACTTCCTTGTCGGGATCCGCGAGGATGAGTTGGCAAAGCTCGACGCTTTCAAGAGCCGCATTCTCGGCTTGTTCGCGAACTCGCTCCGCGTGGACCGCCTCGATCGGGAGGCTGGCGAATCCGCGGTGCTCGGCCCGATCAAGGCCTACAACACCCTCGTCGAGGCCGACCAGCGCGTGGCGATCGAGCCGGCGCTCGTCGCCGCGATCTTGCGTGATGTCGGCGCCGGCCGCGTCGATCTCAGCCGTGCCGGGCGCGGATCGATCGCAGGCGTCCGCGCAGACGAGGGAGACCGGATCGAAGCGCCATATCTCCAGCTCGTCCTCGAACGCCTGTGGCACGCCGAGGCGGCGGAGGGCTCGCGGCTGCTTCGCCTGGCGACGCTGGAGCGGCTCGGCGGTGCCGCACGGATCGTCGAGCATCACCTCGACAGAGCGATGGCTGCGTTATCCGCCGACGAGCGCGACGCAGCGGCAGCGATGTACAACCACCTGGTCACGCCGTCGGGAACGAAGATCGCCCACGGCGTCGACGATCTCGCAGGCTACGCGGGGGTCGATCGCGGCAAGGCGGCGACCGTTCTCCGGCGGCTGACCGAGGAGCGGGTCCTACGCGCGGGCGAGAACGGCACGTCGGGGCGCTACGAGATCTTCCATGATGTCCTCGCGGACGCAATCCTTGCGTGGCGCGGTCGGCACGAAGCCGACGAGCGGATCGCACGCGAGCGCGAGGCCGGGCGACGGCGCCACCGCCTCCTGGTCCGGCTGATGGCGGCGGCCATCGCTGCGCTCGCAATAGTCGCCGCAGTCGCGATCTACGCGCTGGTGCAGCGAACCGAGGCACAGCACCAGGCGGAAGTCGCAAGGACGGAACAACAGGCGGCCGAAACGCAGGAGGCTAAAGCTAAGCGCTTCGCGGCGGCGGCGCGGCGCGCAGAAATCCGCGCCAAGGCGAACGGACGCGCGGCGCGGGTGCAGCGCAATCGCGCCAAGGCTGATCGCGCGCGCGCCGTCGCTCGAACCCACGACGCCGTTCACTCTGAGGCGGTCGCCGAGAGCGCGAGCAGCAGTGCCACCCGAAACGAACAGGTCGCAGAGGCAGCAACGCATGACGCGAAGACGCAAGCCGCCCGTGCCGAACAAGAGACGGAGCGGGCACGGAGCGCTGCGGCGGTCGCCAAGCACCAGCGTCGGCTAGCCCATCTCGCCGCGGCTCGCGCCGTTCGGCAAAGGGAACTCGCCGGCGCCCGTGAGATTGCGGCAAACGCACGCGCGTTGCTCGGCGACGACCCGCAGCAAAGTCTTTCCCAGGCTCTTCGCGCTGCGGCGGCGCTCGAAGCTGCACACGTCAACCCCGCGCCGATTGTCGAAAACACGCTGCGCGACGGCCTCGTCGCGGTTCGTGTGGAGGCGATCATCGCAGGCGTTGGCGAGGCGCACGCCGCCGCGTTCAGCCCGGACGGCGCGACGATCCTGATTGCTGGAACTCGCGGCGCTCGTCTTCTCGATCGGTACCACGGCTTCCGGTCGCGCCCACTCGAGCCCGTCACGAATCTCGCAACGGGGACGTTCAGCCATGATGGCCGGCTCGTAGCCGCCGGCGGCGGTCGAACGGACCACAATGTGCACGTCTGGGACACGGGGACGGGCGCTCTGCTGTACTCGCTTCCGCAGGGCGGCGGCGTCACGGCGATCGCGTTCTCTCCGGACGATCGTCTCGTTGCAACCGCAAGCGCGGACGGCAATGCAAGGCTGTGGAACGTGGCTGCGGGTCTGCCGGTCGCCGTCTTTCCACATCCCGCAGGAGCCCGAAAAGGCGTTCGCGCCGTGTCATTCAGCCCCGACGGTCGGCGTTTGCTGACAGTCGGAGGGGATCGGTTCGCGCGCGTCTTCGACGTCGCGTCGCAGGAGCAGGTCCTGAAACTCGAGGGAACTGGTTTCTTGAACAGCGCGCGGTTCAGCCACGACGGCACGCTGATCGCGACTGCCGGTAACGATCCGCTCGTTCGGATCTGGAACGCGAAGACCGGAGCTCTTCTGTACACGCTCCGTCATTCCGGCGACGTAATCGACGCCGCGTTTAGCGCTGACGACTCCGTGCTCGCCACGGCCGGCGGCACTGACACGATCGGCCGGGCGTGGCGTCTGTCCGATCGCACGGTCATCGGAATGTTCCAGCGCCACCTCAGCGGCGTCGAGGCGGTCTCGTTCGTGGCGAACGGCCGGTCCGTACTCTCGCGCGGGCGCGACCGGAACCTCTACCTCTGGGCTGCGGATGGCGGTTTCGAACAGGCCGCGTTCGTCGGGCACGACGGCCCCGTGAACGACGCGGCGCTCAGTCCCGACGGTCGGTCGCTCGTGACTGCTGGTGACGACGGCACCGCGCGGCTGTGGGATGCGCGGGTCAACGTCGCAGGCCCCGTCCCGCCGGCATCCGCGTCGGCCGTCGGCCATCACGACGCCGCCGTGAACGCTGTGTCTTTCAGCCCCGACGGTCGCCAGATCCTGAGTGCAGGCGACGACGACTCTGCTCGGCTCTGGGGCCCGGATCGTCGCACCATCGTACTGGTGCATCCGGCACCTGTTACCGACACGTCGTTCTCACCTGACGGTGAATTCGTGATCACCGCGTGTAAGGACGGGACCGCCCGCGTGTGGCGGAGCGTCAACGGGACGCTGGTCGCGGCGCTGCCGCACGGGGCCCCGCTCGCGACCGCACGGTTCAGCCCGAATGGTCGCTTAGCAATCGTTGCAGGCAAAGACGGTGCGGCCACACTGTGGAACGTTCGGAGCGGCGCGCTGCTTCACCGGCTAGTCCATGCCGGCGCGGTGAACGATGCACGGTTCAACGCCGACGGGACGAAGGTCGTGACTGCGAGTGCAGACAAGACCGCCGTGATCTGGCGCGTCGCGGACGGTGCTCGGCTGACGACACTTCGCGGCCACGACGGTTCTGTCGTGACCGCACGATTCTCGCCCGACGGGAAAGTCGTGGCGACGGGGTCAACCGACTCGAGCGCCAGGTTGTGGAGCGTGCGTAGCGGGGCGCTCGAGCATGAGCTCGTCGGACATTCCGGCGGGGTCACGGCCATCGCGTTCAACCGGACAGGGTCACTCCTCGCGACGGCGAGCCTCGACCATGACGTACGCGTGTGGAATCCCGCGAACGGTCGTCAAGTGGCTCTGCTTCGGATCCACTCGGGCTTCGTCGCGGACGTAGCCTTCAGCGCGGATGGCCGCTGGATCGCGACGGCGGGACCCGAGGCCGCCGGTATCTGGGAAACGAGGCGGCGCGGGACGTGGTCGTTGCTACCGCTGTACCTGGTGCGGATTGGGGAGCGGCCGACCAATGCGATTGCCTTCTCGCCGCGAGGGTGGCGGATCATCACGGGGAGCCGCGACGGCTCGGTGAGAGCGTTCGACTGCCGGCTCTGTGGACGCGTGCCGCAGCTCGTCACGATGGCGCGTGCCCGCCTGCGCGAGATCGTTGTCGCGAACCGTTAGCCCGCCCGCTGCTCGAGCTCGTTCGACTTGTGCGTGAGAGCGGCGAAGCCCGCCTGCAGGAAGTCATTGGCGCCGGCTGCGCCGAGCGTCCAGGTCAGCAGCCGGCCGAAGCGCGGCGCGACAGTCTGCGTCGTCGCGATCCCGGCCGCCGCCCACGTGCCGATGCAGCGACTGCAGGTCACGAGC
>JBJMJS010000023.1:0-15458 GCA_045806225.1 Gaiellaceae bacterium
CCGAGTGTCGCGAGCGACGAGTAGATCATCGTGTTCAGCGTCCAACGCCAGAGCGGCGACTTGTGGAAGACGTCGATGAAGTTCTGCCATCTGAAGGGGTGCGGCCACAGGTGCGCCGAGAGCGCCTGGTCGTTCGTCATCAGGGCCGTCAGCGTGATGAACACGAACGGGCCGAGGAACAGAGCGGCCGTGACGATGAGCAGCGAGTGGTTCGCGACGCCGAGCAGGAAGCGCCGCCGCCGAACGTCAGCCGGCGGCTTTCTCCGTACGAGCGGTGCGCTTGCGGCAGTTGTGGTCGCGCTCACGTCACGCGGCTCCCGCGTAGTGGACCCAGCGGCGCGAGTTGACGATGATCACGAGCGTCACCGCGAACGACACCGCGAGCAACAGGACCGACAACGCCGACGCGTAGCCCATGTTGAAGTAGCGGAAGCCGTGCTGGTAGAGGAGCACCGGATAGAAGAGCGTCGAGCCTTCGGGATAGCCGAGGTTGTTGACGGTCTGGTCGCCCGCCTGTGACGCCTGCCCCGACGCGATGTCGGCGGCGACGTACGCCTGCGTGAAGTACTGGAGCCCCTGGATCACGCCGATCACGACGGAGAAGAGGATCACCGGGCTGATGATCGGGAGCGTCACCCAGCGAAGGCGCTGGAACGCGCCGGCCCCGTCGAGCTCCGCCGACTCGTACAGGTGCCGCGGCACGTCGAGGATCGCGGCGAGGAAGATGATCATCACGTTGCCGACGCCCCAGATCCCGAGCAGGACGAGCGACGGCTTCGCCCACCCCGGCGACTGGAACCAGAGCGGCCCGTCGATGCCGAGGTGCTTCAACGCCGTGTTGACCGGGCCCGTTGCAGGGTTCAGCAGGTAGACGAAACCGAGCGTCGCTGCGACGGGCGGCGCGAGCGCAGGGAGATAGAAGACCGTCCGGAAGACGCCGACGCCGCGCCGCGCCCGTGAGACCATCATCGCGATCCCGAACGCGAACAGCACCTGCAGCGGGACGCCGATCGCGATGATCCACAGCGTGTTCTTGACCGCCGGCCAGACCTGCTGGTCGGTCCCGAACAGGTAGCGGTAGTTCGCCAGCCCGATCCAGTGCGGTGCCGAGATCAGGTCGTAGTGGGTGAACGACAGGTACGCGCTGTACACGAGGGGGTACCCGAAGAAGATGGAGAACCCGACGATCCACGGGCTCATCAGCGCGAGCACGAAGCCCCGTCTCCGCCACGCCGCGCGCCGCTTGGCGGCGCGGCGGTCGACGGCGGGCGCGACGGTCGTCGCCGCGCCCGCTTCAGCAGCGCGCGTCAGGCTCACGGCACGCCGGGCCCGGCCTGCTTGAGCTGCGCGTCGATCTGCTTGTCGAGGTTCTTCAGCCCGGCCTCGAGGTTCTTCACGTGGCCGGCTTGCCACTTCACGGCGAACGACTGCACGAGGCTCCCGTAGGCGTTCCCGACCGCGGTAATCGGCGACGTCGCCGAGTGCGCGTTCGCGAAGATCTTCAGGAACGTCTTGAAGTGCGCGTCGGGCTTGATCTCATGCGAGGTCAGCGACGCCCGCGTCGTCGGAACGTTGCGGATCCCGTTCGAGAACTGCGCGAGCGGGTGGGAGTTCATCGTCAGGTACTTGACCAGCGCCCACGCCTGGTCCTTGTGCTTGACGCCCTTCGGGATCCCGATGATCGTCCCGTTGACGTAGCCCGATCCGTACAGCTCCGGGTGCGCATCGTCGACCGGCATCGGGGCGGTGCCGTAGTCGAGGCTGGGATGCTCGGCGTGGATGAACGCAACGCGCCACTCGCCGTCCATCATCATCGCGATCTTCCCGACCTCGAACGCGTGCGACGCCGAGAACTCGTCGGCCGCGCCTGCCTTGAACCGGACGAGGTTGCCGTAGCCGTACCAGTCGGTGAGGCTCTTCTGCCAGCGGAGGAACTTCGCCCACTGCGGATCCTTCGACAGCGCCGAATGCCCCTGGCCGTCGGTCCACTTTGCACCGTAGAGCGGGGCGTAGGTCGTCATGTCGGGCGCGTTGCCGGCATAGAAGCCGAAGAACGGCTGGTAGCCGGCGACCTTGATCGTGCTGCCTTTGCGTTGCGTGAGCTTCTTCGCGTCCTTGGTGAGCTCGGACATCGTCTTCGGCGGCGATTTGATTCCGGCCTTTTTGAACAGCGCCTTGTTGTAGTACAGGCCGTAGACGTCGGCGAGGAACGGCAGTGCGCAGCGCTTGCCCTTGAATTGCGTGTAGTAGCGCGTCGTCGCAGGGAACATGTCGACGTTGATGTGGTCCTTGCTGAGGAGCGACCCGAGGTCGATCCAGCCGCCGCTGCCGCAATAGGTTCCGACGTTCGCCGACGTGAACGAGCTCACGACGTCCGGCACCTTGCCGCTTCGGATACCCGCCGTGATCTTGTCGTCGTTGATCCCGCCGACGACCTTGACCGTCACTTCCGGGTGCTTGCGGTCGTACTCGGAAACGATCTGCTTGAAGACCTTCAGCTCGCGGGCGCTCCACCCGACCCAGACCGTGATCTCCGTCGCCTTCTTCGCGCCTGCGGCATTGACGGTTCCGCCGCCGGCCAACCTGAACGACGCGCCGACTCCGGTCAGGAGCAGCGCCGCCGTAATCACCATCGCCCAGCGTTTCATCCTCCGCCTCCCGCTCGACCTCGTAAGGAATCCAAACGAAAGCGACTGTAAGACGGCGAGACGGCGGAGTCAAGGTGGGAAAGACTCCCAATGTGAGTTAGGTTTCTTGACATGACCTTGACACGAGCCACGCCGCCGCTGCTGAAGGACCTGAACGAGCGCACCGTCCTGGACGCGATCCGCGCCGGCGCGCCGATCTCTCGGGCCGAGATCGCGCGGCGGGCCGGCATCTCGAAGCCGACCGTGTCGCTGGCGCTTGCGTCGCTGGTCGAAGCGGGCCTCGTCCGCCGGTCAGAACGCGACCCGGACGGGCCGAGCTACGGGGCCGTCTTCTTCGAGCCGGTGGCGGAGGCCGCGCTCGTGCTCGGGCTCGACCTCGGCGCGCGGTTCCTCCGCGGCGCGATCTGCGATATGGACGGCCGTATCCGCGCCCGCCAGGACGTCGAGCTCGAATCGCCGGACGCCGACGGTGTCCTCGAGGTCGCCTCGACGCTGCGCGGCGCGCTCGTCGAGACGAGCGGGCTCGTCGACGTTCCGCTGGACCGTGCGGTCATCGGCGTTCCGGGGGCCGTGGACGTCGAGTCGGGACGCGTGTCGCTCGTCGAGAACGTCCGCGGCCTGGAGGACCGCGACTTCCGGATCGAGCTCACCGAACGACTCGGCATTCCGACGACGATCGAGAACGACATCAACCTCGCAGCGGTCGGCGAGCGTTGGCGTGGCGTCGCGCAGGGCGTCGACGACTTCGCGTTCCTCTCGATCGGAACGGGGCTCGGGTGCGGCATCGTGCTGCGGGGCGAGTTGCATCGGGGCTACAACGGAGCGGCCGGCGAGCTGGATTACGTGCGCGTCGGCATGGCGGACGAGATCGATCCGTGCGCCGGCGCGGTCTCGGCTCTCGCGCAGGCGCATGCTGCGCGCGACGGGGGTGATGCCTCGCTGCACGGCGGGCTCGAACCGCGTGGGATCTTCGCCGCCGCGCGTCGTGGGGACGCGGTCGCAGCAAGCGTCGTCGAGGAGGAGGCGCGGCGGATCGCGATGCACGTCGTGCCGCTCGCGGCAGTTACGGACCTCGCGCTCGTCGTGCTCGGCGGCGGCCTTGGTGCGAACGGCGACCTGTTGCTCGAGCCGATTCGCTCGCGCCTCCGAGACTGGCTTCCGTACCCGCCGCGCGTGGACGTGTCGACGCTCGGCGACGCCGCGGTGCTGACCGGTGCGCTCGGCGTCGGCTTGCGGTCCGCGCTCGAGAATGTGTTCGTGAACCGGACGCGGCGCGCGAAGGCCTAGCCGACCGCACGCGCATGGAGCGCGCGCACCTTGCGCAGCTCGTCGGCGTCGGGGCCATGGCCGTCCTTGCCGGGGACCTCGAGGAACGTCGGCAGGCCCTGCAGCTTCGGGTGGGCGAGAAACGTCCCGAGGCCCTCGCCGATCAACCCGTCCCCGATGTTTTCGTGCCGGTCGCGATTCGATCCGAGCGGCGCCTTCGAATCGTTCGCGTGGAGCACGCGCAGCCGGTCGAGGCCGACCGTTCCGTCGACGTCGTCGAGCAGCCGGTCCACGGCACTGTCGTCGGTGACGTCGACGCCGGAGACGAACAGGTGGCAGGAGTCGAGGCAGATCCCGAGTCGTTCATGGCGGTCGAGCGCCTCGAAGATCGTCGCGAGCTCATCGAGCGAGCGCCCGATCGTGCCGCCCGCGCCCGCCGAGTTCTCCATCAACAGCCACGTGTCGTCGTTGCAGCGGTCGAGGACGAGCTCGAGCGCAGGCACGACACGTTCGAGCCCGACGTCGAGCCCGGCACCGAGATGCGAGCCGACGTGGAAGATGACAGCCTCCGCGCCGATCGCGCACGCGGCGTCGACGGTCGAGCGCATCGTCGCGACGCTCTTCTCGTAGATCGCGTCGTCGGGCGCGGCGAGATTCACGAGGTAGAGCGCGTGCACGACAACGGCGAGCCCCGTCTCCTCGCCTCGCGCGCGAAAGGCGGCAAGGTCGGCGGGGTCGTGCTCGGGGAACCGCCACGTCCGCGGGCTCTGCACGAAGAGCTGCACGCCGTCCGCGCCCATCGCGACCGCGTTGTCGAGCGCCTTCTTGACACCCCCCGAGCAATGAGCGCCGAAGACCACACGACTAACCTACCCACGTGTCCGTCCGAGTCCGCATGGCTCCGAGCCCGACCGGGTTCCTCCATATCGGCAACGTCCGGACGGCGCTCTTCAACTGGTTGTTCGCCCGGCACGAGGACGGCGAGTTTCGCCTCCGAATCGAGAACACCGACACGAGCCGTGAGGTCGCCGAGGCAGCCGATCAGATTCAGCGGTCGCTCGCGTGGCTCGGCCTCGACTGGGACGGTGCCGTCACGTTCCAGCTCGACCGTCAGGCACAGTGCACGGACGCCGCGCAGCGGCTGCTCGCCGACGGGAAGGCCTACGAAGACGAGGGGGCGATCCGGTTCCGGATGCCCGACGACGGCGTCACCGCATGGGACGACATCGTCCGCGGCCGCGTCGAGTTCCCGAACGAGAAGCTCGAGGATCTCGTGATCGTGCGGTCGGACGGCCGTCCGACGTACAACTTCGCCTCGCCGATGGAAGACGTGTGGGACGGCATCACGCACGTGATCCGCGGCGAGGACCACATCTCGAACACGCCGAAGCAGATCAACGTCATCCGTGCGGTCGGCGCCGAGCCTCCCGTGTACGCGCACGTCTCGCACGTGTTCGGCGCGGACGGCAAGCCGTTGTCGAAACGGCACGGCTCCGTCACGGTCGACGACTTTCGTCACGACGGCTATTTCGCGCCGGCGCTCCTGAACTTCCTCGCGCTGCTCGGCTGGAGCTACGACGACAGGACGACGGTGATGTCGCGGGAAGAGCTCGTCGCGCGGTTCACGCTCGAGCGCGTCGTCCCGAGCCCGGCCGTCTTCGACTACCAGAAGCTCGACTGGATGAACGGCCTCTACCTGCGCGCGCTCCCCGCCGACGACTACGCCGACGCCCTGGTCGCTTACGTGCGCGACGAGGGCTACAGCTGGGACGAGGATCTCGTGCGCCGCGCGGCGCCGCTCGTGCAGGAGAAGATCGAGCGCTTCGGGCAGTTCGCCGAGATCGCGCGCTTTCTGTTCGAGGACGTCGTGCCCGATCCCGACCTGCTCGACGGGGCGGTGCTCGACGCAGCCCGCGACGAGCTCGAGGCGCTCGAGCCGTTCACGGCGGCGACGATCGAGCCGGCGCTGCGCGCGCTCGCGGAGCGCTTGGAGCTCTCGCCGCGGAAGGCGTTCCAGCCGATTCGGATCGCCGTGACCGGCGCGAAGATCTCGCCGGGGCTCTTCGAGAGCCTCGAGCTGCTCGGCAAGGAGCGGTCGCTCGAGCGGATCAGGGCTGCTGCGACGACCGCACGTGCTTGAGGCGCCCCTCGGCCGCTTCGAGCGGGCGCGGCGACGCGAGCGGGTCGAGCGCACGCTGGAACTCCGCCCAGGCGCGCCGGCGGAAGTGGGGCGTGGGCCGCGGGATCGCCCAGCTCGGCTTCTTCCGGCCCGGGGCCGGTTCGGGTGCGCGCGCGTCATTTCCCATTTTCGATGGGTAAACGCCCCGGATCTGGATCCGGTTGCGGGTGCGTGGAAGTTCCGGCAGCTGAAGGTAGACTCGCGGCTTCCATGGAGGTGCGCGGCCGCACAGTCCTGGTTGTCGACGACGATGCGTCGATTCGATTCCTCTGTCGTGTCAACCTCGAGCTGGATGGGTGGGTCGTCCGCGATGCGGCGACGCTCGAGGATGCGCGCGCGGCGCTTCGCGACGGCGCCGTCGCGGTCGTCCTGCTCGACGTGCACGTCGGCAACGACAGCGGCGTCGATTTTCTCGACGAGATTCGACGCCGCCATCCCGGGACGCCCGTCGTGATGTTGACCGGCTCGGTGGACTCGGCGACGCTCGACGGCGCGACCCCCGACGACGTGATCCCGAAGCCGTTCAGGCTCGAACATCTCGTCGGGACGATCGAGCGCCTCGCCGGATAGAGTCTCCGAGATGTCGACAACGGCCGTCCGTTCTGCCGCGGAGTTCGAGGAGCAGCTCCAGCGCTACCTGTTCGAGCGCTCGGAGGAGGGTCGTGCCGTCCGCGTCGGCGAGAAGGAGACCTCCGAGCAGGCCGCGATCGTCGCGAAGTACGCCGACCTCTTCAGCCGGGAGCAGCTCACGGCGCTCCGCGAGCAGGAGGACGGCGCCGAAGGGGATGACCGGGAGCGGCTCTACCGGCTGCGCAAGACGTGCGAGGGCGGGATCGTCGCGGCCGAGCTCGCCGAACGCGACGACGAGCTCGAGAACGCGATCCTCGCGGCGCGCGTCGCGTTCAAGGGCGAGCAGATTCCGCTCCGGACCGCGCAGGCGCAACTGTCGGTGCTCGAGAGCTACGGCGACCGCGACGAGCTCGCGCGGATCTACCGCGAAGGGTCGGCGGCGTTCAACGGCGACCGCCTCGAGCTGATCCGTGCGTACGAGGAGCTCGATGCCGACCTCTCCGAGGAGCCGGATCCCGTCGCCCGCAACGAGGAGGAGAAGCAGATCTCGATGCGCGAGCTCGCGTCCGTCCTCGAGCGTGCGAGCGAGGACATCGAGACGCGGTTCGTCGCGCTGCGCGACAAATGGTTCGAGCGGCTGCTCGGGTCGGACCGCGACCCGCAGCCGAACGCGACGGCGCACTTCTCGTACGTGCGACGCCTCTCGCCGCTCGCGTCGACGTACACGAAGGAGCGGGCGACCGACGTCTGTCTTGCGACGTTGTCGGCGCTCGGCTTCGACATGGCGTCCGACCGGAACATCCGTCTCGATCTCGACGACCGCCCGCAGAAGGCGCCGCGAGCCTGCGTCATCGCCTCCGATCCGCCGAAGGTCGTCCACCTGATCACCCGCGCGATGGGCGGACTGCACGACTACCAGGCGTTCCTGCACGAAGCCGGGCATGCGCTCCACTACGCAAGCGTCGACCCGGCCCTGCCGTACACGTTCCGGCGTCTCTCGCGCGACCACGCGCTGACCGAGATCTACTCGTACATCTGCGAGGCGATCACGCGCGAGCCGGGATGGCACGCGGAGTACTTCGGTCTCTCGGACGAGGCGGCGAAGGAGAACGCCGAGGCGACCGTCTTCCTCGAGGCGATCCTGTTCCGCCGCTACGCGGCGAAGCTGCAGTTCGAGCTCGAGTTCTGGTCGGACTTCGCGAACGCCGGCCTCGAGAGTGACGACTACGCGCAACGGCTGACGGGCGCGACCGGGATGACGTACACGCGCGACGGCCATCTCGCGGACATGGATCCCGGCTTCTACTCGGCGGACTATCTCCGCGCGTGGATCCGTCATGCGCAGCTGCGGGCGCACCTGATCGACGAGCTCGGCGACGACTGGTGGCGGAGCCCGCAAACCGGCGAGATCTTGCGCAAGCTCTTCGCCGAGGGAACACGGCCGACGAGCGAGCAGATCGCGGCGCGACTCGGCTACGAGCCGCTCGACACCGCGCCGCTCGTCACAGAGCTGAACCACTGACGGCCGTGCGGGCCGTCGCGTTCGACCACTTCTACGCGTACGACGAGCTGACGGAGACGCTGCATGCGTGGGCGCAGGAAGCGCCGGCGCTCTGCACCGTCGAATCGATCGGGACGTCGTACGAGGGCCGGGACATCTGGCTCGTGACGATCACGAACAGCGACACGGGCGCCGCGCGCGACAAGCCGGGCTTTCTGATCGAGGCGAACATCCACTCGATGGAGTGGACGGGGTCGAGCGCAGCGCTCCATCTGATTCACAAGCTCCTGGCCGAGCACGGCACTGACGAGCGCGTCACCCGTGCGCTCGACACCCGCGTCTTCTACGTGATCCCGCGCCTCAACCCCGACGGTGCCGAGCGCGGTCTCCAGGAACGTCGGTTCATCCGTTCGTCGGTGCGTCCCTACCCGCGCGAGCAGCAGGACGACGGTCTGCACGTGCAGGACGTCGACGGCGACGGGCGCGTTCTCGACATGCGAATCGAGGACCCGAACGGCGCATGGAAGCCTCACCCGGACGCGCCCTCGCTGCTGATCCGCCGCGACCCGGTCGACGGCCCGGACGACGGGCCGTTCTACCGGCTCGTTCCCGAAGGGCGAATCGAGAACTACGACGGCGTGACGATCAAGGTGCCGCCGCCGCTCGAGGGCCTCGATCTCAACCGCAACTTCCCCGCGGAGTGGGTGCCGGAGCACGAGCAGCGGGGCGCCGGCCCGTATCCGACGTCGGAGCCCGAGGTTCGCGCGATGGTGCAGGCGGTCACGGAGCGGCCGAACATCACGGGCCACATCGCGTACCACACGTTCAGCGGCGTGCACCTCCGCCCGTATGCGGGCCGACCCGACGAGGAGTTTCCGACCAACGACCTTCGTGCGTACAAGCTGATCGGCGAGGAGGGCACGAAGCGCACCGGCTATCCCGCCGTGTCGGTCTTTCACGACTTCAAGTACGACCCGAAGCAGACGATCAAGGGCGGCGCGCACGATTGGATGTACGACCACCTCGGCGTCTTCTCGTGGACGACGGAGTTCTGGAGCCCGCAGCGCCAGGCCGGAATCACCGATTACCACTTCACGGACTGGATCCGCGAGCACCCGGTCGAGGACGACCTCGCGCTGTACCGCTGGGCGCAGCAGACGTTCCCCGACGCCTACGTCGAGTGGTACGCGTTCGAGCATCCCGAGCTCGGCCACGTCGAGCTCGGCGGGTGGGACGTGGTGCACTACTGGTTCAACGTTCCGTTCTCGCAGCTCGAGCGCGAGATCGAGCCGCACTCGGACTGGGCGCTCTTCCACCTGTTGATCTCGCCGTTGCTCGAGGTTCGGTCGCTCGAGGCCGAGCGGCTCGGCGACACCGCGTTTCTCGTGCGTCTCGTGCTGCAAAACTCGGGCTGGCTGCCGACGAGCGTGACCGACAAGGCAGTCGAGCGCGCGGCCGTGCGCGGCATCGAGATCGAGCTCGACCTCCCCGACGGCGCGCGCGTGATCGCCGGCGAGGTGAAAACCGACGCCGGCCAGCTGCAAGGGCGCGTCGACAAGCGCTCGACGACGTGGTGGGGCAACGACGAGTCGACCGGCGACCTGACGAAGCTCGAGTGGGTGATCGAGGCGACGGCGGGCACCGAGATCGGGATCGAAGCACGGCACGAACGCGCCGGGACGCAGCGACGCCGCGTCACGCTCGGGTAACACGGCCGGCCGCTCGCCGGAGGGGAGCTCACTCGTTCGAGTGATCCGCGCGCACTTCCCCGATCGGGGGAGGAGGGACCGGCCGCATGCACCTACGTTGCGTCCGCGGAAGGGGTCGTCCTTTTCGTACGGCAACTGCGGCTCCGCGGAAGCGCGGAACAAAAGGAGTTCGAATGCGGCTTCGGACAGGAACGGGTTCCCGCGCGAATGCGATGTGGGGACGGCGCGGCGAATCGCGCCAAAATGCACTTTGGGGGCGAACGGGGAAACGCGCGAACGCGCTCTGGGGGCGGGGTGGACGTAGCGGCATCGTTCTCACGCTGACCGCGCTGACGCTCGTTGTCCCGCTTGCGGCGGGCGCTGCGGGCGGCGGCTCGCCGAATGTCGGTGCCGGCACGATCGTCTCGCCTGAGCTCCTCGCCCAGGCGGCCCAGCATCCCGGCGACAAGATTCATGTCATCGTCCAGAGCAGCCAGGGCGTGAGCGACGCCACCGCCAAGGGCGGCAGCGTCGGCCGGCTTCATCGACGCCTCGGCCTCATCGACGGTGTCGCGATCGACATGCCGGCGGCGCGACTCAACTCGCTCGCCAGGTACCCCGGGTTGACGATCACGGCCGACGCGCCGGTGAAGCTCAGCGGCACGGTGAGCACGGTGAGCTCGTCGAACCAGATGTGGCCGTACGAATCGGGTGTCGCGAAGATGTGGGGGACGGCGACGTCGCCCGCCCCGCAGGCACCGACGATCGCAGTCGTCGATTCGGGAATCGATTCGAACCGCAGCGACTTCGACTCGGGTCTCCGCGTCGTCGGTCAGGTCACGATGACCGATCTGACGCCGAACTCCGCCGGAGACGGGCGGGGACACGGGACTTTCGTGTCCGGGATCGCGGCGGGCTCGGCTCCGGGATACGCGGGTGCTGCACCGAACGCCGGGATCCTGTCGATCGACGTCATGAACGACAGCGGGCAGGCGCGCACGAGTGACGTCATCGCCGCGTGCGACTACATCCTCGCGAGCAAGGGGAAGTTCAACATCCGCGTCGCGAACTTCTCGCTGCATTCGGGTGCGAAGAACCACTTCTACAACGACCCGCTCGACAAGGCGGTCGAGAAGCTGTGGTTCAACGGCATCTTCGTCGTCGCGGCCGCGGGGAACTACGGCAGCGCAACCGGCGCGAGCGGCGTGCTGTATGCGCCCGGGAACGATCCGTTCGTCATGACGGTCGGCGCGGTCGACCTCGGCGGCAAGCTGGCGGTCGGGGACGACAACACGGCGCCATGGTCGGCGTACGGCTACACGGAGGACGGGTTCGCGAAGCCGGAGCTGTCTGCGCCGGGCCGCTACATGGTCGGCCCGGTCCCGATGACCTCGACGCTCGTGGCGCAGAAGGCGGATCACGTCGTGTCCCCTGGCTACATCGAGCTGTCGGGGACTTCGTTCGCTGCGCCTGTCGTCGCCGGAACCGCAGCGCAGTTGCTCGCTCGGCACCCGGGCTGGACGCCGGACCAGCTGAAGGGCGCTCTGATGGTGACGGCAAAGCCGGTGCCGCAGGCGTCGCGTCTCGCTGCAGGAGTCGGCCAGCTGAACGCCGGCCGTGCCGCCGATTACGCGAAGACGCCTCCGAATCCGAACGCACCGCTCAACCGCTTCGTCTCGAGCACGAACGGCACGACGTCGTTCGACCCGGCAACGTGGAACACCACGGTCCGCGCGAGCGCGTCCTGGGGCTCCGCGTCCTGGGCAGACGCCTCATGGGGCGACGCATCCTGGAGCACGGCTTCGTGGGGCGACGCGTCGTGGAATGCCGCGTCGTGGGCCGACGCCTCATGGGCCGACGCGTCCTGGGCCGATGCATCGTGGGCGGACCTGTCGGTCGAGGATGCTGCCGAAGGCGACGCAGGGGCGCCGGCTCCGCTGATGACGGCGGAAACGTCGGCCGAGTTGCAGGCGGATCCGGACCTCGCGCTACCCGTGGCGCAAGTGCTCGCGGACCCGGCGGTCACCGATGCGGTCGTGAGTGCATCGACTTCGGTGCTGACGCCGTAGCGCGGGCAGACAGTTGATGGTGCAGAGGGGCCGCCGTTAGGCGGCCCCTCTGCGTGTCTGGCCCGACCGTGGGTGTGACACCATCGGATCGTGAGCGGACGCCTGGGAGCGGCGATCGCCGAGTTCCTCAGCGCGCACGCGGACAAGGAGTTCGCGCCGAAACGCCGGGAGCTGCTGCGCCACGCACGCGGCCGCGTGCTCGAGGTCGGTGCCGGAACGGGGTTCAACGTCAGGCACTACCCGGACACCGTCACGGAGCTCGTTCTGACGGAGCCCCGCGGTGCACTGCTGGAGCGTGCGCGACGGCGCGGCGAGGAAACCGGCCGACCGTTCCGTGCCGTGCAGGCGCGCGCGGAAGCGCTGCCGTTCGAGGACGCATCGTTCGACACCGTCGTTTCGACGCTCGTCCTCTGCTCGGTCGCGAATCAGGACGAGGCGCTCGCCGAGATCCGGCGCGTGCTGAAGCCCGACGGAACCTTCCTCTTCATCGAGCACGTCCGCGCCGACGACCCGAAGGCGGCGCGGTGGCAAGACCGGCTCGAGCGGCCGTGGCGCGTCGTGGCGATGGGCTGCCACCCGAACCGTGCGACGCTCGATCGCATCGAGGCCGCGGGCTTCGATCTCGACGCGCTCGACAGGGGCGCGCTCCCCAAGAGCCCGCCGATCGTCCGCCCGATGATCACCGGGAGCGCGCACCTGCGGACGGTTGCGTCTAAAGCGCGACCGGAGACGGCCTCATGATCGCCCCGAAGAGCCAGAGCAACGGGAAGAAGATCCCGAAGACGAACATCCACCTGTGGCCGTTTCGAAGCGTCATCATCCCCGCGGTGAACAGGATCACGAGATACAAAAGTGCAGCGCCGACTCCGATGCCCCACCACATGGTCGCCCTCCTTCGATTGAACTAGTCGGACGAGCCTCGCTCCCGACGGCCTTGCGAGCATCACCCTGAGCGGACGAGGTGGGCGTGCCCACCTCGTCCGCTCCGCGGCCCGGAGGTTTCAGGCCGCGATCTTCCGCAGCAGCGCGTCCACGCGCTCGAAGCCGGCCTTCGCACCTTCCTCGACGCCGTACTGCATCGTGGTGTCGCGCTGCTCGGCCGTGTCGAAACGCATGGTCTGCGTCAACTTCGTCCGCTCGCCGAGATCCTCGAACTCGAGCGTCTGCAGGTGGTTCTGGAACGTCTGCACGAGGCGCTCAGGTGGGTCGACCTCGTGGAACTCGCCTTCGACGACGCCGAAAGCGGTGCGGAAGCGGTAGGCGCCGCCGGGACGGACGTCCATCTCTTCCACGACCGTGCCGTCGCCCCACCATTCGGGAACCAGCGTCGGATCGGTCCAGACGGAGTAGACGTGTGTGCGCGGTGCGTCGAAGATCCGCTCGACGCGGATCTCGAGCTCGCTCGGCGTGGTGACGGTGGTGCTCATCGTGCTCCTTTCGTGCGTTCGACGACGTGTGCGAACCGGTCGAGCCGCTGCAGCCACGTGCTCATGCCCTCGAACGCGTAGGGCACGAGCGTGCATCTGCGGGAACGGCCGACCTTCTCCGTGGCGACGAGGCTCGCGTCCTCGAGCAGCCGGATGTGCTTCTTCATCCCCGTCAGCGACATGCCGAAGGGCTCGGCAAGCTCGCTGATCGTCGCGCTGCCCGCGCCGAGCCTTTCGAGCACGGCGCGTCGGGTCGGGTCGGCGAGGGCCGCGAACGCTCGGTCGACGGTTGGTGGATACTGAACCATCTAGTTCAGTATTGCAGGCTTGCCCTCCAAAGGCAAGTAGGCGGTCCATGGAGGGAGAAGGCGGCCGCGCCGTGCAGGCTGCGACCGTGAGGTTGTCGGCCCGCGACCATCTTCGAGGTCCGCCGCGTAGGAAGGAGCGTGCGACTACTCGCGGTCACGGATGCGGACCCCCGTCGTGCAGGTGACGCTCCTGACCGGCGAGTCGCACTACCTCATGCGCGCGGCCGCGAGCCCAACGACCTGTTGCTGGTGCTGGACACGTACCCCGACGATTCCGCGGACCTGGTCGAGGTCGAGTGTGTCGATGCCCGCGGGATGCGCGAGACGGAGCGCTTGACGCCTCAGGTGCTCGTCCTTCACTCCGCGCAGATCGGGCGCAGAAGCAGCCGTCGGATAGGAACTTCCGCGCGGCCGATCTATGCTCGGGCCGTGAGATTGCGGAGTGTTTGCGGCTTCGTCGCGCTGTTGGTCGGAATGACCGTGAGCTTCTCTGCGGACGCCGCAGCTACGCCGGCTGAGTTCACGCTGACCTTCGATGGAACGCATGTCGCCGATACGACGTTCCCGGTCGGCTTGCGTCACGACGGCCGTTTCACCGCGTCGGCTCCGTTCTGCGCCGCTGGAAGGGCGTATGACGTCAAGGACGTCCAGTTCGATCCGCTCACTGTTCTTCGCATGCACACGTGCGACGACGGCAGTGGGAGCTTTACGGCGCTCATGACCGCAGTCGCCGGAGAGCATGGTGGCGGCGGCCCGTGGAAGATCGTGGAGGGAACGGGTCGGTACGAGAAGTTACGCGGTTTCGGGACGTACACCGGCGAGACGATCGGCGGAGACGCCGGCAACACCTTCGTCACGGTCGAGTTCCGAACGGTATGGCACGGGGTCGTCGACTTCGACGCGGAGCCTCCGACGTTGTCGGCCGCAGGAGGTCTGACGAAGCTACGGCGTCCGCCGGGTGCCTACGTCTTGCGCGTGACGCTGCGCGTACCGGCCGAGGACCTTGGCGTCAGGTACGTGGTCGATGTCAGGGCCGGCCGAGCGCTGCTCGACCTACAAAAGGGTTCCACGCGGTCCGGACTCGTAAAGCTGAAATTCGTCATCCGTCCTCCCCGGCGCGCACGAGCTGTGCAATTCCTCGTGTCTGCGTCCGATGCCGTCGGGAACGAAAGCACGACGACGCGTGCCGTAAAGGTGAGATAGGAATCGCGATCCGGCCTGCGAATGCTCGCGGCCGTGGCGCAATCTCTGCCAAGCTGGTTGCGCCGACGCACCCCTCTACTTGTTCGCATGGGCGCTCATGAGCGATTCGTCGCGGTTCGCGAGCGCCGCCAGCTCATCGCGCTGCGCTCGATCCACAAACGCACCGAGCGGGACCCGCCGGGCCGGACTCGGGCTCTGCTTGATGGCGACCGCATGCTCATCCGCGGCACTTCTGGTACGCATGACCCGCACAACCATGCGGTTTCCCTCGTTCGAACCGCGGTAGAAAGGCGCATACGGGATTCGAACCCGTGCCGCCGCCGTGAGAGGGCGGTGTCCTAGGCCACTAGACGAATGCGCCGAAGGCGGTTCAGTCTAGCGTCGGGTGGGAACAAGTCGCCGCATGGTGGGATGGTGGAAGCGGCGGCGCGACCAACACCGCGCCGACAAGCAGCAGGGCGACGTGCATGCACTCGATCGCGAGGGTGATCCCCGCGGTGGCGTGCAGGACGATGCGTACCGACACGCCGATCCGCGCGACGTGGTCGTCGCCGAAGGCGTCGCGATGAGCGGCCCCGCCGGCGCGCCGCAGGAAGACG
>JBJMJS010000024.1:0-18320 GCA_045806225.1 Gaiellaceae bacterium
GTCAGACTCGGGACGTGGCTCGTTTCGACAGGGGGTGCTGTCGAACCTCGGCAACCCGAAGATGGCGGTCTTCTTCGTCAGCCTTCTGCCGCAGTTCGCGTCCTCGTTCGCGGGTCTCGTTGCGCTCGGACTCGCCTTTTGCGCGCTCACGTTCACGTGGCTGTCGCTGTATGCGCTCGCGGTCGCACGCGCCGGGAGCTTCCTGTCGCGCACGCGCATTCGTCGCGCGCTCGATCGCGTCACCGGCTCGGTCCTCGTCGCATTCGGCGTGCGGCTCGCCGCCGAGCGCTGACGACCGACGTGCGCCCGTTCGCCGACTTCGGCTCGTACGACGCGCCCTCGACCGCCGAGATTGCGCGCCGTGCAGGCATCCGCACGCGAGACGTCGTTCGCTTCGACGGGAACACGTCGCCGCGCGCGCTTCCCTCGACGCGGCTCGAAGCGCTCGTCGAGGAGCTCGGGCGGATCCACACGTATCCGCACGGCGGCTATCCCGACCTGGTTGCCGCGATCGCGTCGTACGCGGGCGTGGCGCCCGAGAACGTCGTGCTCGGCGCGGGCGCGGACGACGTGATCACGCTCGTCGTCCGTTCGTTTGCAGGAAGCGGCGACCGCGTCGCAATTGCAAACGACCCGACGTACCCATTGTTCAAGATCGCGGTCGGGCTCGCCGGTGCGGAGACGGGCGACGACGAGCCGGTGCTGACGATCTGCTGCCGGCCGAACAACCCGACCGGCGAGCTCGGCGACCTGCCGACCGCGCGTCCGCTCGTCGTCGACGAGGCGTACTTCGAGTACGCGGGCGTGACGGCGCTCGAACTGCTCGACGACGGCGTGATCCTGATCCGAACGTTTTCGAAGGCGTTCGGCCTCGCCGGCGCACGCGTCGGCTACGCGCTCGCGCGGCGCGACCTCGCCGACGAGCTGAACCGCCGCCAGGCGCCCGCGCCGGTCTCGACGCTCTCGTCCGCCCTCGCGCTCGCCGCGCTCGAGGCGCCGCCGGACGTCGGGCCGATCGTCGAGGAGCGCGAGCGGTTTGCGGCGGAGCTTCGCGCGCTCGGCCTGGAGCCGCTCGAGTCGCACGCGAACTTCGTCGCCGTCCCGATCGAGGGCGCTGATGCGATCGCCGAGAAACTTTTGTTGCGCGGACTGCCGGTACGTCCTTACCGTGATGGGATCCGGATCACGATCCGCGATCGGCACGACGACGACCTGCTCTTGACGGCACTAGGAGGCTCGCTTGGCCACGACCGCACCTGATCCCCGCCGCTGGAAGGCGCTTGCACTCGTCTGCGCCGCGTTCTTCATGACCGTGCTCGACGTCTCGATCGTGAACGTCGCGCTGCCGACGATCGGCGCGAAGCTGCACTTCTCCGAAGGAAACCTCCAGTGGGTGGTGACGGCATACGCACTGACGTTCGGCGGCTTCCTGCTGCTCGGCGGACGCGCCGCGGACTATCTCGGGCGGCGGCGCGTCTTCATGGTCGGCCTCGTCCTGTTCACGATCGCGTCCCTCGTCTGCGGTCTCTCGAATTCGGAGGGGATGCTGATCGCCGCTCGTGCAGTCCAGGGGCTCGGCGCCGCGATCATCTCGCCGGCGACGCTGTCGATCATCACGTCGCTCTTCGACGAAGGCCCGGAGCGCAACAAGGCGCTCGGCATCTGGGGAGCGATGGGCGGCAGCGGCGCCGCCGTAGGCGTCCTCGCGGGCGGCGTGCTGACGAAGTATCTCGGGTGGGAATGGATCTTCTTCGTCAACGTTCCCGTCGGTGCGACTGCCCTGCTGCTCGCTCCGCGCCTCGTTCCCGAGAGCCGCGTCGGCGTCGCGCGCAGGCGGTACGACCCGTTCGGCGCGATTGCGGTCACCGCCGGGCTGATGCTGCTCGTCTACGGCATCTCCAAGGCGCCGTTCGACGGCTGGACGTCGCCGAAGATCGTCGCTTCGCTCGTCGCAGCGGCGGTGTTGCTCGTCGCCTTCGTCGTGATCGAGCGGACCGTGAGCGACCCGCTCGTGCCGTTCCGGATCTTCCGCGTCCGCACCGTCACGGGCGCCAACGTCGTCGGGTTTCTCCTGGCGGCCGTCGTGTTCAGCAACTTCTTCGTCTTGACGCTTTACGTGCAGCAGGTCCTCGGCTGGTCGGCGCTGCGGGCCGGCGTCACGTTCGTCGCGACTGCGGGGACCGTCGTCCTCGTGGCCGGCCTCGCGCAGATGCTCGTCACACGCATCGGCCTGAAGCCGGTCCTGACGGCCGGTCTCGCGTTGGAGGCGGGCGCGATGCTCTGGTACGCCCAGGTTCCGGTGCACGGGAGCTATGTGTCGGACCTGCTTCCGGGCTACCTGATGATGGGGTTCGGCCTCGCGTTCTCGTTCATTCCGGTCTCGATCGCCGCGCTCGCCGGTGTCGAGGTGCGTGAGGCAGGGCTCGCGTCGGGCCTCATCAACACGTCGCAGCAGATCGGCGGCGCGATCGGCGTCGCGGCTGCATCGACGATCATCACGTCGCACGCGAAGACGCTCCTGCAGAGCGGTCACTCTCCGGCGGTCGCGTTCACGTCCGGGTACCAGTGGGCCTTCTGGATGCTCGCCGGCGTGGCGATCGCGGGCGTCATCGCGACACTGACGCTGATCCGCCGCGACGACCTCGCCGAAGTTTCGGCGGCGGTGCCTACGGCTGGTTGAGGTCCGCGCGCGCCCGTCGGCCGAGCGCGAGCAGCGGGAAGTCGTCGATCGTCGGATCGATCTCGTGCCCGGGGATCGGCTCGACGCCGCCTCCCTTCGGGAGCGTTCGTGCGACGACGCCGAGCACGCGTTGCGTGGTCGCGGGCGCCACTCCGTTGACGCGCGCGGCGAGGTTCGCATGCGCCGTCATGATCAGCTCCGGGTCGCCGCGCTTGATCGCGGCGACGACCTTGCGCGCGGCGCGCCGGCCGGAGATCGTCGACAGCGGCGTTGCCGACAGCGGCGTGAACAGTGAGTACAGCGTCTGCCGCTGTCCCTTGAAGAGTGCAGCGACGTATGACCCGGTGCGCATCAGCCCCGGCACGACGGTCGTGACGAGCACGCCCTTCCCCGCGAGCTCGGTCCGCAGCCCCTCGGAGAAACCGACGGCCGCGAACTTCGCCGCGTTGTAGCTGAGCAGGTACGGCACGCTGATCTTGCCGCCGATCGACGTGATGTTCGCGATGCGGCCCTCCGCGCGCTCCGTCATCTGCGGCAGGACCGCGAGCGTCGGATACACGACGCCCCAGAACATGATCGCGTGCATCTCCTCGAAGTCCTCGACGCGCGCCGTCTCGACAGGGCCGACCGCGATGACGCCGGCGTTGTTGACGAGGACGTCGATCCGTCCGATCTGCGCGATCATCGCCTCGACCTGCTCGCGGTTTGCGACGTCGCAGTTGACGGCGCGCACATCACCGCGCGCGGCGAGAAGCGAGTGCGCGCGTTCGAGCCGCTCCGCGTCGCGTCCGCAGATGACGACACGCGCGCCTTCGGCGATGAGCGCGTCCGCGATCGCGAAGCCGAGGCCACGCGAGCCGCCGGTCACGAGCGCGACCTTTCCGTTCAGGTCGTAGCCGCCACGGCGGCGCAGGACCTCGCGCGCTGCGAGGCCGGCACCGGCTGCGAGCAACATGCGCCGCATGCAGCAGCGGTTCCCGCGCTGCGGCGGCAGAAACTACACGGTCGCCGCGAGCGCCTCGCCGACGGTCTGATGGACGCCGAAGTGGCGGTCGAGGCCCGAGATCTGGAGCGCGCGCCGTGTCTCGAGACCCGGCGCCGCCAGCAGGAAGCCGCCGCGATTCGGCAGCTTCGAACGCGCCTCGATCAGGACGCCCAGGGCGGTCGAGTCGATGAACTCGACCTCGCTCAGGTCGACGATCACGCGTTCAGGCCCGTCGGCACACGCGGCGAGCAGCGCCTCGCGCACGGCATGCGCGTTGTAGAGGTCGAGCTCGCCGGCGAGGCGGACGATGCACGCGTCGCCGGTTTTCTCGGTCGAGATCACGGGCTCCCGGCGCAGGCTGCCGCCGTCTACTTTTCCTTCGGGCAACCTCGGTATCTCCTTGTCGCAGGACGGGCGCGCCGCTGGCGGGGTCTGAGCGGCCGGCGCGACGGCGATTCAACCATCAGCGCCCACAGCGGCGCAAGCGGTTTGACGAGGCCGAGGCGTACCCGCGATTGTTTGCCAGTGGACGTCAGCTCGGTCGCCCGCCGCGCCCGGACCGAGAACTTCCCGGTCGCGTCCCTTCTCTTCCCCCGCCGCCTGCGGCCCCACCTCCGCGCGATCTATGGATTTGCGCGCCTCGTCGACATCCTCGGCGACGAGGTCGAAGGCGACAGGCTCGCCGCGCTGGATGAGCTCGAGGCCGAGCTCGAGGCGTGCTACGGCGGCACGCCCACGTGGCCCGTCATGCGCGTTCTCCAGCCGACGATCCGGACGTTTGACCTGTCGCGGGAGCCGTTCCTGCGCCTGATCGAGGCGAACCGGATGGATCAGCGGATCGCCGAGTACGAGAGCTGGAGCGACCTGAAGTACTACTGCGTCCATTCAGCGGATCCGGTCGGCCGCCTCGTCCTCGGCCTGCTCGGCCGCGACGGCGACGCCGACATCGTCGCGGCAAGCGACGACGTGTGCACGGGCCTGCAGCTCGTCAACTTCCTCCAGGACGTCCCGCGCGATCTCGAGCTCGGGCGTATCTACCTGCCGGCGGCAGATCGGCGGCTGTTCGGCGTGACGCAACTCGATCGCCCGAGCGACGAGCTGCATGGTCTGCTCGAGTTCGAGGCAGCTCGCGCGCGCGGCCTCCTCGCGCCCGGCGCGTTCCTGCAGGAGCGGATCGGCGGTCGCGTCGGCCGTGCGGTCGGTCTGTTCGCGCGCGGCGGGCTTGCGGCGCTCGAAGCGCTCGAGGCCGCGCGCTGGGACATCTTCACGCAGCGGCCGCGCCCTTCGCGTGTACGGCTTGCGCTGGCGGCGGTGCGATGACCGTCGACGCCGCCTATGCAGAGGTTCAGCGCGTCACGCGAAAGCGGGCGCGCAACTTCGCGTACGGGATCATGGTGCTGCCGCGCGAGAAGCGACGTGCGATCTCGGCGATCTACGCGTTCGCGCGCCGCGTGGACGACGCTGCCGACGGCGACCTCCCGGTCGAGGCGAAGCACGCGGAGCTCGACGCGCTGCGCCGCGCGCTCGACGAGCCGCCGGGTGACGACGCGATGTTGGTCGCGCTCGCCGACGCGCGCGTCCGCTTTCCGATTCCGGTCGAGGCGCTGCGCCGTTTCGTCGACGGCGGGTTGCAGGATCTCGAGCAGTCGCGCTACGCGACGTTCGACGAGCTGCGCGGCTACTGCTCGAAGGTCGCCGGAGCAGTCGGCGTCGCGTGCGTTGCGGTGTACGGGTCCGACGACGTCGGCCGCGCCGAGACGCTCGGCATCGCGTTACAGCTGATCAACATCATCCGCGACGTCCGTGAGGACTGGGAGCTCGGACGGGTCTACATTCCGCAAGACGAGCTGGCGTCGTTCGGCGTGAGCGAGCGTGACATCGCGGCGGGTCGCCCGACCGACGCGTGGCGCGCACTGATGACGTTCCAGTCGGAGCGCGCGCGTGCCTACCTCGCGGACGGGCTCGGCCTCCTGCAGACGCTCGACGGCCGAAGCTCGCTCTGCGTCTCCGCGTTCGCAGGGCTCTACCGCGCGACGCTCGAGCGAATCGAGGCCTCCGGCTTCGATGTCTTCGGTGGCCCGCCGCACCTGTCGGCGCTCGCGAAGCTGCGGATCGTCGGGGGCGGGCTGCGGAGGTGAAGATCGCCGTCATCGGCGGAGGCCTGGCCGGGTGCGCCGCGGCGCTCGACCTCGTGGAGGCGGGCCATGGCGTGACGCTGTACGAGGCGCGGCCGACGCTCGGCGGCGCCGTGCAGACGTTGCCCGAGCGCGAAGGCGATCCCGCGCCGCCGCCCGACAACGGCCAGCACATCGCGCTCGGCTGCTTCACCGAATACATCGCGTTCTTACAGAGGATCGGGTCGAGCGGCGCGTTCCGGCGCGTCCGGCTTGCGCTCCCCGTCGTGGCGGAGGACGGCAGCGTCGCCGAGATCAAGCCCTCGCTGCCGGCGCTCCTCTCGTACCGTCATCTGCCACGTCGCGACCGCCTGCGGATTCCGCTCGTCACGGCCCGTTGCCGGAACACGCAGGCGCGGCCCGGAGAGACGTTCGGCGCGCTGCTTCGGCGCCTGGGCGCGTCCGAGCTCGCGATCTCGCGGTTCTGGGACGTCTTCGTCCGCCCGGCGTTGAACTTGCCGGTCGACGAGGCAGACGCGGACGCGGGGCTCTTCACCGTACGGACGGCGCTGCTCGGGCCGCGCGAGAGCTCGGACGTGATCCTCCCGGTGCGACCGCTCGGCGCCATGCACGGCGAGGCAGCTCGACGCGCGCTCGAGGCGCGTGGAGCGACCGTCGAGACGGCCGTCCGGATCGACGGGATCGACGACGTTCGGGCCGATGCCGTCGTCGTGGCGCTCCCGCCGGCGGAGTCGGCGGAGCTCCTCGGCGAGGCGGCGCCGATGCTCGAGGACTCGCCGATCGTGAGCGTGCACCTGCTCTTCGACCGCCCGTTGCTGCGGACGCAGCTCGCGGCCCTCCTCGCTTCGGACGCCCACTGGCTCTTCGATCGCGGCGCGCTGACCGGGACGGCCCCGCCGACCGGGCAGTACCTCACGGTTGTCTCGAGCGGGGTTCCGGAGCTGATGGACGTCCGCGGCCGCGAGCTCGTCGAACGCCTCGCCGGCCAGATCACGGAGCGGCTCGGTGCTGCCGAGTTGCTCTGGTCGCGCGTGTCGCGCGAGCCGCGCGCGACGATTGCGCTCCGCCCGGGGGTGGACGGCGCACGTGCGGGAGCGGCGACCTCGCGCGAGAACGTCGTGCGCGCCGGCGCGTGGACGGCGACCGGATGGCCGCCGACGATGGAGAGCGCCGTCCGGTCCGGGCGCGCCGCTGCACGTATGTTGTCCGGCTTGAAGACTCCCGTCGCAGCGTGACCGTCGTTCGCGAGCTGACGGCGCTCGACGTCGCGCTCGAGCGCGGCTGCGAGCGCCTGCTCGAGCTCCAGCACCCGGACGGCTGGTGGAAAGGCGAGCTCGAATCGAACGCGACGATGATCGCGCAGCATCTCTTCTGGCACCACATGCTCGGCCTGCGGACGCCGGACCTCGACCGGAAGATCGCGAACGAGCTGCTCGCGCGCCGACGTGACGACGGCACGTGGGCGATCTGGTTCGAAGGGCCCGGCGACCGCGACACGACGATCGAGGCGTACGTCGCGCTGAAGCTGTGCGGCGTCGACCCGGGCGCGAGGTCACGCGAGTTCATCCGGCGAAACGGGGGCATCCCGAAGGCGCGGGTCTTCACGAAGTGCTTCCTCGCGCTCCTCGGCCAGTGGCCGTGGCAGGGGATCCCGCCGGTTCCCGTCGAGCTCGTGCTCCTGCCTCCTCAGGCGCCGCTGTCGATCTACGACTTCTCGTGCTGGGCGCGCGGGACATTTGTGCCGCTCGCGGCGACGATGGCGCTCCGCCCGGTCCGGCCCGCGGACGTCGATCTCCGCGAGATCGGCGCGCGTCCGGGTCGCTCGCGCCCGCCGGCGCGGCCGACGCGGCTGCGCCGCCAGGCGCTCGGCGTCGCCGAGCGCTGGGTGCGGTCGCGTCAAGAGGCCGACGGCTCGTGGGGCGGCATCCAGCCTCCGTGGGTGTGGTCGATCCTGATGCTCGCGGCGCTCGGCCATTCCTGGGAGGACGAGACGCTCCGGCGCGCAATCGACGGGTGGGAGGGGTTCACGATCGACGACGGCGACCGACTGCGCCCTGAGGCGTGCCAGTCGCCCGTGTGGGACACCGCGCTCGCTGTCCTCGCGCTGCGCGCGGCCGGTGTTCCGGCCGACGACGAGCGCCTGCGGGCGGCGGGAGCGTGGCTCCTGCGCGAGGAGGTTCGCGTCAAGGGCGACTGGGCGATCCGCATGCCCGATCTCGCTGCCGGCGGCTGGGCCTTCGAGTTCGAGAACGACCGGTACCCCGACGTCGACGACACGGCTGTCGTCGCGCTCGCGCTGCGGGAGCTCGGGATCGGCGACGACGCCGTGACGAGGGGGCTCGACTGGACGGTCGGCATGCAGTCGCGCGGCGGCGGCTGGGGTGCGTTCGATGTCGACAACAGCGCAATGTGGCTCTACCGGATTCCGTTCTGTGACTTCGGCAAGGTCACGGACGAGCCGAGCGCCGACGTGACGGCCCATGCGCTCGAGGTGCTCGGGCCGGAGCCCGGGTACGAAACGGCCGTCGCCGGCGGGCTGGACTGGCTGCTGCGTGAGCAGGAGGAGGACGGTTCGTGGTTCGGCCGCTGGGGCGTCAACCACCTCTACGGGACGGGCGCTGCGCTGCCGGGGCTTGCCGCGTGCGGCGTCCCGCCGGAGCACCCGGCCATGCGCCGCGCGACGGCCTGGCTCGACGGAGTCCAGCAGGCGTCCGGCGCGTTCGGCGAGGACATCCGGTCGTACGGCGACGCGTCGTGGCGCGGTCGCGGTGCGGCGACCGCGTCGCAGACGGCATGGGCGTTGCTCGCGTATGTGGCCGCCGGAGCGCACGAGCGCTTGGCCAGCCGGCGCGCAGCAGACTATCTTTGCCGGAGCCAGCGACCTGATGGGGACTGGGACGAGCAGCACTTCACCGGCACGGGTTTCCCGCTCGACTTCATGATTCGGTACCACCTCTACCGTCTGACCTTTCCGCTCCTCGCTCTGGGGCGGCTACGAGAAAGGGTCTCCGCGTGAAATTCCCGCTTCGCTCCACCGTCCAGATCGGCAAGTACGTCGCCCAGCAGCAGCGGAAGGGCGAGCGCTACCCGCTCGTGCTGATGCTCGAGCCGACGCTCGCGTGCAACATCGCGTGCATCGGCTGCGGGAAGATCCGCGAGTACGAGTCGAACAAGGCGCGGCTGACGGTCGAGGAGTGCGTCGACGCAGGAGTGCAGTGCCCTGCGCCGGTCGTCTCGATCTGCGGTGGAGAGCCGCTCGTGTACAAGGGGATCGAGGACGTCGTCGCCGGCATGCTCGAGATGCGGAAGAACATCGAGCTCTGCACGAACGCGCTCCGGCTCGAGCAGTTCCTCGACGTGTTCACGCCGTCGCCGAGGCTGACGTTCGTCGTGCACCTCGACGGAATGCGCGAGATCCACGACTACGTCTGCGACTACCCGGGCCTCTGGGAGATCGCGGTCGATTCGATCCGCAAGGCGCGCGCCGCGGGCTTCCGCGTGACGACGAACACGACGATCTTCAAGGAGACGGCCGTCGACGACGTGCTCGAGATGATGGGGTACCTCACGAACGAGGTGGGCATCGACGGGATGCTCATCGCGCCCGGCTACCAGTACTCGCAGATCGATCCCGCGCTGACGATGACGCGCGCCGAGCACGAGGAGAAGTTCCGCATCATCCGCAAGGTCGCGCGGCAGCGCGGGTATCGCTGGCTCGCCTCGCCGATCTACCAGGACTTCCTGACGGGTGAGCGCAAGCTCGCATGCGCGCCGTGGGGCTCGATTACGCGGAACCCGTATGGTTGGAAAGGCCCGTGCTATCTGCTGACCGACGGGATCTTCCCGACGTACGACGCGCTGCTCGACGGGATCGAATGGGAGGAGTACGGGCCCGGCAACGATGCGCGGTGCGAGCACTGCGCGATTCATTCGGGCTTCGAGCCGTCGGCTGCCTACGAGGCGGCCGGCAGCATCAAGGAGAGCGCCAGGAGCATGGCCTGGACGTTGGTGGGTTAGTGGCGCAGCCTGGGCTCACCTTCGCGTGCGCGATGACGGCCGAGCAGCGGGCGGCGCGCCGGCTCGGCCCGACCGCGCTGATCGGCCTCGCCGCCGCCAACGGCCTCCCCGATGCGGACAGCCTCGTCTCGTTCGGGATCGCGGGCGCGCTCCGTGACGGCCTGCCCGTCGGCACGGTGATCGACGCGACGCGTGTCGTCGACGAGGCCGGCGCGGTCCTCTGGGAGGGCGGTCCGCTCGGCGTTCGCGCCGCGCGCACCGGCACGATCCTCGGCGCCGACCGGATCGTCGACGATCCGGCGGAGCGCGCCGCGCTGCACGAGACGACGGGCGCCGACGCGGTCGATATGGAGTCGGCGACGCTCGCGCGGTCAGGCCGGCTGGCCGGGTGCATCCGCGCGATCAGCGACACGCCGCGGCTCGAGCTCGCAGGGCTCGCGGCGGGCGCGAAGGCGAACGGCACCGTCGACGCGCTCGGCCTCGCCCGCGGATTCGCCCGCTCGCCGGTTGCGACGGTCCGCGCGGCCCGTGCTGCGATGCGGGCGCTGCGCAGCCTGCAACGGGTGGTGCTCGCGTCGTGAGCAAGCGCGTCCTGGTCGCGGCTCCGCGATCCTTCTGTGCAGGCGTCGACCGCGCGATCGAGATCGTCGAGCGCCTGCTGGCCGAACACGGCCCGCCGATCTACGTGCGCCACCAGATCGTCCACAACGAGCACGTCGTGCGGCGCCTCGAGGGCCTCGGCGCGGTCTTCGTGGATTCCGAGGACGAGATCCCGCCGGGCGAGATCTGCGTCCTCTCGGCGCACGGCGTCGCACCGGCGGTGCGGGAGAGCTGCGAGCGCCGCGGCCTTCGCGTCGTCGACGCCGTCTGCCCGCTCGTCTCGAAGGTGCATGCGGAGGCGCGTCG
Source organism: Gaiellaceae bacterium (assembly GCA_045806225.1). Lineage (GTDB taxonomy): Bacteria > Actinomycetota > Thermoleophilia > Gaiellales > Gaiellaceae > 3-1-20CM-4-69-9. Next base: position 10,724 of record JBJMJS010000024.1, read on the forward strand.
GTACGCGGACACCGGCCACGTGGTCGCCCTCGTCGGCCACGCCGACCACGTCGAGGTGATCGGGACGCGCGGCGAGCGGCCCGACGCGACGGTCGTGATCGAGTCGCCCGCGGACGCCGAGCGCCTGGCGACCGAGGGCAAGCCGGTGGCCGTCGTGACGCAGACGACCTTGTCCCTCGACGACGTCCGCGAGACCGTCGAGGCACTCGAGCGCCGGTTCGGTACGCTCCGGCAGCCGGCCGCCGATGACATCTGTTACGCGACCCAGAACCGTCAGGACGCCGTCAAGCAGCTCGCGCAAGAGGCGAGCCTGATCCTGGTGATCGGGTCGCAGACGAGCTCGAACGCGCAGCGCCTCGTCGAGGTCGCGCGGAACGCGGGTGCCGAGGCGCTGCTGATCGAAGACGACGACGCGCTCGAGGCGGCAATGGTCGAAGGACACGAGGCGATCGGTTTGACGGCCGGCGCGTCCACTCCCGAGGAGCTCGTCCAGGCAACGGTCGCAAGGCTTGCGGCGTTGGGCTGGGGCGAGTTGCAGGAGGTCACGGTCGCGCGCGAGAACGTCCAGTTCCGCCTCCCACGCGAGGTCGCGGCTCGATGACGAGCGTCGAGATCCCCGTCTCGATCGCGGCAGCGCTGCCGAACCTGACCGTCCTCGACATCACGAACGAGGTCCGGCGCGAGATCAGGGCAGCGGGCGGCAGCGGGATCGCGTACGTGTCGCCGAACGGCGAGCCTGCCGTCGTGCGTGTTCAGGAGCGCGAGACGGGCTTCTTCGCCGACCTCGAATGCCTGCTCGAGCGGCTGATCCCGCTCGAGGCGATCGACCGAACGCGGCTCGTTTCGATGCTGCTCGGGCCGCGGTCGGAGCAGATCCCGTATGCCCAGGGCGAGCTCTGCCTCGGCCACTGGCAGCGTGTCCTCCTCGTCGGCTTCCAGGACCGTTGCGCCGACGAGTGGACAATCACGCTCGTCGGCTGATCGCTTCGAGTTGACCAGGCTGCGCCGCGAGGCGCACACTTCGGGCGTGGCTCGCGCGCGGCGCCACCAGACCTTCCTGGCGCGGCTGGCGCTCGGCCTGCTCGCGCTCGTCGCCGAGCTTGTCGGCCGCTCGCTGACGCACCGCTTCAACATCGGCCGGCACGTCGCCGCGCCGTCGTACGCCGGCGCCGACTACTACCCGATCCTCCTCGCCGCCGTGAAGGTCGGCGTTGCGCTGATGCTCGCGCGCCTCGCGTGGCGCATCGTGAGGGCGCGAGCGGTTGCAGTTGCAGCCGGGCGCCTTCTGGCGGCGCAGGGACACCAGCGCACGCGCGGCCGCGTGCGTGTGCGGTTGACGCTGTCGCCGCGGCTGTGGCTCGCGTCGTTCCTCGCGACCTCGCTGATCTTCCTCGTCCAGACGGACGCGGAGCAGATCTCGGCCGGCCGATGGCCGCTGCTCGCACCGTGGCTGCACACGTCCGCGCTGCCGGTGTTCGCAGTCCTGTCCGTCGTCGTCGCGGTCGTCTACCGCGCGGCCGAGCTGTGGCTCTCCGAGTACGAAAGCTACGCGCGAAACGTCGCCGAGCTCGCAGCGGGGCTCGGCAGGGCCGAGGCCGTGTTCGAGCGGCCGGTCGTCGGCGACGAGATCCCGCCGCGGGGTCGCTTCGGCCTCGCATTCGAAGTTCGCCCGCCTCCCGCAGCGGCGTAACGCCGCGGGCGCATCTGCCCGCGGCGCGGTCCGTTGACCTCGACCACGGGAGGATGTCGTGAGCGCAGAACTCATCAGTGAACTCAAGGTTCCGCGACGCCACGCCTGGCGGGCGCGCGCAGTGTCGTCGCTCGGCCCGTCGACCGCGTTCGTCGCGCTCGTCTGGGCGATCGCGCAGCCGTACCGCATCACGCTGCTCCATCCGCACGGGCAGAGCTTCTGGTGGCTCGTCGTCGAGCCGCCGCTGCTCGTCCTGCTCGTCGGCGTCGTGTTCCACCTGCTCGTCGTGCCGGGACTGCTCGAGGACCTGGAGGCGGCGGATGACGCCTCCCGCTGAGCACGTCCACTGGTTGTTCGCGACCGGGTTCCTCGCCCTCGGCCTGTGCCTGCTCGGCGAAGCAGTCGTCGGCCCGGAGGTGTGGCGCCGCCGCGCGTGGCGCGCGTACCTGTGGCCGGGCATCGCGTTTGCGCTCGGCGTGCTCATGTGGCCGGTGATGACGTTCTTCACGAACTCGGCGATCCACATGCTCGCTCACGGGGCGTGGGCGCAGGTGCTGATGTTCGCCGGCGCGGCCGAGCTCGGCCTCGTGCGCGGCAAGCTCACGAGCCAATGGTGGCGCCTCGGGATGCCGTTCGCGTTCGTCGTTTCCGGGACGGCATTGCTGGTGCACGAGCAGAACACGTGGTACTTCCAGCGCTCGGCGTTTCTCCATCACCTGATGGGGTGGACGCTCGTCGTCGGCGGCGTGATCCCGCTCGCGCGGTGCGTGCGGCCGCGGTCGCCCGCGTTCGGCAGTGCGTTCGCGCTGACGTTCGTCGTCATCGCCGTGCTGCTCTACTGCGACCGCGACCTCGCGCCGGTCTTCGGCCACCTGTCGCCGCTCGCCGGAGTGCAGCATCGATGAAGCGCTTCCTGGCCATCACGTTCCTGGCGCTTGCATTCCCGGCTGCGGCTTCTGCGCACGCAACGCTCGAGCACACGGTCCCCGCGTTCCAGCAGCGTGTGAGCGCGTCGCCGCGCGAGATCGTCCTGCGCTTCGACCAGGCGGTCGACGTCCTGCCGACCTCGATCCGCGTCGTCGACGCGCGCGGGCGCGTCGTGTCCGGCCCGGCGCGCGCGGAGTTCTCCGGACGCCACGTCGTCGCGCCGATCCGCCGCCTCGCGCGCGGCGCGTACACGGTTCGCTGGCACGCGATGTCCGGCGACGGGCACGTCGTGTCCGGTGTGTTCACGTTTGGCGTCCGCGTCGCCGCTCCGCCCCCGACGGAGGCGTTTGGGGCCTCGGGACCGACGACGTCGGAGCACGTGGTGCGGTGGTTGTACTTCCTTGCGCTCTCGCTCGTCGCCGGCGGACTTGCAATTCGCCTGCTCGTCGTGCGCGCGCCGCTCCCGCCGCGCGCGGAGAAGCGGTTTTTCGTGCTGACCGCGGTCGGCGCCGTCGGCGCGATCGACGTCGGGATCGTCGCGTTCGTGCTGCGCGCCGAGGACGCGCTGCAGCTCCCGTTCGGCAAGCTGCTCTACGGCGACCTGACCCCGATCGCGAACGGGACGCGGGTCGGGACGGCGTTCGTCGCGATGACGCTCGGCTTCGCGCTGGTCAGTGCGCTGCTGTTCCTGGCGTGGCTGACCGACCGCTCGGCCTTCCTGTGGGCTGCGTTCGCCGTCACGCTGGTGTTCGTGTCCGGGTTGTCGCTGTCCGGCCACTCGGCGGCAGACGCCGGCTCGACGTGGAAGTCCGAGCTCGCCGACTGGGTGCATCTGTCCGCCGCGTCAATGTGGATCGGCGGGCTCGTGCAGCTCGCGGTCGTCGTGCTGCCACTTGCACCCGACGTGCGTCGCGTCGCGTTCCTGCGCTTCTCGTCGCTCGCGACGGTTCTCGTTGCGCTCGTGCTCGTGGCCGGCACGTATCTGAGCATCGTTCGGCTGCCGCACGTCCGCGATCTGTGGACGACGGGATATGGGCACGTGCTGCTCGTCAAGCTCGGCCTCGTGGCCCTCGCGCTCGCCTGGGGCGGGCTCCATCGCGTGATCGCCGTGCCGCGCGTCGCGGGCGACAAAGCGGGAGTGTTCGCGAAGCTGCCTCGCAGCGTCCTCGGTGAGAGCGTCGCCGGGATGGCCGTGCTGCTTGCCGCTGCGGTGCTGGTGGACTCGAAGCCGCCGACGCGCGTGCCGGCTCAGACGGTCGCGCGCAAGGCGAGCACGTTCGCGACGAAGAGCTTCGTCTCGCCGAGCAGGCCGCGTTTGCGGACCGAGGCCGGCCCCTGATACCAGCCCCCGAGCGCAAGCCGCTCGTTGCCGCCGAACTCGTGTAGGAGCTGCCGGAGGTACAGCACGCCGACGCGGATGTTTCCCGACGCAGTGCGCGGGACCTGCCGGCCGAGAAGCACCGTCTCGACGTAGCTCCACGTCGGCGGGAGGATCTGCATCACGCCCCAGGCACCGACCTTCGACGTGAGGTTCGTCTGGTAGCCGGACTCCATCCACGCGACCGCGCGCACCAGGTTCGCGTCGACGCCGTAGACCCCGGCCCAGTAGTTGAGCAGCGTCCGCACCTTCGTCGCCGGCGTCGACGTGACGGCGCGGACGAGGACGGGATGCACCGCCGTCGCCGGACGCCGGCGAAACGCGGTCAGCGTCCGCGTGCCCGCGACTCCGTCGGCGGCGAGGTGCCGCGCGCGCTGGAACCGACGCAGCGCACGCTCCGTCCGTCCGTCGAAATACCCGTCGACCGGGACGAGCTCCCCGCGGCGGGCGAGCAGGAACTGAAGGACGGAGACGTCCCAGCCGAAGTGGCCACGGTGCAGCGTCCGCCGGCCGAAGAGCGGCCGCCCAAGGGGACCGAGCGCGCGCCGCGTCGCAGGCCCGAGCCGGCCGTCGGCATGGAGGCCCGCGCGGCGCTGGAACGCTCTGACGCCCCGCTGCGTCCCCGCCCCAGAGATTCCGTCGATCGGGCCGAGGTAGAGGCCGTAGGCGCGCAGGGCGACCTGGAGGCCCGCGATCTGCGGGTCCACGCGCGCAGCTGCGGCCGTCGCCGGGAAGGCGAAAAGGAGGATGGCAAGGCACAGCATGCGCCGCATCGTCGGGTCCATTTCGCCGCCGCGGCTCGACTCCTCCCGTTACTGTCACCCCGATGTTGTGGGCCATCTCCGGCGGCGCCGGGTTTCTCGGACTGCACCTTGCGCGACGTCTCCTCGATGAGGGCCACGATGTGCGGACGCTCGACGTCGTGCCGCTCGACGAGCCCGAGCTCGAACGCTCGGTCGAGGAGCTCCGCGGCGACATTCGCGATGGCGATGCCGTCCGCCGGCTCGTCGCCGGAGCCGACGTCGTCGTCCATGCGGCGGCCGCGCTGCCGATCCAGGCGTCCCGCGAGTCGATCCGTTCTGTCAACGTTGCCGGCACCGAGAACGTGCTGCTCGCAGCGCGCGACGCCGACGCCCGCCGCGTCCTGTTCATCTCGTCGACGGCGGTGTACGGCGTCCCGGAGAAGCACCCGATCGAGGAGAGTGACCCGCTTGTCGGCGTCGGCTGGTACGGCGAGTCGAAGATCGACGCCGAGGCGCTCTGCCGTGTGGCCGCGGTCGAGACCACCATCATCCGGCCGAAGACCTTCATCGGCCCCGAGCGCCTGGGCGTGTTCGAGATCCTGTTCGACTGGATCCGCGAGGGCCGTCGTATCTACATCCTCGGCCGGGGCGACAACCGCTACCAGCTCCTGGCGGTCGGCGACCTCGTCGATGCGATCGTCCGCGCAGCCGCCGCACCCGGCGCGGCACGCGAGACGTTCAACGTCGGCGCGACGGAGTTCGGGACCGTCCGCGACGACGTGGGCTCGCTGATCGTGCACGCGCGTTCGACGTCGCGCCTGCAGCCCGTCCCGGTGAAGCCTGCCGAGCTCGCCCTGCGCGCGCTCGAGCTGCTGCGCGTTTCGCCGCTCGCCGAGTGGCACTACAAGACGGCGCACAAGGACTCGTTCGTGGACGTCTCGAAGGCGCAGCGGATCCTCGGGTGGCAACCTCGTCTCTCGAACGAGGCGGCGCTGACCGAGACCTACGACTGGTATCTCGCCAATCGCAACCGCGTCGGCTCTGCCGGCGTCACCCACCGTGTGCCGTGGAACCAGCAGGCGCTCGGACTGCTGAAGAAGCTCAGCTGACGGATGCTCTTCCTCTCGCAGGAGGACGTCAGCGAGCTGCTCGACCTCGACCGGCTGGTCGACGCGCTCGCTGCCGCACACGCTGAGCTGTCCGCAGGGAACGCCTCGCTGCCACCGCGAATCGCGGCGCTCGTCGCCGAACGCGACGCGCTGCTCGGTGCGATGCCGGTGTACCTCCCGTCGGCGGGGCTCGTCTGCAAGCTGGTGACGCTGTTCCCCCACAACGTCGACCGCGAGACGCACCAGGCGGTGATCTGCGTGTTCGATCCCGAGACGGGAACGCCGATCGCGCTGATGGACGGCACGCACATCACCGCAACCCGTACGGCGGCGGGATCCGCGCTCGCGACGCGGCTGCTCGCCCGCGACGACGCGCGCGTGCTCGCGATCATCGGGACGGGCGTGCAGGCGCACACGCACGCACGCGCGATCCCGCGTGTTCGTGATATCGCCGAGATCCGCGTCGCCGGCCGCGATCCCGACCGCGTCCGTGCGTTCGCGGACGAGATCGGCGCGACCGCAGCGTCCTCGTACGACGAGGCGATCCGCGGCGCCGACATCGTCGCCGCGGCGACGCACGCGGCTGAGCCGGTGGTGCGCCGCGAGTGGCTCAGCCCGGGCACCCACGTCAACTCGGTCGGTCTGAATCCCGCGGGCCGCGAGGTGGACGACGCGACCGTCGCCCAGGCGACGCTCGTCGTCGAGTCCCGTGACTCGGCGCTCGCATCACCGCCCGCCGGGGCCCCTGAGCTCGTCGGGATCGACCCCTCGCGCGTGCACGCGGAGCTCGGCGAGCTGGTTACCGGCGCGAAGCCGGGACGGCGCTCCCGCGATGAGGTCACCCTGTATAAGTCCGTAGGGGTCGCGATCCAGGACGCAGCAGCTGCAGCGCTCGTGCTGGAGGCGGCGCGCAAGCGGTCGGTCGGCCGCGAGATCGAGTTGGAGGAAGCGACGTGAGCAACAACAGCGATTTCCGGCCCGGGCTCGAGGGCGTCGTCGCCGTCGAGACGGAGATCATGGAGCCCGATCGCGACGGCGGGATGCTGCGCTACCGCGGCGTCGACGTCGAGCCGCTGATCGGGAAGGTCCCGTACGAGAACGTGTGGGGGCTCCTCGTCGACGACGACCTCCAATCGACGATGCCCGACCCTGAGCCGTACGAGCCGGTGGGGTTGACGGGCAATGCGCCGGCCGATCTGCAGGCCGAGACCGCGCGCCTCGGCGGCGGGTGGAAGCTCGGCAAGCTCAACGAGATCTCGGTCGAGCAGGCACGCGAGGATCTCGGCCGCCTGTCGGCGCAGATGATGTCGATCGTCGCGCGTTCCGCACGCGTCGCCGACGGCAAGACGGACGCCGTTCCCGACGACGTTGTCGCCAATGGCAAGACGGCGGCGGAGAAGTTCTTGTTGCGTTGGCGCGGCGAAGCCGATCCACGCGCGGTCAAGGCGATCGACACGTACTGGATCTGCACCGCCGAGCACGGGCTGAATGCATCGACCTTCACCGCGCGCGTCGTCGCGTCGACGGGCGCAGACTGCGGCGCGGCCCTGTCGGCGGCCGTGGGTGCGCTGTCCGGGCCGCTGCACGGCGGGGCGCCCGCGTACGTGAAGCCGATGCTGGAGGAGGTGACGCGAATGGGCGACCCGGAGAAGTGGGTGCAGGACGCGCTCGCCAATCGAAAGCGAATCATGGGCTTCGGGCACCGCGTCTACCGAGCCGAGGACCCGCGGTCGCGGATCCTGAAGCGGAC
>JBJMJS010000025.1:0-10273 GCA_045806225.1 Gaiellaceae bacterium
CGTCACCGGCGCGACCGGTTTCGTCGGCGGCCACGTGGTTCATGCATTGCGCGCGCAGGACAAGCCGGTGCGCGCGCTCGCCCGCGACCCCCGGCACGCGGGCCGGCTCGAGTCGTGGGGCGCGACCGTGACGGAGGGGGACATGACGGACGCCGCGAGCATTCGTCGCGCCGTCGACGGCTGCGACGCGGTCGTGCATCTCGTTGCGGTCCGGCAGGGGCCTGACGCGCGCTTCCAGCGGGTCATGGTCGACGGCACGCGCGACCTGCTCGCGGCGGCGCGGGAGGCGGGTGTCCGCCGCTTCGTCCACATGAGCGCGCTCGGCACCGGCGAGGAGACGAAAGACCTCGTCCCGTATTTCCGCGCGAAGTGGCAGACGGAGCAGCTCGTGCAGGAGTCCGGCATTCCGTTCGTGATCTTCCGGCCGAGCTTCGTCTTCGCGCGCGACGGCGGGATCCTGCCGACGTTCGTGAAGCTCGCGCGACTCGCGCCGGTGACGCCGATCATCGGCAAGGGCAGGCGGCGGATTCAGCCGATCTGGATCGACGACGTCGCGGCGTATTTCGCGCTCGCGGTCGACCGCGACGGCGTCGAGGGACGAATCTTCGAGCTCGGCGGCCCCGACGCGGTCACCTGGAACGAGTTCTGGGAGCGGCTCAAGCGAGTCCGGCGCTCGCGCCGGCCGTCCGTCCACGTCCCCGTCCCGCTGATGCGGCTGAACGCGCTGGTCACCGAGCGCCTGCCGGGTGACATCCCGCTGACGAACGATCTGCTGACGATGCTGGAGCACGGCGACAACGTTGTCGCGGACACGGCCGCGGTCGAGACGTTCCGCATGCCGCTCGTCCCGCTCGACGACCAGCTTCGACGAGCCACCTAGACACCCGGCCTCGCCGGCGCAACACTCGTCGCATGGCCGTTACGGAGCGCCTCGCGCGCGTGTGCAGTCGCCACCGGCGGGCGACGATCATCGCGTGGATCGCCGTGATGGCCCTGGCCGCCGCGGCGCTCGTCCTTGCACTCGGGAGCCTGACCACCAACGGCCATCCGACGAACGACCCGGAGTCGCAACGTGCGGCAGCCGCGATCGACCGGGCATTCCCCCCTGATCCACACCATGCCGTGAGCGACTTCATCGACGTGCGCTCGTCGCGCGACACGGTCGCGTCGCCCGCATTTCGCGGCTTCGTCTCGCGGCTCGTGGCCGGCGTGCGCGCGACGGGTGTCGTCTCGAACGTGGAGCTCGCCTACCGGACCGGCGCCGGCGGCACCGTGTCGGCGGATCGTCACGCGCTGCTCGTCCCGATCCTGATCCGGACGAGCGACGACGCGGGCGCCGTCGAAAACGTCGTCGCGCGCAGCAACGCCGACCCGGCGTTCGCCGTCGCGATCACGGGTGATGCGACGAACGACTACGACGTCAACACGTTGTCGCAGCACGATCTCAAGTCCGGTGAGCTCCGATTCGGGATTCCGGCGGCGCTCGTTGTGTTGTTGCTCGTCTTCGGCACCGTGGTCGCCGGCCTCGTCCCGCTGCTGATGGCGATCATCTCGATCGTCGTCGCGCTCGGGCTCGTGGCGGTGCTCTCGCAGGCGTTCGACCTCTCCGTGTTCATCATCAACATGCTCACCGGAATGGGCCTCGCGCTCGGGATCGACTACTCCCTGTTCGTCGTGTCGCGCTATCGCGAAGAACGCGCCGCCGGTGCGGAGCCGGTCGACGCGATCGGCGGCACCGGCGCGACGGCGAGCCGTTCGGTCCTCGTCAGCGGGACGGCGTTCGTTGTCGCGATGTGCGGGATGATGATCGTCCCGAACAACGTGATGCGCAGCCTCGCGCTCGGTGCAATCCTCGTCGGGATCGTCTCCGTCGTTGCGGCGTTGACGTTGCTGCCGGCGCTCCTCGGCCTGCTCGGGGACCGTGTGAACGCATGGCGAATCCCGCTCGTCGGCCGCGCGTCGCTCGAGACGTCGAACCCGGAGGGCCGGTTCTGGCGCGCAATCGTGTCCGCGGTGCTTCGGCGCCCCACGATCAGTCTCGTCGCGGCAGTCGGGGTGTTCCTGCTGGCCGCGATTCCGGTGCTCGGGCTGCGCGTCGGCTCGAACGGCGTCTCGACGCTGCCCCATCGATTTGCCGCCCGGAACGGCTTCGTCGCGCTGCAACGGGATTTTCCGCACGCGACGGCGAACCCTGTCCGCGTCGTCGTTGCGCGTGACGCAGGGAGTTCCGGTGCGCAGAGTGGCGTGCGCAGACTGCAACACGAGCTCGCGCGCGATCGGCGATTCGAGGGCGGAGGCACGATCGTGCGCGCTCCTCGCGGCGGCGTCTCGCAACTCGTCGTGCCCGTCCGCGGGGACCCCGACGGCCGCGCTGCCGTGACCGCGGTGCGCGACCTTCGTCGGCGTCTCGTCCCGTCTGCGTTCGGCGCCACCGCTGGGAACGTGCTCGTCGGCGGCGAGACGGCGGAGACCGCGGATTACCTGACGTCGGTCTCGAGCCCGGCACCGTACGTCTTCCTGTTCGTTCTCGGGATGACGTTCGTCCTCTTGACGATCGTCTTCCGGTCCGTCGTCGTCGCGGCGACGGCCGTCCTGCTGAACCTGCTGTCCGTCGGTGCCGCGTACGGACTGCTCGTGCTCGTCTTTCAGCACGGCGTCGGAGCCGGCCTCCTCGGCTTCCACCACGCGGACACGATCGAGGCATGGGTGCCGCTGTTCCTGTTCTCCGTCCTCTTCGGCCTGTCGATGGACTATCAGGTGTTCCTGCTCAGCCGGATCCGCGAGCGGTACGACGCCACGGGCGTCACGGCCGATGCGGTCACCCACGGCGTGGCGGCGACCGCGCGGATCATCACCGGCGCGGCGCTGATCATCGTCGCGGTCTTCCTCGGCTTCGCGATGGGCGACCTGATCATGTTCCAGCAGATGGGCTTCGGCGTCGCGGTTGCCCTTCTCCTCGATGCGACGCTGATCCGCTCGGTCGTGCTCCCGAGCGCGATGAAGCTCCTCGGCGAGCGCAACTGGTACTTCCCGCGCTGGCTCGACTGGCTGCCGCGGCTCGAGGGCGAGGAACGTCCCCCGGCCGCGCCTCGGTTGACGCAGCCCTAGTCGGGGACGCTGCAGTCGCTCGCGTCGGCCGGGCTGGAGAGACGCCCGAGCAGATCGCCCAGCGTCTCGACCTCGTCGCCGGAGAACCGATCCTCGAAGAGGGCGCGGATCCCGGCGAGGTGTGTGTCGGAAGCTTCCTTCAGCTTCGCGAAGCCGGCGTCCGTGATCACCGCGTAGGTGACCCGCGCGTCGGAGTCGCAGTGGGCCTTGCAGACGTAGCCGGCCCGCTCGAGACCGTCGAGGAGCCGTGTGATCCCCGACGCCGTGAGCAGCAGGCGCTCGGCGAGATCGACGCGGCGGAGCCGGTGCTCGTCGGCCCGGGCGAGGTGGAGCAGCACCTCGTAGTCGTTGATCGTCAGGCCGTGGGCATGGACGAGCTCGGCGCTCAGCGCGCGCGTCAGGGAGGCGTGGGCGCGGAGCAGGCTGACCCACGCGTTTAGGCTCGGCCGCTCCTGGAAAGCTTGTCCTCTCAATACTTGACGGCTCAAGGATTCCTCGCTAGATTGTTGACTACTCAACTATAGCGCGATGAGGGAGGAAACACCAGTGACGATTGCAGAAGCAGTTCAGAGCGTTCCGGCCGGCACATGGACGTCGGACCCGAAGCACTCGTCGGTCCAGTTCTCGGTCGTGCACAACGGCTTGACCCCGTTCCGTGGTGGCTTCGAGGACTTCGCTGCGACGCTGAAGGACGGGAAGCTCGTAGGCACGGCCCAGGTCGAGAGCATCACGACGGAGGACGAGAACCTGACCGGGCACCTGCTCTCGCCCGAGTTCTTCGATGCCGAGCGCAATCCGGAGCTGCGGTTCGAGTCGAAGGAGATTCGGATCGAGGGCGGCCGCGTCACCGCCGACGGCGAGCTGACGCTGAAGGGCGTCACGAAGCCGGTCGAGCTGCGTGGTGCGATCGCGGGCCCGATCAGCGACGCCTACGGGAGCACGCGCCTCGGTCTCGACCTCGAGACGACGGTCGACCGCACCGAGTTCGGGATCGACTGGAACGCGCCGCTTCCGTCGGGCGAGAACCTGCTCGCGAACGACGTCAAGCTGACGGCCCACGTCCAGTTGGTGCAGGAGGCGTAGATGCGAGTCCTGGGGATCTCGGGCAGCCTCCGGCGCGACTCGCAGAACACGAAGCTCCTCCGCGCTGCGGGGGAGCTTCTCCCCGACGGGATCGAGCTCGAGATCTTCGGCGAGCTCGAGTCGGTGCCGCCCTACAACGAGGATCGCGACACCGACGAGGCACCGCTCGAAGCCGCGCTCCTGCGCGATGCGATCGCCGGCGCCGACGCCGTGCTGTTCGCAACGCCGGAGTACAACTCGTCCGTCCCGGGCCAGCTCAAGAACGCCGTGGACTGGGCATCGCGCCCGTTCCGGGCGAGCGCGCTGTGGGGCAAGCCGGTGGTCGTGATCGGTGCGAGCACGGGGATGTACGGCGCGGTTTGGGCGCAGGCCGAGCTGCGGAAGGCGCTCGCCACCGCAGGCGCGCGGGTCGCCGACGCGGAGGTCGCGGTCGGACGCGCGCAGACGCGCTTCGACGACGACGGCCTCCTGATCGACGACGAGGTCCGCACCGAGCTGCGAGAAGCGCTGGGCGCACTGCTGGCGGAAGTCAGCCCACGGCTCGTCGCGGCGTAAGGCGCAGAAAGGCGTTCTAGGGGCGTTTTCAAGGGTCTGACCCTCCGGGTCAGACCCTTTCGCTTTTCGAGGGGCCGGCTCACGCGAAGAGGGTCAGACCCGGAGGGTCTGACCCTTGCGTCTTCGTAAAAAGACAGAGGCCGCCTTTCGGCGGCCTCTGATCCGGTGACCAGCGGTGGATTTGTAGAGGCGCTTCCTGCCTCGGCCCGAGAGCCGGGCGGCGCGTAACGCGTCGTCCCCCACGCTGGCTAGGCGATTCCCCGTAGGTCCGGGGACGCACCTCTACCCGCTGGTACCTCCACTGCCCGAACAAGAATCTTCCACTCTCGGACCACCTCCTTTCCGCGGTTAACGCGCACTGTAGCGGTCCGCCCGGCGCCTATCGCAGGACGACCGACAACTCCAGCCCGCGGTCGAGCGGGACCGTCACCGACTCGAGCGTCGCGTCCGCCTGGCGCGCCCTCGAATACGCGCCGAGGGTGTGCGAATGCGACAGGACGTTGTCGGCCACGATCAGCGCGCCGGGCTCGAGCTTCGTCCGCGCCAGCTCGAACAACTGCTCGTAGTCGTCCTTCTCCGCGTCGAGGAAGACGAGGTCGAACACGTCATCGATCGCCGGCAGCGTCTCGTGCGCGTCGCCCTCGATGAGGTCGGCGCAGCCGTCGAGCCCCGCCTCCGCGAGGTTCGCGCGCCACGCGGTCGTCTTGCGCGGGTCCTGCTCGAGCGAGAGAACGCGGCCGCCGAGGTGGCGGACGCCGGCGGCGATCCAGATCGTCGAATACCCGCGCGAACCGCCGATCTCGAGCACCTCGCAGTCGGCCTGCGGCGCGACGAGCGAGAACAGGAACCGGCCGGTCGTCGGCTCGACCTGCCGCGCGCGTTCCGCCGCCGGCAGCCCTCGTGCGCGCTCGTCGGCGTCCTCACGCTCCAGACGATCGAGAACTGCGCGAACGCGATCGTCGAGCACGGAGAGAGCCTAGCTCGCGGCGCCGGCTCGGACGCCTACCGTGGAACGACCGCTGCGATCTCGCCCTCGACCTCGTGGTGCACGTGGCACTCGACGAGGTGGTCGTTGACGACGCCGCACGCCTGCATGGTCGAGTAGACGGTCGTCGGGCCGACGAAGCGGAACCCCTCCTTCTTGAGCGCCTTCGAGAGCGCGACGGATTCGCGCGAGGTCGACTGCCACTCGTCGCGGGTTCGCGGCGAGTGGTGCTCGGCGGGACGGTGCGACCAGACGAGCTCGTGCAGCGGTGTTCCACGCTCGCGCAGTTCGAGTGTTCCCCGTGCGTTCGCGATCGCCGCCTCGATCTTGCCGCGGTGGCGGACGATCGCCGCGTCGCCCAGGAGCCGCTCGACGTCCACCTCACCGAACCGCGCGACCGCATCCGGCTCGAACGCCGCGAAGGCGTGTCGGAACGCGCCGCGTTTCCGGAGGATCGTCAGCCACGACAGTCCCGACTGGAACCCCTCGAGGCACAGGCGCTCGAACAGCCCGCGCTCGTCCGTCACGGGCCGGCCCCACTCGTGGTCGTGGTACGCGTTGTACGTCGCGTCCGTTGACGTCCAGCAGCGGACGACGGGCGGCGCGTCAGCCAATGTCGACTTTGACGGTCCCGTCCTCGACGCGCGCAGCGTACGTGTCGACGGGATCGACGGCCGGGAGCGTCAGTGCGCGGCCGCTGCGGATATCGATGTTCGCGCCGTGGCGCGGGCAGATCGCGATGCCCTCGTCCGCGTCGAAGTCGCCCTCGCACAGCGGTCCGTCGTCGTGCGAGCACCGGTCTTCGATCCCGAAGTACTCGCCGCCGAGGTTGTAGACGCCGATCGCGAGCGTTCCGGCGTAGACGATCTTCACATGCCCCGGCGGGAGCTCCTCGACCGGGCAGACGTCGATCGACGGCACGCGGCGCCTACTTCAGGTCGAGCTCGTCCGCCATGCCTGCCCACTCCTCGGGCAGCGGCGTGCCCTTTGCCTTGTGCAGCGCGAGCTTCAGGGTCGACAGCCCGAGCAGTGCGCATTTCAGGCGGACCGGCGTCAGCGGGATACCGATCTCCTCGAGCAGCTCGTCGCGTGGCAGCGCCGCGACCTCGGCGGCGCTGCGGCCCTGCACGAGCTCGGTCAGCATCGACGTCGCCGCCTGCGAGATCGCACAGCCGCGGCCGGAGAACTTCACCTCGTCGATCGTCTCCCCGTCGTCCCCGAACGCGACGTAGATCGAGACCTCGTCGCCGCAGAGCGGGTTCTGTCCGTCTGCTTCGGCGTCCGCGCCCTCGAGCAGCCCGTGGCCGCGCGGGTTCTTGTAGTGGTCGAGGATGACTTCGCGATAGAGCTGGTCGAATTCCGACATCTAGCCCAGAACCTTATGGACCTTGTGCAGTCCGTCGACGAGGCGGTCGATCTCCTCGCGGATGGTGTAGAGGTAGAAGCTCGCGCGGTTGGTCGCGGCGACGCCGAGCCGGCGCATCAGCGGCTGTGTGCAGTGGTGGCCGCCGCGGATCGCGACGTTCTCCATGTCGAGGATCTGCGAGACGTCATGGGGGTGGATGCCGTCGAGGTTGAACGAGACGATGCCGGCGCGGCGCTCCGGCGGCGGGCCGTACGCGACGAGCCCCGGAATCTCGGCGAGGCGTTCGAGCGCGTAGGCGACCAGCTCGTGCTCGTGCCGCTCGATCGCGTCGAGGCCGACGCCGCCGACGTAGTCGATCGCCGCGCCGAATCCGACTGCTTCGGCGATCGGCATCGTCCCGGCCTCGAACTTGTAGGGAAGCTGGCCCCACGTCGTCTCCTCGACCTTGACCTGTCGGATCATGTGGCCGCCGAGGTTGAACGGCGACATTCGCTCGAGCAGCTCGCTCCGGCCCCAGAGTGCGCCGATCCCGCTCGGGCCGCACAGCTTGTGCGACGAGAACGCCAGAAAGTCGCAGTCGAGCGCCTGGACGTCGATCGCGCGGTGAGGCGCAGCCTGGGCGGCGTCGACCACCATGATCGCGCCCCGCTCGTGCGCCCACGCTGCCAGGCGTTCGGCCGGGTTGATCGTCCCGAGCGAGTTCGACACGAGGTTGTTCGCAACGACCTTGATGTTGCCGGCGCGCTCGATCGCGTCGAGCTCGTCCAGGTGGAGCTCGCCCTGCGCGTCCGTCGGGATGACGCGGAACTCGGCTCCGGTTCGCTTGGCGATGAACTGCCACGGGACGAAGTTCGAGTGATGGTCGAGCTCGCTCGCGACGACCACGTCGCCGGGCCCGAGGTTGTCGAGCCCCCAGGCGTATGCGACGAGATTGAGGCCTTCGGTCGCGCTGCGCGTGAAGATCAGCTCGCGCGGCGACGGAGCGTTGATGAACGTCGCGGCCTTCTGCCGCGCTTCCTCGTAGCCGGCGGTCGCGCGTTCGGCGAGCTTGTAGACGCCGCGGTGGACGTTCGAGTACTCGTGCTCGTAGAACGTCCGCATCCGATCGAGCACCTGCCGCGGCTTCTGCGCGCTCGCGGCCGAGTCGAGGAAGGCGACCGGCTTGCCGTTCACGAGCTCGTCGAAGACGGCGAAGTCGGCGCGCAGCTTGTGCGCGTCGAGCTTCGGCGCCTCGGTGGTCACGGCCATACGGCCATGGTATCCGGGCCGATCGCGGCTCCGTCCCTAGTGGAGGGTCGCCGCGAGGCTGACGCGGAGGCGCAGCGGGACGCGCGCAGCACGCCGTACGGTCACCGAGAACTCACCGGCGATACGGAAGGTCTGGCCGGCGGTGATCGTGGGGTGTCCCGACCGGATCGGCGCGAGCAACATCGTGCTCGGCGCGATGAACGCGCGCGAGAACGTGTCGGGTTGGACGAGCCGGACGATCAGCGCCGGCGTCGCCAGCGCCGGACGCTGCTCGAACCAGTACTCGCCTTCGGGCGCGGTGATCACCACCGCCTGGCGGGCCAGCGTGCCGCCGAGCGTCTCGACCACGTACTGGCCGGCGCGCGTGACCCGCGGCTGCCGCGGGATCCATCCGAGCTGCTCTTTCTCGTACCCGCTGAAGTCGGTGAACCCGATCCCCATCGGGCTGAAGAGGTCGCCCTGCTCCTGTGTGACGCAGTACGTCGCGCAGACCGAGGACGCGCCGGCGTGCGGGAGCCCGAAGGTGTGCCCGAGCTCGTGCACGAGGAGGTGCGCGTCGGGCTGCGTGACGATCATCACCTCGTTGCCGCCCTCGATCCCGTGGAAGCCGCAGTCCGGGCCGGCGACGAGATAGATGATCCGGTCGTAGTCCGCAGGCGCGAATCCCGCCGACGTCGACACCGACCGAAGCGGCGCGAACATCCTTTCCGCCGAGGCGCCGCATGACGGCTCCGCGAGGCCGCCGTTGAGCCACGGCGTCACGGTCGTGCTCAGCGACAGGCGGCCGAACGAGGAGCGGCGGAAGAACGCATCGGCCTGCTGGAAGGCGGCGGTGACGTCGGCGCGCGCATACGGCCTCGGGCCGTAGGACACCAGAGCCGCCAGGACGCGCTGCTTTCCGACGACGGCCGCGGCGCCATCGGGCACAGCGACGAACAGCGACGCTGAGATCGCGCCGAGCGTCCAGACGACGCGTGCCGCGAGGCGCACCGGCGGAGTATGGCACCACGCGGGGCCGGCGACTAGCGGCCGCGATCAGCCGTCGAGCGAGGCTACGCGCGCGGGATGCGTGCCTCGAGGGCGTCGGCGAGCGCTTCGCGCACCGCCTCGAACTCGATCCGGTCCAGGATGTTCTGGAAGAAGCCGCGGACGATCAGCCGCTCGGCCTCGCCGCGCGAGAGGCCGCGCGCCATCGCGTAGAAGAGCTCTTCGCGGTCGACGCGGCTGACCGTCGCGCCGTGCGTGCACCGGACGTCGTTCGCGAGGATCTCGAGACCGGGGATCGGGACCGCGTGCGTCGTCGGCGACAGCATCAGGTTCCGGTTCTCCTGGTACGCGTTCGTTTTCTGCGCGTCTCGCTCGACGCGGATCATCCCGCGCCAGACGGCGGTGGAGGTGTCGCGCAACGCACCCTTGAACGCGAAGTCCGACATCGTGTTCGGCGCGATGTGCTCCTGGAACGTGTCGTAGTCGAGGTGCTGCTCGCCGTCGGTGAAGTACGCGCCGGTGACGCGCGAGGTCGCGCCTTCGCCGGCGAGGTCGTTCTGGATCCGCACCTTGCCGCGCTTCGATCCGAATCCGCCGGCGACCCAGTCGAGCTCGGCGTCACGCTCGACACGCGCGTGGTGCGTCGCGAAGTGCCACGTCTCGCGCGAGAGGTTCTGGATCGAGACGTACTCGAACTTCGAGCCCTGCTCGAGGAAGAACTCCTCGGCGGCGTTCGTGTACGCGTGAAGCTCCGGCGTCGCCGAGGTGACCTCCTCGACCAGCGTGAACCGCGCTCCCTCCTCGGCCACGACGAGCAGGCGCCAGAAGAGCGCGCCGTCGTCGCGCGAGTTCGTGACGCGCACGTACAGCGGCTTGTCGAGCACCACGCCTCTAGGGACGACCACGAGCAGGCCGTGCTCCCAGACGGCGGCGTTGTGCGC
>JBJMJS010000026.1:0-20885 GCA_045806225.1 Gaiellaceae bacterium
GCCAGGGTGCGCTCCAGCATCCGGCCTATTCGGGCGTCACGCTGGGGCTGATCCACGGCAGCGCGCCGCACCTGTACGTGCTCTGCCACGAGGCCGGCCGGACCGAGGTCGAGGGGGACGCGACGCGATCCCCGATCCCCAGTCTGTCCGAGCTCGTCGACCTGCACGAGCGGATGTCGCTCAGGCTGCGTCCCGCGAAGGTCACGTGCGTCGCGCTCAACACGTCCGCGCTCGACGACGCGGGCGCCCGCGGTGCGATCGCCGACGCCGAGGCGGAGACCGGCCTGCCCGCCGACGATCCGGTCCGGTTCGGCGCCGCAAAGCTCCTCGAAGCGGTACTCAACTCACCGCGCTGACCTGCCGAAGAGACGAAGCATGCGGGCCGTTGCGGCGCTTTTCTCGTTGTGCGCGATGCTGGTCCTGGCCGGAGCAGCGTCCGCGACGACCTTCGGCGTCACCGACGACGCGGGAAAGTACGCGAACGACTCGGGCGCGCGGTTCTTCTCGACGCTGAACGACCTCGGCATGAACGAGAACCGGGTCACGGTCCAGTGGGACCCGACGCGACCGACGACGATCGTCGACCAGCCGTTCCTCGACCGCTCGGTCCCGCAGGCGCTCGCGCACGGTGTCGACCTCGTCTTCTCGATCTATCCCGCGAAGGCCCGGGCGCTCGTGGACACGCCGAACGGGATCCAGCTCTTCGCCCAGTTCGCCGCCCAGGTGGCGCGGCGCTACCCCGCCGTGACGAAGATCATCTGCCTCAACGAGGGAAACCAGACGCGGTTCCATCAGCCGCAGTACGACAGTGCGGACAAGGGCGTCGCCGGCTCCGAGCAGGAGACGGCGATGGCCGCCTGCTACGACGCGCTCAAGTCGGTCAACCCGAACATCGACGTGATCGGCTTCGGCTTCTCGCCGCGCGGCAACGACGATCCGGACGCACCGAGCAACGTCTCACACTCTCCGCTGTCCTTCCTCGGCGAGATCGGCGCCGCGTACCGCGCCAGCGGACGCACGCGGCCGATCGTCGACGACGTGTCGCTGCACTGCTACCCGCGCACGAACACCGACGGCCCGTCGATCGGCTTCGCGTGGCCGAACGTCGGCTGCGCGAACCTCGACCGATTCAAGCAGGCCTGGTGGGACGCGTTCCACGGCACTGCGCAGCCGCTCTTCCAGGAAGCCGGGGGCGCGTCCGGGCCCGGCCCGTTCGTCCGTCTCGTCGTGGACGAGTCGGGATGGCAGGCCCGCGTGATGCCGGACAAGGCGGCGTCCTACACCGGCAACGAAACCGTCCCGGCCGTCGACGACACGACGCAGGGAACGTTCTACTCGGAGTTGATGGCGCAGGTCGCATGCGATCCAGGGGTTGCGCTCTACAACATCTTCCACCTCGTCGACGAGATCTCGCTCACCGGCTGGCAAAGTGGCCTCGAGTACGTGGACGGGTCGCATCGCGGCTCGTACGCGATCGTGAAGGCCGCCGCAGCGCAGAACCGGAGCTGTCGCGGCGCGCTCCATGCGTGGCGGCACTCGACCACGGTCGCCGGCGCGCACGCGGACTTCCGCAGTCTCGGCCGTTGGTTCACGATCTCGGCCGACGAGGGCTACACGTGGAAGGTGACGCTTCTCCGCGCCAAGCGCGTCATCAGCTCCGCGACCGGCGACGGCGGGAACGACACGACGATCCGCTTCAAGCTGCCACGGCTCGCGCGCGGAACCTACCGCGTCCGCGTCGAGCTGCACGCGGAGTGGAACAGCGAGCGGTCCGCGACGTTCGCGCGCGCCTTCCAAAAACGATAGAAACGCGGCGCTGACGCGCGTCGCCGTCATCTCGGACACACACCTTCCGCGCGGCACGCGCGTGCTGCCCGACGAGTGCATCCGCCTGCTGCGCGGGTCCGACCTGATCCTCCACGGCGGCGACTTCGTCAGTGCGGCGTTCCTGGACGAGCTGCGGGCGATCGGCCCGCCGGTCGAAGGGGTCTACGGGAACATGGACGAGCCGTCGCTCAAGGAATCGCTGCCGCACGAACGCGTCGTCGAGGTCGGCGATCTCCGGATCGGGATGGTTCACATCCCGGGGCCGCGCGCGGGGCGAGAGGCGCGGCTCGCCGCGCGGTTCCCCGACTGCGGCGCCGTCGTGTACGGGCACACCCACGTTCCCCAGGTCGAGCGCTTCCAGCACCTCTGGGTGCTCAACCCAGGGTCGCCGACCGAGCGCCGGTCGGCGCCCTCGCGGGCCATGCTCGTCCTGAACATCCGGGCGGCGCGGCTGACGCCGGAGCTCGTGACGCTCGCTTGACGGACCGAACACCTGTTCGCTACCATGCGAACACATGTTCCCGAAACTCCTCATCCTCATTCTCGCAGCCGCGTTGCTCGTCGGCACCTACGCCCGCCCGTCCGGGGGCGCCGGCCACCCGCAGGCCTACGTCGTCAAGCCGACCGACACGCTCTGGTCGATCGCGGCCTCGCACTACGCCGGTGATCCGCGTGACGGCGTCTGGAAGCTCGAGCATCGGAACCGCCTCTCCGGGACGACCCTCGTCCCCGGGCAGCGGCTCGTGCTCCCGTAGGAGGCTTGGCGAGACACGGCCGTGCGACGTCCCGCCAAACCCTCCTCCTAGGCGAGCAGATCGGTCAGCGGTAATCCGGCGGTGTAGACCCTCTCGCCCCGGAACCGTCGCCGCGCGTCGTCCCACGGGAAGAAGATCGCGACCTTCCAGGTCAGGCGCTCGCCGCTCGGCGGGATGCCGAGCCACTTGCCGGCGTGGGTCGCGGCGACGTCAGCCTCCTCGCAGACGCCCTGCGGGCCGATCACGATGTCGGTCAGGTCGAACGTGATGTCGGGGAACGCGGTCAGCAGCTCGGTGTAGAAGCGGGCAGCGCCCTCATGCCGCTCCCAGCGGTGACCCGTCTGCACCAGCTCGTAGACGCAATCGTCGGTCAGCGTCGAGATGAGCCCGGGCAGGTCGCGTTCGTCCTCGGCGATCGAATGGCGCTTCCACAGCTCGCGGATCTCGTCGTACGTCCGCCGGTCGACGTCGCGGCGCAGCTGCTCGCGGACGTCGGTCATGCAACTTGCTGCCAGAACGAGCGCAGCTCGTCGTTGAACGACACGCCTCGTTGCGCCGCGTGTGCCGCGCCGGCGATCGTGACGCCCTCCGCACCCACACGGTCCTCGAGGACGTCGCACACCGAATGGAGGACCGCGCGGCCGAGGCGTCGCGCTTCGGGCGGCGCGACGTCCCACGCGCCGCGGACGACGAGCGTCGGAAACGACGCGGCGGCGAGGGCGTCGAGCGGCACGACCGCCTCCCACGGCGGCCGCTCGCGCCAGGAGGCCGTCGCAGCGCGGAGCGCGCGCCCCGTCGGCTCGCGTTCCGGCGGCGCGAATCCGAACGACGCGATGAACCGGCGCGCATAGTCGGCGCCGTCTGTTGCCTCGCGGCGTGCCGCGCCCACTCCGGCGATGAACTCCTCGACCGTGTCAAGCCTGCGGACGAGGCCGAGTGCAGGGGGCTCCACGACCGCGAGCGAGCGAACCGCGTCCGGCCGCCGTCCGGCGGCGAGCAACGCGACGACCCCCCCGTACGAGTTCCCGACGAGATGCGCACCGTCGTCGAGCAGCTCCGCGACGTCCTCGGCGTCGCGCTCGAAATCGCCGTCGCCATCGGGGCTGTCGCCGTAGCTCCGGCGGTCGGGGACGATGAGCAAGCGGTCGCCGGCGAGCGGTTGCTGGTCGTGCCACGTCTCGGGGCCGGCGGCCATGCTGCCGTGCACGAGGACGACTCGGTCGTCGGTGCCCTCACCCCAGGACGTGACGTGGACGGGTCCGCCGTCGCGCACGCGCCGAGCCTATCGCGGGCTCAGCCGGCGGAGGCGGCGTCGACCTCGACGTGCGGCGGCTCGAACACGGCCGGTTGCCGGCGCAGCGCGCGGAAGAACGCGTCCACGACCGTCGGCGAAAACTGCGTGCCGCGTCCGGCGCGTACCTGCAACGCGGCCTCGGCGATCCCGAGCGCGGCACGGTACGGCCTGTCACTCGTCATCGCGTCCCACGCATCAGCGAGCCCGACGACGCATGCCTCGGTCGGAATCTCCTCCGCGCGCAGACCGTCGGGATAGCCGAAGCCGTCCCACCGCTCGTGGTGATGGCGGATCAGCGGAACCGCGTCGCGCAGGCTGCCGAGCTTCGCCACGATGTCCGCGCCGTCCGCGGGATGACGCTTGATCACGTCGTATTCGGCAGGAGTCAGCGGCCCTTCCTTGCCGAGGATCGCGTCGGGAACGCCGATCTTCCCGATGTCGTGGAAGAGGCTGCCGTACCGGATGACCGGCAGCCGCGTCTGCGCGACTCCGAGCTCGTCCGCGACGGCGAGGGCGATTCGCTGGACCCGGGCGGAGTGGCCGGCCGTGTACGGATCCCGTGCGTCGACGGTTGCATTCAACGTCTCGATCGCTTCGAGCGAACGCTCCTCGAGGCGCCCGTACGCATCGAGCAGGTCACGCGACCGTGCCCGGAGCGCGTCCGCCTGGCGCGTCAGCGTCGCGGACGCGCCGCGCACGAGCAGGGCGAGAGCGGCGTACAACGCAGCAAAGACGGCGGCGACGGAGATCCAGACCACGTGCTTGCGCGAGGCGATGAACGACTCCAGGTGGTGCGGGCTCGCGTAGATCTCGTACGCGCCGAGCACGTGGCGCCCGTCGGCACTCGCGATCGGGGCATACACCTCGAGGACGTGGCGCAGATGTAGCCCCGCCTCGGCATGGTCCTCGTCGCTGCCGAGATCGTCGAACGACGCCGTGGCGCGGCGCTCGCGGATGGTCTCGCCGAGATCGCCGTCGAGGTCGAATCGACGGCCGATGCGCTCGGGGGCGAGGTTCGTCCATGCGAGGACGCCATCCGCACGCCAGACCTTGACGACACGGAGCTCGGGCTGCTGGCGGAGCTGAGACGCGACCGTTCCCGGAAGCGACCCCGAAACCCGAAGCCGGCCGCCGTCGAGAAGCTGCGGGCTGAGGACGCCGCCGACGTACTGCGTCAGGCTCGTGCGCGCGTCGACGAGCGCCTGTCGTTCCAGCGTCCGGCTGAGCACCCAGCTGAGACCGACCCCGCCGACGATCAGGATCACGGCGCTGGACGCGAGAAAAACGCGCATGAGCGTGATCGAGCGCCCGAGCGCCCGTCGTGGATTCGTGCGATGGCCTGCCGCAGCCCTGGACATGGCTCCTCGGTCGTCTGTATCGGCCGCGGCGAAAGGGCGCTTGAGCACCCATCCTAGAATCGCGACATGGATCTCGACATCGTGTTTCTCGGCACGTCCGGCTCGATGCCGACGGCGCAACGGGCGCCGGCGGCGCTACTCGTCCGGCGCGGCGGCGACCGGCTGCTGTTCGACTGCGCGGAGGGGACACAGCGGCAGTTGCTGCGCTCGTCGGTCGGCCTCGTCGACCTCCAGGAGATCTACCTGACGCATTTCCACGCCGACCACGTGCTCGGCTTGCCAGGGATGCTGAAGACCTTCGCGCTGCGCGGCCGCGAGCTCCCGCTGACGATCTACGGCCCGCGCGGCCTCGTCGACCTGATCGGCTCACTGCGTCGCGTGCTCGGGAAGCTGTCATATGAGCTCGAGCTCGTCGAGCTAGCGCCGGGCGACACGCTCGAGCGGGACGGCTTCCGGCTCGCGACGTTCGGCGTAGCGCACGGAGTCTCGTCGCTCGGCTGGTCTCTGATCGAACGGATGCGTCCCGGCCGTTTCGACGTCGGGTCCGCCGACGCGCTCGGCGTGCCTGCGGTCTTGCGCGGGCGGCTGCAGCGGGGCGAGCCGGTCGATGTCGACGGGCGCGTCGTCCAGCCGGATCAGGTTCTCGGGGCGCAGCGCGACGGACGCAAGCTGGTCGTGACGGGCGACACGGCACCGACCGAAGAGATCGTCGAGGCGGCATGGGGCGCGGACGTGCTCGTCACCGAGTCGACCTTCGCGGACGACGATCGGGACCGCGCCGCCGAGACGCTCCACCAGACCGCAACGCAGGCCGCGGACGTCGCACGTCGCGCCGAGGTGAGGATGCTGGCGCTGACCCATCTCTCCAACCGCTACTTCGGCCCCGAGATCGCGAAGGAGGCACGGGCGATCTTTCCGGAGACGGTCGTCCCGAAGGACTTCGACGTGATCGAGGTGCCGTTCCCCGAGCGTGGCGCGCCGCAGCTCGTCAAGGGCGGCGCCGTCCACCGGCGCGAGCCCGACCCCGTATCATCCGGCGCTCAGTGAGCGAGATGGTGCACGCCGCCGTCGCGGCAGACTCGAACGAGGCGGAGGAGATCCGGCAGATCCTCCGGACCGCCGGCATCGCGTCTGAGCTCGAGCGAGAGGCGGACGCGGACGCCGTCGCAATCCTCGTCCCGGAGTCCGAGCTCGACGCGGCGAAGGAAGCTATCGAGGCCGGCACCGAGCCGGGAGATCTCGTCGCCGAGCCGTAACGTTTCGGGCTCGGGCGGCCTGGAACAACGCGCGACATGGCCGAGGCGCTGACCGACCAGGAGCTCGAGACCCTCCACAAGGGCGTGACCGGCGCCGGCTTGCTCGTCTCGCTGAGCGACCGGAGCTTCTTCGACACGTTCAAGGAGGCGGGTGCGCTTGCGAAGCATGTCGCCGAGGCGCGCAGCAACAGTCCGAGCGCGGTTGTGAAAGAGGTAGCCGGCAAGGGCGGCGGCACCGGCTTCGGCGTCACGTCGCATCCGGAACAGATCGAGCAGCAGACACTCGAGGCGCTCCGATCGTCGGTCGCGCTGCTGCAGTCGAAGGCGCCCGACGAGGTGGGGGCATACCGCTCGTTCGTGCTCGACGTCGCGCAGTCGGTCGCCGACGCTGCGGGTGGTGGAGAGGCGGCCGAGACCGAGGCCGTCGCCAAGATCCGCTCGGCGCTCGGCAGTGGCTGACGGTGCCGATTAGGCTGTGAGACGCATGACCACGACCGCAGTCTTCTTCCGTGTGCGTGCGCGCGCGACAGTCGCCGCGCCCGCGCGCGCAGCACTTCCTCCGCAGTAGCGCGTTCGCAGCGGAGCTCGTTCGCGCGGCCGGAGTTCGGCCGGGCGAGCTTGTCGTCGACATCGGAGCCGGCAGCGGCGTTCTGACGGGCGCACTGGCCCGCGCGGGCGCGCGCGTCATCGCGGTCGAGCGCGACCCGGCGCTCGCCGCGGGCCTCCGTCGGAGGTTCGCGGATGTGGTCGAGGCCGATGCGCTCGAGGTCGAGCTGCCGGACGAGCCGTTTCGCGTCGTCGCAAATCTCCCGTTCGCAGCCGGCACGGCGATCCTGCGGCGCATCCTCGACCCGGCCATCCCGCTGCGCGCCGCCGACGTGATCGTCGAGTGGGGGCTCGCGGCGAAGCGGACGGCCGTGTGGCCCAGCACGCGGCTCGGGGTCGAGTGGGGCGCATGGCACGAGCTCACGCTCGAGCGTCGCGTGCCGCGGTGCTGCTTCGCCCCGCCGCCGAGCGTGGACGCCGCCGTGCTCCGGGCCGTGCGCCGCGAGGGCCCGCTCGTCGACCCGGCCGACGCGCCGGCGTACGAACGCTTTGTCGGACGCGGCTTCCGCGAGGGAATGCGCGCGCTCGTGACCCCGAGGCAGCTGAAGCGCGCGGCGGTCGAGCTCGGGTTCGACGCGCGCGCGAACCCACGCGATCTCGACGCGCGGCAGTGGGCGGCGCTGTTCGTCCGACGCCGCGGCTACAGTCCCGCGCGACACGAACCCTTTAACCCGGTCCAGTGAGGCCGGAAAGGAGTCGAATGACGCTGCACACCCTCATTCCCGCCGACCCCTGCGCGCCTTGAGCGTGGCCGAGGTCCCGGCCGGAACCGTCCTCCTCGACGATCAGGCGCTCCGTCGGACGCTGTCGCGGATCGCGCACGAGATCATCGAGGGGAACCCCGATCTGTCCCGCGTCGCGCTCGTCGGCATCCAGACGCGCGGCGTCCCGCTCGCGCAGCGGCTGCGGCGGCTCGTCGACGAGCGTTCCGGCGAGGCGCCGTCGATCGGCGCGGTCGACATCACCTTCTACCGTGACGACGTCCAGGTGCGCGGCGGCGGCGCGCCGCTCCACCCCCAACCGGTCGTCCGCTCGACCTCGCTCGACTTCCCGCTCGAAGGCAAGACCGTCGTCCTCGTCGACGACGTCCTCTACACCGGCCGGACGATCCGCGCCGCGATCGAAGCGCTGTTCGACTACGGCCGGCCCCAGCGGATCCAGCTCGCCGTGCTCGTCGACCGCGGCCACCGCGAGCTTCCGATCCGCCCCGACTACGTCGGCAAGAACCTTCCGACCTCGCGCGACGAGCGGATCCAGGTGCAGCTCGTCGAGATCGACGAGGTCGACCAAGTCCTGCTCGTCGCAAAACCGGAGGAACAGCATGGGTGACATCCACGTCATGCGGGAGGACCTGCGTCCGCCCGAGCCGCCGGCACGGCGGCATTTCATTTCGATCCGCGACGTCACACGCGACGATCTCGAGCGGCTGCTCGCGACGGCGCGGACGTTCGAGCGGAGCCTCGAACGCGAGGTGAAGAAGCTGCCGACGCTCAAGGGACGGCTCGTGATCAACGTCTTCTACGAATCGTCGACGCGGACGTCGTCGTCGTTCGAGCTCGCTGCGAAGCGGCTGTCGGCCGACACGATGTCGATCAAGTCGAGCGGCTCGTCGGTGGACAAGGGCGAGTCGCTGAAGGACACCGCGATCACGCTCGGCGCATACGACCCCGACGTGATCGTCATCCGCCACCCGCAAATCGGCGCGCCGCAGCTGGTCGCCCGCGCGACGGAAGCGCACGTCGTCAACGCCGGCGACGGCAAGCACCAGCATCCGACGCAGGCGCTGCTCGACCTGTACGCGATCAAGCAGGAGCTCGGGCGCATCGACGGCCTGCACGTCGCGATCGTCGGCGACGTGCTGCACTCGCGCGTTGCACGCTCGCTGATTCAGGCGCTCGCGTTGATGGGCGCGCACGTCACGCTCGTCGCGCCGCCGGCGCTTCTGCCGCGCGGGATCGAGGCGATGGGGTGCGAGACGACGACGGACATCGGTGCAATCGCCGCGGCCGACGTCGTCTACGTGCTGCGGATGCAGCGCGAGCGGATGCAGGAGGGCGCGAACTACGTCCCGTCACTGCGCGAGTACACGGCGCGGTGGGGTGTGACGCCCGAGCGGCTGCGTCCGGGCCAGAAGGTGATGCATCCGGGGCCGATGAACCGGGGCGTCGAGATCGACCCGCGCGTCGCCGACCACGCCGACGCCCTGATCGAGGCGCAAGTGCGTGCCGGGCTCGTGACGCGGATGGCAGTCCTCTACGACCTGCTCGTCGGTGCGCCCGCGCCGGTGCCGGTCGGCGACCCGGTGGAGGTGGCGTGATGCTCTTCGTCAAAGAGAGGCCGGGCGACAACGTCGTCGTGCGCCGGGCCCGCGTCGTCGACCCAGCGCAGGGCGTCGATGCGACGCTCGACATTCGCGTGGACGACGGTGTGATCGCGGCGCTTGGAACCGACCTCGACACAAACGAGCACCGTGTAGTCGACGCAGATGGTCTCGTCGTCGCGCCGGCGTTCGTCGATCCGCACGTCCATCTCCGCACGCCGGGTCGCGAGGACGAGGAGACGATCGCGAGCGGAACGGCCGCGGCCGCGGCCGGGGGTTACTGCGCGATCCTCGCGATGCCGAACACCGACCCCGTGATCGACTCGGCTGCGGCGCTCGGGTCGCTCGTCGAGGCGGCGCGCACCGAAGCGGAGATCCCGGTCGGTTTTCTCGCCGCGATCACCATGCAGCAGGACGGCTCCGAGCTGACCGAGATGGCGGAGCTCGCGGACGTCGGGGCGGTCGGGTTCACGGACGACGGGGTTCCGGTGACCTCGCCCGGGCTCATGCGGCGCGCTTTGCAGTACGGGGCGGTGACGCACCGGCGGATCGCGTTGCACTGCGAGGAGCCGACACTGTCGCGCGGCGGCCAGATGCACGAAGGCGCGGTCTCGGCGGAGCTTGGTTTCACGGGGTACCCGTCCGTCGCCGAGAGCGTGATGGTCGAGCGCGACCTTGCGCTCGCGGCCTACGAACAGCAGCCGTTGCATCTGCTTCATCTCTCGGCGTGGGAATCGGTGCAGGCGCTGCGGCGCGCGCAGCAGGCCGGCATCGCCGCGACCGGAGAGGTGACGCCGCACCACCTGTGCCTCACGGACGAGGCGGTCCGTTCGCTCGACCCGAACGTGAAGATGAACCCGCCGCTGCGGAGCGAGTCCGACCGGACGGCGTTGATCGAGGCGGTGAAGGACGGAACGGTCACCTGCATCGCCACCGACCACGCACCGCACGCGCGCCACGAAAAGGACGTGCCGTTCGAGGCCGCCCCGTTCGGCGTCACCGGGCTCGAGACGGCATTCGCCGCGCTCTACACCCACCTCGTCGAGCCGGGCCTGGTTCCGCTCCCGACCATGCTCGAACGGCTGTCGACGGGACCGGCGCGTGCGTACGGGCTCGAGGCTCCGCGGATCGCGGTCGGCGCTCGGGCGAACCTCGTGCTGCTCGACCTCAAGGCGAGCTATCGCATCACCGAGCAGACGTTCCGGTCGCGGTCGGCGAACTCGTGGCTGATCGACTCGACCGTCAAGGGGCGCGTGCGCGCCACCGTCGCCGCGGGACGGCTGGTGTACGCCGCATGACCGGGTTCCTCGCCCTCGAAGACGGCACGGTCTTCCGTGGCCAATCGGTCGCCGCGGAAGGGTTCGCCGTCGGCGAGGCGGTGTTCACGACCGCGATGACCGGGTACCAGGAGATCGTCACCGACCCGTCGTTCTCCGACCAGCTCGTCTGCTTCACGGCGCCGATGGTCGGCAACTACGGCGTGGCCGACGGTCGCAGCGAGTCGGCGACCGTCCACGCGCGTGCGGTCGTGATGCGTGAGGCGCGCGGGCCGGCGTGGACGGACTGGCTGCACGAACGCGGCATCGTCGCGCTGACCGGCGTCGACACGCGTTCGCTCGTGCTCAAGCTGCGCGACGCGGGAGCGATGCGCGCCGTCGCGGTCACCGGTTCCTCGTCCGCAGACCAGGCCGTCACGGTCGCGCGCGCACAGGCACCGATGGCCGGCCGTCCGCTGGCGACGACGGTCTCGACGCCGGTCCCGTACATCTACTCGGACGTCGGACGCGCGCGCATCGCCGTCGTCGACTACGGCTGCAAGCGGTCGATCCTACGGCGCCTCGCCGGCGCAGGCGCCGCGGTCACCGTCTTCCCGCACGACGTCGCCTCCGACGAGCTGTTGCGCTACGACGGCGTGCTCCTGTCGAACGGCCCGGGGGACCCGGAGCCGCTCGTCGACGCGATCGCGGTCGTGCGCGAGTTGCTCGGCCGCGTGCCGATCCTCGGGATCTGCCTGGGCCATCAGCTGCTCGGGCTCGCCGCCGGCCACGCGACGTACAAGTTGCCGTTCGGCCATCGCGGCGCGAATCATCCCGTGGTCGACCGCGCGACGAGCCGCGTCCTCGTCACTGCGCAGAACCACGGCTTTGCGGTCGCACCGTCCGAAGCGCGCGAGGCAACGCACGTCTCGCTGTACGACGGAACCGTGGAAGGTCTCGCGTTCCCGAGCGAGCGGGCGCATTCGGTCCAGTTCCATCCCGAGGCCGGACCGGGACCACACGACGCGTGGCCATTGATCGACCGCTGGGTGGAAGGAGTGGCATATGCCGAGGCGGCATGACCTCCGCTCGATCGCGCTGATCGGCAGCGGCCCGATCGTGATCGGGCAGGCGTGCGAGTTCGACTACGCCGGCTGCCAGGCGTTGAAGGTGCTGCGCGAGGACGGCTACCGGACGATCGTCGTCAACTCGAATCCGGCAACGATCATGACCGATCCCGGGTTCGCCGACCGGACGTACCTCGAGCCGCTCGACGTCGAAGGCGTCGCGGATGTCCTCGCGCGGGAGCGGCCCGACGCGCTCCTGCCGACGATGGGCGGCCAGACCGCGCTGAACCTCGCGCGCGAGCTCGCGCAGGCGGGCGTCCTCGCCGATCTCGGCGTCGAGTTGATCGGCGCGCCGCTGGACGTGATCGCGCGCGCGGAGGACCGAGAGCTGTTCCGCGATGCCGTGCAATCGGTCGGCCTCCGGGTGCCGAGCTCCCGAATCGTCACGGGCATCGACCAGCTCGCAGGCCTCCACACGCCCGCGGTCGTTCGTCCGGCGTTCACGCTCGGCGGCCATGGCGGCGGCTTCGTCGAGGGGTCGGAGCAGCTCCGTCGACAGGTCGAGATCGGGCTCGCGGAGAGCCCGATCCACCAGGTTCTCGTCGAAGAGTCGGTCCGCGGGTGGGACGAGTTCGAGCTCGAGGTCGTCCGGGATCGCAACGACAACGTCGTGATCGTCTGCTCGATCGAGAACATCGACCCGATGGGCGTGCACACGGGCGACAGCGTCACCGTCGCGCCGCAGATGACGCTGAGCGACTACGCGTACCAGGAGCTCCGCGACGCAGCGGCCGCCGTCGTGCGCGCGGTCGGCGTCGAGTGTGGCGGCTCGAACATCCAGTTCGCGCGCAACCGCGACACGGGCGAGCTGCGCGTGATCGAGATGAACCCGCGCGTGTCGCGGTCCTCCGCGCTCGCGTCGAAGGCGACCGGGTATCCGATCGCGAAGGTCGCCGCGAAGCTCGCGGTCGGCTATACGCTCGACGAGATCCCGAACGACCTGACCGGCACGACGCCGGCGAGCTTCGAGCCGACGCTCGACTACGTCGTGGTGAAGTTCCCAAGGTTCGCGTTCGAGAAGTTCCCCGGCGCAGACCGGACGCTCGGAACGCAGATGAAGTCGGTCGGCGAGGCGATGGGGATCGGGCGGACGTTCCTCGAAGCGTTTCGCAAGGCGCACCGCTCGCGCGAGCTCGACACGGGCGAGCGCTGGCAGCTGCCGGAGTCGGCACATCCCTGGTTCCACGCTGAACTCGGCCGCACGGAGGTGACATGGTCGTGCGTCAACGATCTCGTCGCCGACGACTGGCTGAAGTTGAAGCGCTTCGGCCTGTCGGACGCAGAGATCGCCGAGTGGTGCGACACGTCGGAGGACGACGTGCGCGCGAAGCGGCGTGCGTGCGGCGCCCGGCCGTCGTACCGTCGTGTCGATTCGTGCGCCGGCGAAGTGCAGGCGGCGTCGACCTACTACTACTCGACGTGGGGCGAGGCGGACGAGGCAGCCCCGGAGACGGGGAAGCCCCGCGTGGTGATCCTCGGCTCCGGGCCGAACCGGATCGGACAGGGGATCGAGTTCGATTACTGCTGCGTGCACGCGGCGCAGTCGTTCCGCGCGCTTGGCTACGAGGCGGTCATGGTCAACTGCAACCCGGAAACCGTTTCCACCGACTACGACACGTCGGATCGCCTCTACTTCGAGCCGCTCGACGTCGAATCGGTGCTCGCGATCTGCGACCGGGAGCAGCCGGCGGGCGTCGCGATCCAGTTCGGCGGACAGACGCCGTTGAAGCTCGCTCGCGCACTCGAGACGGCCGGAGTGCCGATCATGGGGACGCCGTTTGACGCTGTCGACCTCGCCGAAGACCGCGAGCGCTTCGGCGCGCTGCTCCGCACGCTCGGGATCGCGTGCCCGGCGTGGGGGATCGCGGCCACGCCGGCAGACGCGCGAGCGGTGGCTGCGCGCATCGGATATCCGGTCCTGATCCGTCCGTCGTACGTCCTCGGTGGTCGCGCGATGCGCGTCTGCTACTCGCCCGCCGACATCGGCGACATCGATCGGCCGGTGCTGATCGACCGCTTCGTCGAGCGCGCGGTCGAGATCGACGTCGACGCGGTGTCGGACGGGACCGACACGTACATCGGCGCGGTCATGCAGCACGTCGAAGAAGCGGGCGTTCACTCCGGTGACTCGGCGTGCGTGCTGCCGGCGCCGTCGCTGACCGAGGCGGAGGACGCGGAGATCCGCAGCATCGTGTCGCGGCTCGCCCCGGCGCTCGGCGTCGTCGGGCTGTTGAACGTGCAGCTCGCCGTAGCCGACGGCCGCGTCTATGTCCTCGAGGCGAACCCACGCGCGTCGCGGACGGTGCCGTTCGCGTCGAAGGCGACCGGTGTGAACCTCGTCGCTGCCGCATGCCGCGTCGCCGCGGGCGCGACGGTGCGCGAGCTCGATCTTCCGGATGCCACCAAGCTCGGGCACGTCGCGGTCAAGGCTGCCGTTCTCCCGTTCGCACGCTTCCCCGGCGCGGACCCGATTCTCGGGCCGGAGATGCGCTCGACCGGCGAGGTGATGGCGACCGCAGCAGATCTCCCGACAGCGTTCGCGAAGGCAGAGCGCGCTGCAGGACGGCCCCTTCCGGCAACGGGAACGGCGTTCCTCTCGGTGCACGACGCCGACAAGGATGCGCTCGTGCCGGTCGCGACCGCGCTCTCCGAGCTCGGTTTCCGCCTGCTCGCCACGACGGGGACCGCGGACGCGCTCGCGGGCGCCGGCATCGACGTCGTCCGCGTCCGGAAGGTGACCGAAAGCGGGACCGGGCCCACCGTCGTCGACCTGATCCGCCGCGGCCGGTGCAACCTGGTCGTCAACACGCCGTTCGGATCCGGCGCACGCAGCGACGGCTATCTGATCCGCGAGGCGGCGCTCGTCGCCCGTGTTCCCTGCATCACCACGCTGTCAGGTGCAGCCGCGGCCGTGCACGCGATCGCGAACGCACGCCACGAAGAGTCCCTGTCGCTCCAGGAACGGATCAGTGAGACACGAGCGGCGTAGGGTCGCCGGCGCCGAGCGCGTCGGTCCGTACACGCTGCTGCGGATCGAACGAGGCGGGCTCGACGCCGGCGTTCCGGGGCAGTTCTTCATGCTCGAGGCACCGGGGCGCCTCCTGCCTCGACCGATGTCGGTCTGCCTTGCCATCACGGGCGAACTCGCCTTCCTGATCGACCCGATCGGTCCGGGCACGCGCGCGCTCTGCTCCCTCGACGCCGGCGACACGCTCGCGGTCCTCGGACCGCTCGGCAACGGCTTCCGGCTCGACGTCGAGCGGCCGTTGCTCGTCGGCGGCGGGATCGGGATCGCACCGCTGCCGTACCTGTCGAGCGCCCTCGGCGGGCCGCCGGCGGTGCTCGGTTTCCGGAGCGACTGGCACGCGCAGGCCGCCGCCCTCGTCCCGAACGCCGAGGTCTGCGTCGAGCCGCGGCTCGTGACCGAGCTCGTCGATCGCGAGGCGTCGATCCTCGCGTGCGGCCCCGAGCCGATGCTCCACGCGGTCCGGGAGCTCGCGCCGGCGGCGCAACTGGCATGGGAGGCGCCGATGGCCTGCGGCTACGGCGCGTGTTACGGATGCGCGGTGGAGATTGACGGGGCGCTCAAGCGCCTCTGCGTCGAAGGGCCGGTGCTGCATGCTGCTTAACGCGAGCGGTTGCCTCGACGCGCTGACCGCACCCGACGTCGCGCGATCGCTCGACGCCTTCGTGACGAAAACGGTCACGCCGCTCCCGCGCGACGGCAACGTCCCCGTTCGGATCGCGGAGACCGACGCCGGGATGCTCAACTCGATCGGGCTCGCGAATCCGGGGATCGACCGCTTTCTCACGCGCAGCCTCCCGCAGCTCGGCAAGCTCGGCATGCCCATCTGGGTCTCGGTCGGCGGGTTCGCGGCCGAGGAATACGCCGAGATCTGCTCGCGCCTCGACGATCACGCCGAGGTCGCGGCCGTGGAGGTCAACGTCTCGTGCCCGAACGTCGAGTCGCCCGCCGAGTCGGCGGCGCAGATCGTCGCGAGCGCGCGGCTCGCGACGCGCAAACCGTTGTGGGCGAAGCTCTCTGCTGCCGTGCCGGACATTACGGCGGTCGCGCACGCCGCTCGCGAAGCAGGCGCGGACGGTCTGTCGTTGATCAACACGCTCCGCGGGCTGAAGCTGGACGAGCGAACACTTCGCCCGTCGCTCGGGCCGGCGATCGGCGGGCTCTCCGGTCCGGCGCTGAAGCCGGTCGCGCTCGCCGCCGTGTACGCGTGTCATCGTGCGACCGGCTTGCCGATCGTCGGGATGGGCGGCGTGCAAACAGGACGCGACGTGCTCGACTTCGTCGCGGCCGGCGCGCGCCACGTCGCATTGGGGACGGTGCTCTTCTCCGATCCCGGCGCACCCGCGCGCGTGCGCGCCGAGCTCGACGCCGAGCTCACCGCACGCGGGTATGCAAACCTCGATGACGCGTATGCAGCGGCGCATGCGGAATCGTTGTCCATCGGGACAACAAGCCGCGAAAAATACCTGCTCAAATAGGCAAAACGCTCACGCTTGACCGCGTTTTCCCACTTGTTAGACTCCGGCGCTCATGGTGTCGCCCAAGACCCAGGCCGAGGCACCCGTACGTTCGCTGGATCAACGGATGGAAGCGTTGAAACGTGCGAACGACATTCGGGTACGGCGGGCGCGTTTGAAGAAGGATCTGAAGGACGGGCGCGTCTCGATCGAGCAGATCCTCAGCAATCCGCCTGAGTACGTGTCCACTGCAAAGGTGTTCGACATGCTGATGGCGGTGCCGAAGTTCGGTCGCGTGAAGGCTGCGCGCTTTCTCAACACATGTCGGATCAGCCAGTCGAAGACGGTCGGTGGACTTTCCGATCGCCAGCGAACCGAGCTGATTGGCCTCTTCAACCGCTAACCGCCGACAGCTTCCCGTCATCGTCGTCACCGGCACGTCGGGCGCCGGAAAGGGCACGCTCGAGTCGTCGGTGATGCCACGCGTGCCAGAGCTCGCACTCGCCGTCTCGGCGACGACGCGTGAGCGGCGCGAGGGCGAAGAGGACGGGCGCGAGTACTACTTCGTGACCGACGAGGAGTTCCAGCGCATGCTCGACTCGGATGAGTTCCTCGAGCACGTCGACTTTCCGTGGGGGCAGCGTGTCGGAACGCTCTGGTCGGAGATCGCCCGCATCCGCGCCGAAGGAAAAGCGCCGCTGCTCGACCTGGAGACCGACGGCGCGCTCGTCGTCAAGCGGGACATCGACGATTGCGTGACGATCTTCGTCCGGGCGCCGAGCTTCGAGGAGCTCGAGCGCCGTCTTCGCGCGCGTGCGACCGAGAGCGGGGGCGAGATCGAGAAGCGGCTCGCGCGGGCGAAGCAGCAGCTCGAGCAGCAGGATTCGTTCGACTACGTGATCGTCAACGACGACGTCGGGCGCGCCGCTGCGGAGCTTCTGGAAATCGTCCGACGTGAGTTGAGCGGCGCAGGTACGATGGCCTCGTGATTCATCCACGCATCGATGAGCTGCTCGACAACGTCGACTCGCGCTATGCGCTCGTGATCGTCGCTGCCAAGCGGGCTCGCCAGATCAACGATTACCACCACCAGCTCGGTGAGGGGATCGGCTTCGAGCAGGCTCCGCCGCCGCTCGTCGAGTCACGCTCGAAGAACTACCTGACGATGGCCCTCGAGGAGATCTCCGAGGGCAAGCTCGACTACAAGTACGCCAGGTAGAACGGGACCGCCCCGAGGGGCGGAACAACGGGCACAATCTTCCCGTGGCTCGGGTGCTTCTCGGCGTGACCGGCGGAATTGCGGCCTACAAGGCCTGCGAGCTCGTCAGGCTGCTCGTCAAGGGCGGCCACGAGGTCGTGCCGCTGGTGACACCGGCCGCGGACGAATTCGTCCGCGCACGCACCTTCTTCGCGCTTGCCCGGCGGTCGCAGTCCGACGACGCGTACGCGCACCTGACCCGCGCGGACATCCTCGTCGTCGCGCCGGCGACGGCGAACACGCTCGCGAAGCTCGCACACGGCCTTGCCGACAACCTCGTGACCGAGGCCGCTCTCGCCCATCGTGGCCCCGTGCTCGTCGCTCCGGCGATGAACCCGCGTATGTGGGCCCACGCCGCGACCCGCCAGAACGTCGAGACGCTCCGTGACCGCGGCGTCGTCCTCGTCGGCCCGGACGAGGGCGAGGTTGCCGAAGGCGAATGGGGCGTGGGGAGGATGGCCGAGCCGGGGGAGATCTACGCGCGGGTGCGCGAGCTCCTCGGCGAGCGCGACACGCTGCACGGGAAGCGCGTGCTCGTGACGGCCGGCGGGACGCGTGAGCCGCTCGACGCGGTCCGGTTCCTCGGGAATCGCTCGTCGGGACGGATGGGAGTCGCGCTCGCGGACACGGCGCGCAAGCGAGGCGCCGAGGTGACGCTGCTCGCGGCGAATCTCGCCGTCGAGCCGCCGGACGGCGTCGAGGTCGTGGAGACGCCGACGGCCGAGGCGATGCTCGAAGCGGTGCGCGCACGCAGCGACGCCGACCTCGTCCTGATGGCCGCGGCTGTCGCGGATTATCGACCCGACGATCCCGCGACCGAGAAGCGCGCGAAGGACGGTGCGCCGTGGCAGGTGACGCTCCAGCCGACGACGGACATTCTCGGCGAGCTCGGCGCGCAGCGCGAGAACGGGCAGGTGCTGGTCGGCTTCGCCGCCGACCGCGGCGCGATCGGGCTCGAGCGCGCGCGGGAGAAGCTGCTGCGCAAGGCGGTCGATCTGATCGTCTTCAACGACGTGTCGCGGGGCGACATCGGGTTCGACGCGCCCGACAACGAGGTCGTCATCGTCTCGAGCGACGGCGAGAGCCGACTCGACAAGACGTCGAAAGACCAGATTGCCGCGGCGATCGTAGATCGAGCGGAGGTGCTGCTTCGTGAGCGAAGCTGAACGGCTGAAAACGGGCGAGGCGCCGCGGACGATCGCGGCGATCGTCGAGAACCTCGGTCGCGTCGTGCACGCGTCCGAGGACACGCTGCGGCTGTGCGTCCTCTGCCTCGTCGCCGAGGGGCACCTGATCATCGAGGACTTCCCCGGGGTCGGGAAGACGATGCTCGCGAAGGCGCTCGCGCGGTCGCTCGACGCGTCGTTCGCGCGGATCCAGTTCACGCCGGACCTGCTCCCGTCGGACGTCACCGGCGTCAATGTCTTCAGCCAGGCGTCGAACGAATTCGAGTTTCGCCCCGGCCCGGTCTTCGCGAACCTGCTCCTCGTCGACGAGATCAACCGGGCGTCACCGAAGACGCAGGCCGCCCTTCTCGAGTGCATGCAGGAGCAGCAGGTGACGGTCGACGGCGTGTCGTACGAGCTGCCGCCGCCGTTCATGGTGGTCGCGACACAGAACCCGATCGAGTACGAAGGCACATACCCGCTTCCCGAGGCGCAGCTCGATCGCTTCACGATGCGGCTCGACATCGGGTACCCGACGCTCGCCGACGAAGCCCGGATGCTCACCGAGCAGACGGCCGACCCGCCGCTCGAAACCCTGCAGCCGGTCGTCGACGCGCGTGAAGCCGTCGCGCTCGCGAACGACGCCAAGGCGGTGTTCGTCGAGGAGAGCGTGAACCGGTACGTCGTCGCGCTGCTTCGAACGACGCGCGGCGATTCGCGTCTCTACCTGGGCGCGAGCCCGCGCGCCGGAATCGCCCTGCTTCGCGTTGCGAAGGCGCGCGCGCTCGCACACGCCCGCGAATTCCTCTCACCGGACGACGTCAAGGCCGTTGCCGTCCCCGTTCTCGCGCACCGGTTGATCGTCGCACCGGAAGCGCGCGCCGGTGGGCTGACGGGCGCGGCGATCGTGGCCGAGGCGCTCGAGAAGACGCCGGTCCCCGTCTGAGCCCGTGACGACCCGCGGACGATCTGTGCTCGCGCTCGGGCTCGTCGTCTACGTCGCTGCGTGGGCGTTCGGCTCGAAGCCGCTCTACCCGGTCGCTTCCGGCCTCCTGCTCGTCTCGCTCGTGGCGTGGGGGTGGGTGCACCTGTCGAACGGCGCGTTCGTGGTCCAACGTCCGGCCACCGGCGGCGACCACGTCGAAGGCGACGACGTGCCGATCGCCGTGACCGTCGAGCCGTCCACGATGGTGCGTCCGCCGGTCGCCGAGCTCGTCGAGCGCATCGGGCGGCTCGGAGAGCATCGACACCAGCTGCGCCCGAAAGGCCGACGGCTCGCGATCACGTACACCCTCGCGAGCGTCCCGCGCGGACGCTATGCGTTCGAGGACAACCGCCTCGAGTTGAGCGACCCGTTCGGTCTCCAGCGTGTCACCGTCCCGTTGCAGGCGCCAGGTGCGCTGCTCGTGTATCCGCGCATCGTGCACCTCGATCGACTCTTCTCGGAGAGCGGCGCGCATGGTCTCGACGGTCGGCGGCTGCTGCTGCGGCGGCCGACCGGCTACGACCTGCACAGCGTGCGCGAGTACGAGCACGGCGAATCGCTCCGGAAGGTGCACTGGCGCTCGACCGCGCACCGCGGCCACTTGATGGTCAAGGAGCTGGAGGACTCGCCGCGCGACGAGATCGCCCTCGTCCTCGACGCGGACGCAGGCGCCGTGATCGGCGGAAGCTTCGACACGCAGGTTCGCGCGGCCGCCTCGATCGTCGACGCCTACGCAGCGCGCGGTCGGCGGACGGTGCTCGTCATCAACGGCGCACGGCGGGAGGAGCAGCAGCTCCACGCGGCGGCCGACGGGCGCAGGCGCGCACTCGAGCTGCTCGCCGGCGCGGAGCCGGACGGCCGCACGCCGCTCGCCACGCTGCTCGCCGACGAGGGCGGGGCGGCGGCGCGCGCGCTCGAGCTCCTCGTCGTCACGGCACGGTTGGAGCCCGCTGCCGTCGATCGCCTGACGCAGCGCGCGCTCGGTCATCGGAAGGTTGCGCTCGTCTACGTCGACGCGCCGTCCTTCGCCGGCGCGGCGCCGCACCCGCTGCCGTTGCTCCTGCGCCTGCAGGCCGCGGGGGTCGCGCTCGCAGTCGTGCGCGCCGGCGACGACCTGGGCACCGCGCTCGAAGGAAGCGCGGCGGTCGCAGGAGTCGCACATGCTTAGGACGCTTGCCCTGTCACTCGCGGCGGC
>JBJMJS010000027.1:0-5081 GCA_045806225.1 Gaiellaceae bacterium
TCGGCTACGCTCCGCTCGGATGGAGCCGAGCCGCGATCAGCTGCTGGAGGCACTCGGGCAGGTGATCGATCCCGAGCTTCGCCGACCGGTGACCGAGCTCGACATGGTGCGCGCCGTCGACGTCGAGGCCGGTCACGTCAGCGTGACCATCGCCCTGACGGTCGCCGGTTGCCCCTTACGGTCGTCCTTCGAGGACCAGGTTCGTGCGGTCTTCCGTGACGTTCCCGGCGTGTCCGGGGTGTCGCTCGCGTTTGACGTGATGTCGCCCGAGGAACGGACCGCGCTCACGCAGAAACTGCGCGGCGGGCTCAACGAGCGGACGAAGGGTCTGTCGCTCGACGCAGCGACGCGTGTCGTCGCCGTGTGCAGCGGCAAGGGCGGCGTCGGGAAGTCGACGCTGACCGCGAACCTGGCGATCGCCCTGTCGCAACTCGGTCAGCGCGTCGGGGTGCTGGACGCGGACGTCTATGGCCATTCGATCCCGCACATCCTGGGGATCAGTCAGAAGCCGGTGCTCGTCGACCGGATGATCGTCCCGCCCGTGAAGAACGACCTGAAGCTGATGTCGATCGGGTTCTTCCTCGACGACAACCAGCCCGTGATGTGGCGCGGGCCGATGCTGCACCGCGCGCTCGAGCAGTTCCTGTCCGACGTGCACTGGGGCGAGCTCGACGTTCTCGTCGTCGACATGCCGCCCGGCACGGGGGACGTCGCAATCTCGCTCGGCCAGCTGCTGCCTCGCGCCGAGACGATCGTCGTCACGACACCTCAGCCGGCTGCACAGGAAGTCGCGGCGCGGGCCGGGGTGATGGCGCAAAAGACCGGGATGCGGCTGGTCGGCGTCGTCGAGAACATGAGCGGCGACGTGTTCGGGTCCGGCGGCGGCGAGCGGCTGGCGAAGGAGCTTTCGATTCCGCTTCTCGGCCGCGTCCCCCTCGATCCGATCGTGCGCGAATGCGGCGACGCGGGCGAGCCGGTCGTGGCGGCCGCACCCGATGCGCCGACCGCCGCCGAGTTGCGCCGCATCGCGTCCTCGGTCGTCGAGCTTCGCGCAGGGACGATCGTGAAGCCGCTGAGCCTCGTCTCGCAGTAAGCGCGCAGCGCGTGAGCGCCGCCGCGTTCTTCGATCTCGACCGAACGCTCCTGCGGCGCTCGAGCGCACTCGCGCTCGCGGGCTCGTTCCGCGAACGCGGGCTGATCGGCCGGCGCCGGCTCGCCGAGGCGGCGTTGTGGCAGCTGCTCTTCGTCGCGCGCGGCGCAGACGCAGACGCAGTGAGGCGCGTTGCGGAAGATGGGCTGCTCGTCCTGAAGGGCGTGCGTCCCGACGAGCTTCGCGATCTCGTTGCCGCCGCGCTCGAGCCGGTGCTCAAACCACTTGTCTACCGCGAGCCGCTCGCACTCGTCAAGCAGCATCGCGCGCGCGGAGAGCGCGTCTACATCGTGTCGGCGGCGCTCCAGGAGATCGTCGACGCGCTCGCCGAGGAGCTCCGGTTCGACGGCGCGGTCGGGACCGTGTGCGACGTCGAGAACGGTGTCTACACGGGTCACACCCGCCGTGCGCTGCATGGGCGTGCGAAGGCGGACGCGACGGTCGAGCTCGCACAGCGAGAGGGGATCGACCTGGCTACGTCGACGGCGTATTCCGACAGTGCAACGGACATCACCTTCCTGGAGGTCGTCGGGCATCCCGTGGCGGTCAATCCGGACCGCGCGCTGCGACGAGTGGCCCGAGAGCGCGGGTGGTCGATCCTCGAGTTTGCCGAGCGTGCATATCCACACGCGCGGCGGCGCGTCCCACCGGCGGCCGTCGGCGTTCCGCTGCTCGTCGGCGCGGCGGCCCTTGCGTATCACCGGCGTGGACGCTGAACGGCGGATCCGCGCGCTCGGCTTTTCCGAGCGCGACGCGAAGACGCTCGCCGACCATTTCCTCGACGCCGAGCGTCGCGGCAAGCGCGGGCACGGCCTGAGCCGCGTCGGCTGGCTCGCATCGCTCCCGGACCTCGAGCCGAGCGCGCGACCCGAACGCGTCACGGACCGTCCCGGCTTCCAGCGCTGGCACGGCCGCGGCGCGCTCGGGTATCTGACGCTCGACGCGATTTGTGCCGCGCAGATCGCCGAGCCGCCGGACGATGCGCGGCTCGTCGTCGCCGATCGTTGCTTCCCGACCGGAATGCTCGGGTACTGGGCACGGCGTGTCGCCGAGGGCGGGCTCGTCGTCGTGCTGACGGCGACGTCCCCTCCCCGCCTCGGGCACCCCGCCGGCGGACCGAAGGTCGCCGGCACGAACCCGCTGGCGATCGGCATCCCCAGCAAGACCTCGGCGCCGCTCGTTTCGGACGTCTCCATGGGCCAGGTCACGTACGGCGACGTCATCGCCGGCGTCGCGAGCGAGGACGAGCTCGTCCCGTTCGGCGGCCCGCAGGCGCACAAGGCATTTGCGCTCGCCGTCGCGCTGCAGTTGCTCGTGGACGCCCTCGTCTCGGAGCCGGGCTACGGTGCAGTCATGTTCGTCGCGCGACCGCAGGCGGATCCGCTCCCTCGCCTCCGCGAGTTTGCGCACGGCGTCCGCCTGCCCGGTGACTCGTGATCGCGCCGCCGGCAATCGTCGCGGGCGAGCTCGTCCGGCTCGAGACGAACCAGCACGTCGTCGCCCTGACCTTCGACGGTGGCGGCAATGCAGATGGTGCGAAGGCGATTCTCGCGGTGCTCAGGCGTGAGGAGGTTCCGGCGACGTTCTTTTTGACGGGGCATTTCGTGCGCGCGTATCCGCAGATCGCTCGCGCGATCGGCCGCCGCTATGTCGTCGGCAATCACACTGTCGATCACCCGCAGCTCAC
This sequence comes from Gaiellaceae bacterium, assembly GCA_045806225.1. Classification (GTDB taxonomy): domain Bacteria; phylum Actinomycetota; class Thermoleophilia; order Gaiellales; family Gaiellaceae; genus 3-1-20CM-4-69-9. Next base: position 2,838 of record JBJMJS010000027.1, read on the forward strand.
GCGTCTGGCGGACGGCGCCGTAACGCGTGAGATCGCCGCGGCCGCGACGGAGATCGAGCACGCGACGGGACGCGACACTCACCCGCTGTTCCGCTTCCCGTACGGCGACCGCGATTCGCGCACGCTCGCGATCTGCCACCGGCTCGGTTACGTGTCCGTGCGGTGGACGGTCGACACGTGGGGGTGGATGGGGAGAGCGTCGCAGACGGTCGCGGGTGCGACACGCCGCGTGCTCGCCGGCCTCGTCCCGGGCGAGATCGTGCTCATGCACGTCGGCTCCTCGCGGGACCGCTCCACGATCGACACGCAAGCGCTCCCCGGCGTGATCCGCGCTGTTCGCGCGCGTGGCTATCGCTTCGTCACGTTGAAGGACGTTCGAGGACCGCGCTGAACCGCTCGTCGTCGCGGAGCGACGCGAAGTGGTCGTCCTCTCGCGCAATCCCGCGGAACCAGTCGTCGATCTCGATCGCACGCGCGACGTCGGCGATCGCGTCGTCGTTGCGTCCCGCGAGCGCCTCGAACCGCGCGCGGTTGTAGAGCCAGCCGGGATGGTCGCCGTGCTCGTCCGCGTCGGCGTTCATCTCGGCGATCGCCTCGTCGTATCGCCCTTCCCGAACGAGCGGTGTGACCGCGAACCACGACTCCCACGGCGACGCGGTGAACGGCTCGCCGGGCTTTCCGCCGACGGCGAGCACGAGCGTGTCGGCTTCGAGGGCGGTTGCGCGTCGCTTCAGTGCGGGGTCGCGGATGAACACCAGGGTTCCGGCGGGTGCGTCGACGTCGGCGTCGCCGAGGTGGAATGTCGCATGGCCGCGGACGACGGCGTACATCTCCTCGTGGCCGAGGCGCTCCTCGGTGTGCTCCTCGACGACCTCTCCGCCGACGTGTGACGACGTGTACGCGTTCGTGCCGAACGCGCGAATGCCGAGCCGTCGGCGGATCGGCCGCCACTCGAGCCCGGTCTCGCCTACAGGAACCCGGTCGAGCTCGTCGAACCGCACGACGTCGTACGGGTCGCTCACGACGACGCCCGTCGCAACGCGTCGAGCACGATCGGATCGATCCGACCGGTGCCGTCGACGCGCTCCTCGAGGTTCGCCGCGCCCGCCCACTCGGGGAAAGCCTCGTCGAGCTCGCCGTCGTAGCCCAGCGCCGACAGACGCCGTTGCAGCTCGCTGCGGAGGTCGTCATCGACGTCGAGCCAGTCCTCCGGCGGCGTCACGCCGAACAGCTCGCGGTGGAGCGCGTAGATGCGGCGGAGCTCCACGATCGGGCGCTCGTGGTCGTCGACGCGGAGGTCGACGACGCTGTCGGACAGGCGCGCGTAGCCGCCGTCCTTTGCGACGACGAGCAGCGAGGCCGACTGCTGGCCGCGCCTGTCGCCCCCGGCCGCCTGCGCGGCGGCGAGGCACTCGATCAATCGCTCGGCGAGCTCGAGATGTGCGTTGCTCTCGAACGTCGTTGCGAGCGCGCCGACCGTCGCGTCGGAGACGAGGATGTTCCCCTGGGCCGCGTAGGCCTCGCCGGTCTGTCCGCCCGCCCAGTCGAGGCAACCAGGGCCCGTGAACGTCGCCGCGCGGCCTTGCCCGTCGACGATGCCGACCTGCCGGTCGGCGCGGCCCTCGTCCGCGGCCGTCAGCGCGTCGATCGTCTCCTGCGCGGACTTGCCGGACCGGAGCAGCGCGAGCCCGTCCGGCCCGTAGCGCGGGTTGGCGTACGACTGTGTCGCGATCGCGCCGACATTCGGCTCCGCCCACGGCACGACGGATCCGACCGCGAGGAACTTCGACTGCACGGCGACGCCCCATTGCGCGGCCTCGAGGTCGCACGCGACGATCGAGTACGTGGCGATCGGCGGCCCGGCCGTCCGTCTGACCCGGCGTCTAGCCACCGTACGTCAGCTCGCGCAGATCGAGGTCGAGCAGCTCCCGCTGCTCGGGCGGGACGAGGACCGTCGACACTTCCGGTCGGGCGAGTGCCTTCTTCACGTCCTCCGCCGTCCGCGCGCGGACGGCGACCGGCGTCCCATGCTCGTGCGCGACGTGCAGCCCCAGCTCGTCCGACACGTCGTCGAGCACGAGCGCGCCGTCGACGTCGAGCTCGCCTTCGACCGCGATCTCGGGGACACGCCGCCCCGTCGCTCCGAACCAGCGCTCTCTCACAGCGTGAGCGTCGCTCCGGGCTCGATCGCCTCGACGGTCACCCCGGGCGCGTGCTGACGGAGCTCGTCCGGCGTCCCGGTCA
>JBJMJS010000028.1:0-26552 GCA_045806225.1 Gaiellaceae bacterium
GAAGCGACCGACGAACCGCTCCGCGGGCGGCCAGCGCGCTGCGCTCCATGCGCGACGGGTCGCATGCGCAAACGGCACGGTGACGAGCCGGCGCCTGACGGGAAGCCCCGAGAGCGTCTCCTCCAGCAACGGCCGGCCGCGAATGCTGACGGGCCCGAACGCGACAAGCTCGTGCTCGCCGGCAGCCGCCTCGACCATGCCCGTGAGCGCCCCGAGGATGTACGTGCCGACTCCCGTCCGCGGGTGGGAGAGCGGCGTGACGTCATACGCGATCCTCAAGGCGTGAAGCGCACGGACGCGACACGAATGCCGAGGACTCGCGTGTCGCGGCTGCCCGGCTGGACGTGCGCGGGCACGTGCGTCGGCGAGACGGTGAACCGCGCGCGGCAGATGCCGTTCGGCCCCGGTGTCAGCGGGACGGCGATCGTCGCGGTCTGCGCCGGAATGAGTGACACGGTTTTTCCGCCGGAGGAGACGGTCTGCCGCCCGCGGAAGAGACCGGCGTCGCCGGAGAACGCCACGCTTACGGCTCCGCCGCTGCAGAGATAGCGCGTGTAGGTGAATCGTCCGGCGGACCACATGTCGGGGTAAAGACCGGAGATCCGGTACCCGACGTGCAGCGGTTGCGCCGTGCGGCGGAGCTCGAGCCCCCGGCGCGGATCCGTGCGGACGAGCTTGCCGGCCAGATGGAGATAGTCGTGGCCGAGGACGTAGGCCGGCCGCACTCCGCGTCCGCCCACGACGAACGTCCCGTCGGTGCGCCGCCGGAGCTTCGTCTCCGGAAGATCCCCGGGCGATACGGCGGCGACGTCGTAGACGGTGCCGACGCTGCGGTTGAAGAACTCGTTCTGCCACACCTCGATCACGCGTCCGTTGCCGCGCGCGTTCGACCAGATGAAGCCAACGTCCGCGTTGCGGCCGACGGCGCGGTCGACCCAGTCCGGCCGGGTGCCGGCGAATCCTTCGAATAGGGCGCCTTTCGCCGCGCGGATGAACCCGTGCTTCGAATGCTCGACCCGCTCGGTCGCGAAGGCGAACCATGCAAGCACCACCGCGGGGAGGACGTAGGCAAAGCGAGGCTTCGTCACGAGAAACGCGCAGGCGAGGGCGATCGCGGCGAGAACAACGATCAGCGGCACCTCTGACGCGCCGATCACTGCGTCGCGAAGCCACCAGAGCGGAATCAGCGCCAGCGTGTCGGATTGTGCCGGCGTGTCGATCAACCGATCGAACGGGAGCAGGCCGGGGAGTGCCGCGGCCACCGCTGCGCAGATCGCGGCCGCACGCGCAGGCCGCAGCATGCCGCGCTCGATCCAGGCGACGAGCGCGAGGAGAAGGAGGGGCGCGACGTAGAAAAGGTTCCGCTCCTCGACGCGAGGGGGCACGGGCAGGCGCGACGCGAACGCCGCGACTTCGAGCGTCAGCCACGCGATGAGCGGGACCGACGCGGCGACGAAGATCTGCGTGCGGCGGTCGAGTGTGCGCGCGAGGGTGACGAGCAGCACGAACGCGGCGAACGGAATGACGCCGGTGTAGAGGTCGAGCTCGGCGACGTGGTAGACAAGCCACCGCAGTACGGCACCGACGTGGTAATGCTCATGGCTGGTGACGCTGTAGCTGCCGAGAACGTCGTACGGCGAGCGCCCACGCGCGAGTTGCACGGCGAGCACGGCGACGACGCCTGTCGCCAGCGCGGCGTAGAGGAACCGGAACGAACGCAGCACGCGCCGGCGCCGATCGAGCCATGCAAGCAGGAGCGGTGCCGTCGCGACGGCGGGGAACAGCGCGATGGCCTGCGTGCGCGTCAGGAATGCGACGACGCAGACGCTGAGCAAAACACCCTGGCGCACGAACGTCGGACGTTCGAGCGTGAGGACAAGCGAGAGCGCGACGCAGAGGAAGAGCGGATAGAAGACCGTCTCCGTCATCAGCGTCCCGGTGTAGACCATCGACGGAACTGCGATCGTGAGCACTGCGACCACGAGCGACGGCAGCGGCGCGACGACGCGGCGCGCTAGGAAGTACGCGGGAACCGCCGAGAGCGACATCGCGAGCGAGCCGATCACCTTCGCCGCCGCGTATGCGGCAGGGACAGAGGCGAACGCCTTCCACGCAGGCGCGATCAGCAGCGGGTAGACGAATCCGTAACCGCCGTGGTGCTGGTCGCGGATGAGGAAGTGGCCGGTCGCCGCGAAGCTCTTCGCGAGCTCGGAATAAATCAGCTCGTCGACCATGATCCACGGCGCCGGAAGGCGGCCCGCGAGCCACCAGCGGAGCGCGAACGACATCGCGACCGCGCCGGCGAGCCACGCCCACACGGGCAGGAGCGCGAGCGGCGAATCACGGGGCCGCGGGGGAGGGTCGGGGCGGCCGTTGCGCGCGAGCCCGAGCTCGTCGAGTCGGACCGCGAGCTCGCGTGAGGACGGCGTTCCCGGCGCGATCCCCACCTCGGCCGCGGCGCGCGCGACCTCGTCGACGACCGCATCGGCGACCGCCGTGCCGCCGGCGGCGTCCTCGAGCGCGGCAACGTAGCGATCTGCAACGGCTTCGAGATCGTGCTCGCGGTGGATGTAATCGCGCGCAGCCGCCGACATGGCGCGTTGCGTCGCCTCGCTCGCCGCGATCAGCTCGAGCGACGCCGCGAGGACGGGTATCTCGTCCTCGCCGAGCGGCACCTTCAAGGCGACCTCGTCCGGCAGCTCCGCGAACCAGCCGACGGCGCTGACGACGAGCGGCCGGCCGAGCGTCAGGGCGCGGATAGCGCTGCCGGACGTCTCGCCCATGGTCGGCGCGCGCAGAAGCACGCACGCGTCGCAGCGCGACATCAGTGACCACAACCGGTGCTCGGGCACGTAGTCGATCCGCTCGATCCCCTCGCCCTCGAAGCGGTCGGCGTCGAAGTTCGGCGACGCCGGTCCGACGAGCAGCAGCTTCGCGGAGCGATGGCGCTGGCGGACCGCCGCGAACGCGTCGACGAGCTGCGGGATTCGCTTGCTCGCGTTGAGATGGCCGAAGCAGCCGAACACGGGACGTCCGTCGAGGTCGGCGGGCACGACGTCGCGCATCGGCCACGCAGGGTGCGGGATCCGCCAGATCGGACCGTCGTAGGCGGCCTGCCGGGCGCGCGTCTCGACGAACCGCGAGTGCGCGATCAGTCCCGTCGCGTCGCGCAGGACGTCGTTGACGAGCGGGAATTCGTCGGGCCGTGTCTCCCACAACGGGGCGACACGTCCTTCGAGCACCCCGTGGCCGAGCAGGCGGCCGGGGACGCCGGCGTCACGCTCGAGCGCGGCAAGGTAGCCGGGACCATCGCGACGGCCGAGCGTCATCCCAGCCACGAGATGGTGCAGCACGAAGTCGTGGAGGACAACGACGCCGGCGTGGCGATGGAGCGCCTCCACGATCCACGCGTGCGCGTCGGGGTCATTGCCGACGTGGTAGAGCGAAACGTCGGTGGCCGCGGGGCGTGTGCGTCCACGGCGGACGACCTCGACCTCGATCCGCCGCTCCAGGGCGGGCAAGAGCAACGCGCTGTAGTCGGCGATCCCGCTGCGCTCGGGCGGCAGCGGCGAGTAGTACGCAACCCTCACGGCGTTACGCGAGCAGGCGCTCGATCGTCTCGTCCCACGAGACGCGCCGCGCGAGCTCCTTGCCCGCACGTCCCCACGCGCGCGCATCGTCGACGTGCGTCATCAGCCACGAGCACGCCTTGGCGACGTCGTTCGCGCGCGGCTCGCAGACGAGTCCGGTGCGGCGGTCCGCGACGACCTCGAGCGGCCCGCCCGAGTCGCTGGTCGTCACGACCGGCTTCTCCGACAGAAACGCTTCGTACGGAACCATCCCGAAGTCCTCGTCCACCGGCGCGTAGTAGACGGCGAGGCAGCGTCCGTACAGGTCCGCGAGCTCGTCCTCGCCGACGCGGCCGGTGAATCGCGCACGCCCGTTCAGCCCGTGGCGGCGCGCGACGGTCTCGAGCCGCTCCCGATCGGGGCCGTCGCCGACGATCACGCAGCGCAGCGACGGATCGGCGGCGACCGCGTCGAGGAGCAGGTCGTGTCGCTTCGCGCGGTCGAGGCGGCCGACCGAGAGGACGAAGTCGTCGTAGGCCTCGGTGCGGTACGGCAGTTCCTGGGGAGGGTGGGGCATCACCTCGGCGTGCAAGCCGGTCCCGCGCTGGAGCCGCTCCGCGACGTTGCGCGATGTGGCGAAGAGCTTGCGCGCCTCGCCGAGCGCGACCCGGTCGAGCCGTTGGACCGCCCGCCGCGTCGCGCGCTCCTCGGCGCTCTCGCCGAACTGGCCGAGCTCGGTGCGGTCGAGCTCGTACGCCTGCCGAAACTGATGCAGGAGCCAGACGACCTTGTTCGGGTGACGGACCGCGTACGACGGAAACTTCGTCGCGATCACGACGTCGACCGGTCTCCCGTTCGATTCGTCGAGGTCGAGCAGCCGCCAGAGGAATGCCTGGCTGAGGACGCGCTCGCCTGGATACCACTTGTACGGAACCGTGACGAGGTCGACCTCGTGCCCGCGCACGCGCAGCTCCGACACGAGGTCGTCGGCGAAGATCTCCGCGCCGCCGCGCTCGAACGGCACCTGCGGCGCGCAGACCGCGATCCTCACGGCGCGCTCTCTTCATGTACACGCGTGTTCACTCGGGAACCCACCTCCCTCCCCGTTGCCGCCGAGGCTAACGAGGAAGAACGCACGGGTGTGTGACGGGACGTGCCAGAAGCGTGACGAGTCATCCGGTCGGAGTGCGCGCGACGAGCGCGTAGTCGAGCGGCCCGAACAGCAGCTCGTTCAACCGCCGGACGTTCGCCGCGATGACGGGATCCTCTGGCTCGGCGAGCCGCTCGGCCGGCTCGTTGAGGAACCGGATCTCGGTCCGGGAGAAGCCGGCCTGGCGCGCCAGGAGCTCGAGTGTCTCCGGAACGAGCGGCTGTGCGTGGGTCAGGTCGGCGTAGTAGTTGCGGAGCGCGAGTGGTGAGACCGGGTTGATCGTCTCGGCGACGAGGACGCCGCCGGGGCGAAGCTTCTTCGCGCAGAGCTCGAGCGTCCGCACGAGGATCGCCGGCGGCAGATGCTCGACGACCTGCGCCATGAAGATCCCGCCGAACGTGCCGTCCTCGACGCCCTCGAGGTACGCGACGGCGTCCGCCTGCTCCACGTCGAGACCCTCACCACGGGCGTACGCGGTCATGTCCGCGTCGGCGTCGATCCCGCGCGCCGTGATCCCGGCCTCACCGAGCAGCGCCACGAGCTCGCCGCGGCCGCAGCCGATGTCGAGGACCGGCGCGGCCTCGCGCAGGAGCTCGACGTACGGGCGCTGCCGCTCGCGAATCGACTCGACGCTGCCGCGCATGCGGCTTTCGAACGCGAAGTAATCCGGCAGCGCGGCCGCCGCGGGCTGCGCAGCGACCGTCGCCGCGACGGGAGCTACGCCGGCGTCCGCGCGGCCGCGGCGCTCGACGCGGGTCAGTCGTTCCTCCAGCTCGTGGGCGAGTCGCTCGGCGCGGTCACGCGCCGCAGTCGTCTCGTCAAGCCGCTCCGATAGCGCGTCGATCAGCTTCAGGGTCGAGTCGTTGAAGATGCGCTGGTCAGCGGCGAGCGGCTCGACGTACCAGCGCATGAACTTCCGGAGGATGCGCTTGACGAACGCCTTCGGACCGCCGCCGAGATCGCGCTCGGTCGTGACCGGCCAGAATCGTTCCGCCAGCGCACGCGTCGCCGCGACGTTGCCGCCAGGCCCGTCGCCGCCCGACGCACCCCGGCGCAGCTCGTCCCGCAGCCGGCGGTACAGCTCGACCACGTCATCCGTTTCGCCAGTCGAAATGCCTGCAGCGGCGGCGTTTTTCTCCTCCAGCACCTCGCGGATTGTACGGCGGAAACGTGAGCGACTAGTGAAGGGCGCGGACGTAGTGCCACGCATCGGACAGCCCGAACTGCCTGACCGCGACGAGGAGAAGCGCGTACACGCACGCTCCCAGGACGGCGGCCGGGACCGCGCCGAGGAGGAGCGAGGCGCCACCGAACGCGAGCGCGGTCGCGGCGCCGACGATCACCGCGAGGCGTCCGAGCCCGACCACCGAGAGACCGAGCATCCGCGGGGCGAGCGCATACATCAAAGCGAAGACGAGCAGGAGCGTCGAGATCCCGAGCGCGACGGCGACGCCGTTCAGTCCGGCCCACGCACGTGCGGCAATCGAGATCGGGACGTCGATCACGATCACCGCCGCCGCGATTGGAAGCAGCAATCGTGTCCGGTGCGTCACGAAGAGCAGCGGATACGTAATCGAGAACGCCGCCGATCCGACCATCCACGGCGACAGATAGACGACGAGCTGCCCGAGCTGGTCGCCGACCTTGCCGGAGAACGCGTGCCCGAGCACTGCGCCGACAACCGGGCCGCCGATGATCGCGACGATGCCGGCTCCGGCGCCGACGAGCGCAAGGCTGACCCAGCCGGAATGGACGACGTGCTCGGCCGCAGTGTCGGGATCGAGGCCTCGCCGCGTGAGCGGCGCTGCCGAGATGAGCGAGAGGGAGAACGCAGTCGCTGTCACGAAGGTCGCGGCAAGCAGGTACGCGTACGAGAGGCTCGTGACGTTCCCCTCGCCGGTTGCCCCGGCGAACCGCAGAGCCATCAGGTAGAGCACTTGCACCGCGATCGGGACGGACGCGCCGGTCGTGAGCCGCCACAGGCGCTTCCGCACCGCGAACGTCCCGGCGCCACCCGTCAGATGCCGCAGCCGTCCGCCGCGCACGATCAGGGCGATCAAGGGGATTGCGAGCGCGATCGCGCCGTTCGCCGCGAGCCCCCAGGCGAGGGCGATCAACCCGTGCTGGTCGGCTGCGAGCACGAAGACGACGAGGCTCGTCAGCCCGCCGAGCGCGAAGCCCGCGGCCGCCGAGGCGTACGAGTCGCGCGCGGCGAGCGCGCTCGCGGCGAGCGCCGCGAGCAGCTGCGCGAAGGCGGCGGGGACGATCCAGACCAGCGCGCTGCCCGCGATCTCGGTTGCGCGCGCCGGCAGGCGGCCGGTGACCAGCTCGCCGAAGAAATGCGGGAATGCCGCGACGAGGATGGTCGCGGGCACGCCGAGGAGCAGGAACGCGATCGCGTACGCGGTGAATTCCGGCGCGAGGCGCCCCTCCGCCTCGGCGCGTGTCAGATCGGGGACGACGACCATCCGAAACGCCTGCGCGCCGAACACGAGGACGAGGTAGACGCCGTATGCCGCGAGGAAGCCGTCGGTGTCGGTGTTCCGTCCGAACTTGTGCGCCAGGTAGACGCCGGCGAGCGCCCCGGCGATGCTGAGGACGACGTAGGAGAAGCTCGTCACAACGCCGCTGCGGACGGCGCTCCGGCGCGTCAACGGGCTACTCTTCGACTCTCCGACCGCGGGCACGGCTCCTGATGAAACCAAACGGCTCTGATTCGACCTGGACGGACGAGGCGCTCGAAGGCCTGCGTTCCGAGTACGGCGAGTTCTTCGCCGGGCGAACCTGCGTCGTGACTGGCGCCGACGGCTTCATGGGCTCTCATCTCACAGAGGCCCTCGTCGGGCTGGACGCCAACGTCCACGCGTTCGTCCGGGCAACGTCGAGCGGCGCGCTCAACAACATCGGGCAGATCCGCAGGCGGTTGAAGGTCCACTTCGCCGATCTCACCGACAAGACGTCGGTCGACTATCTCGTTCGGGAGCTGTGCGAAGCGCCGGACCGGCCGTACATGTTCCATCTCGGCGCGCAGGCGCATGTCGGCGAGTCGTGGCATCGGCCCTACGAGACCGTGATGGCGAACACGGTCGGCACGCTCAATCTCCTCCAGTCCGTCGTCGACCACAAACTCGAGCTCGAGAAGTTCGACACGGCAGGGACGTCGGAGGAGTACGGGAACGTGCACGACGCGATGCGCGCCTTCCACACCTTCGACGAGGAGCAGTCGCTGATCCTTCACGAACGCTCGCCGATCAACCCCAAGTCGATCTACGCGACGTCGAAGGTCGCCGCCGACTTCCTGACGATGAACTACTTCGACGCGTACGGCGTCCCGGGCGTCGTCACGCGGATGTTCAACAACTACGGGCCGCGCCAGAACCCACGCTACGTCACGGGGACGATCATCACGCAGGCGCTCGAGCGCGAGCAGATCGAGCTCGGCGCGCTCGATCCGCTGCGTGACTTCTGTTTCTGCACCGACGGCGTCCGTGGTCATCTCACCGTCGCTGCGCGCGGCGTGCCCGGCGACCTCTACGTCTACGGCCAGGGCAAGAACATCTCGATGCGCGACTGGGCCGCGCTGATCCTCCGCGTCGGCGAAGACAACGGTTACTGGGGCCCGCGCGAGCTCGTCACCGTCTCCGAGCGGATGCGTCCCGGCGCGAGCGACGTGATGGCACTCCGTGTCGGCTACGACAAGCTCCATTCGGAGACCGGCTGGGAACCGCTCGTCTCGTGGGAAGAAGGCGTCGGGCGAACGATCGACTGGTACGCGACGAACCGTGACCGCTGGATCGGGCGTGTCGACTGGCTCACGCGCGAGCCGACGGTGGCGACGAAGTCGACATGAGGATCCTCGTCACCGGCGGCGGCGGGTTCGTCGGATCGCACCTTGTCGAACGGCTGCAGCGCGACGGGCATGACGTCGTCAGCGCCCGCCGGAACGACTACGACCTCACACGCTGGGACGATGCCGAGCGCCTGACGCGCGACGCACGTCCCGAGGTGATCTTCCACGTCGCCGGCGAGGTCGGCGGCATCGGCGCGAACCGCGCGCAGCCGGGCCGGTTCTGGTACGCGAACCTGATGATGGGCGCGCACATGCTGGAGCTCGCGCGCGCGAACGCGATCGAGAAGCTCGTGATCGCCGGCACCGTCTGCGCTTACCCGAAGTACACGCCGGTCCCGTTTCGCGAGGAGGATCTCTGGGACGGCTATCCGGAGGAGACGAACGCGCCCTACGGTGTGGCGAAGAAATCGATCCTCGTCGGCGCGCAGGCGTACCGCGCGCAGTACGGCACGAATGCGATCTTCCTCCTGCCCGCGAACATGTACGGGCCCCGCGACAACTTCAACCTGCAGACGTCCCACGTCATCCCTGACCTGATCAGGAAGATGATCGAGTCGCGTGACGAGGTCGTCCTCTGGGGCGACGGCTCGCCGACCCGCGAGTTCCTGTACGTCGACGACTGCGTCGAGGGGCTGGTGCTCGCGGCAGAACGGTACGACGGGCCGGATCCGGTCAACCTCGGCACGGGCACGGAGACGCCGATCCGCGAGCTCGCCGAGTTGATCGCAGAGCTGACGGCGTTTGAGGGCGAGATCGTCTGGGACACCTCGATGCCGAACGGCCAGCCGCGCCGCAGCCTCGACGCGAGCCGTGCTCGCGAGCTGTTCGGGTGGGAGGCACGCGTTCCGCTCCGCGAGGGGCTCGAGCGGACGATCGCCTGGTATCGCGACCACGCGGTCGCCGGCGCGACGGCGTGAGCGCTCAGGCAGCCGCGGCGCCCGCGGCACTCCGCCGCGCCGCCGGCTGGGCCGGCGTCGCACACGCGCGGCTGCTCTCCGTCAGACCGCGCTACGTCGTCGCGACGCTCGTCGCGGCGCAATGGGCCGCGCTCGCAGCGCTTGCGGTGACCGTCCGCCACAACGGCTGGGTCTATTACATGGGCGGCGACCAGTTGTGGCATTACACCGGCGCGTACCTGCTCGCGCACCGCGAGCTCGCGCCGACCTACGTCGGAGTCGGGTGGACGACCATCCTGACGCCCGTCGCGTGGATCGCGGGCCGCAACCTCGTATCGGCGCTGCCGTTCATCATCCTGTTCAACGGGCTCGTGCTCGTCCCGCTCGCGACGTTCTGCATGTACGGGATCGGCTCACGGATCGGGGGACGCGTCTTCGGATACTGGACGGCGCTGCTGTGGATCGTGCTGCCGTATGTCGGCATCCCTTACGCGCTGCACGGCTACCACCAGAAGTACACGGAGCTCACGCTGCCGCAGGTGCTCGGCCTCGGTGCGATGGCTGATTTCCCGTCCGTCGTCGCGCTGATCGTCGGCGCGTACCTCTGCCTACGTGCGCTCGACGACCGCCACTGGGCGTGGGCCGCCGGCGCGGGCTTCGCCGTCGGCTACGCGCTCGCGATCAAGCCGTCGAACACCGCGTTCCTGATCGCGCCGGCAGCGCTGTTCCTCGCGTATCGCTGGCGTGCCGCGATCTTCTTCGCGGCCGGCCTTGCGCCGCCGATCGCGCTGCTCGCGTACTGGAAGGCGCGCGGGTTTGGGCGCATCCCGGCGTTCTCGCGGTCAGAGCCGGAGCACCGGATCGCCGCCGGCAGCGGCATCTTTCACCCGCTGACGAAGTACACGCACAACAACACGTGGACGCAGCTGCACAACAACCTGATCCAGCTTCGCGAAGTCTTCTGGAGCGACCGGTTGCTCGAGTTTCTCGCCGTTGCCGGGATGATCGCGTTGCTGATCCGGTCGCGCCGCGCCGGCGTCTTCGTCGTCGCGTGGTTCGTCGCGTTCCTGCTCTTGAAGGGGACGTACATCAACGCGCGGGTCGAGGACGGCGGCTTCTGGCGGCTGCTGCTGCCTGCGTTCCCTGCGTTCGTCGTCCTGCTCGCGTCGGTGCCGCTCCTTGTCCCGGGCGTCCGGCTACATGCCCCCCCACCGACTCCGCTGCGCGCGCCGCGCCGCGCTGTCGCCGGGGCGCTCGCCGCGCTCGGCGTCGTCCTCGTGCTCTTCCCTTTCGCGCTCGTCGCGTCGGCGAAGCCGATTCGACCGCCGCACCTGGCCGCGCTGCAGTCGAGCTCGACGTTGCTCCCCGTCGAGTCGATGGGCTTCTTCGCGACGCCGGAGCCGAACGGAATCCTCCTGCAGTGGCGACCCGAGCATTCGGCAGCCGGAGGAATCTTCTATCGGATTTATCGGACGGCCGGCGAGGGCGGCTCGACGTGCGTCGTGAACACGAACGGCCCGGACGCGTGCGGCCGCACCGTCGGCGACACCGTCTGCGGCACAGTGATCAAGAGCGCGCCGACCAACTGTTTTCTCTCGCCCGCCGCGATCGTCCGCGCAACGACACGGGACGCGGCGTTCCTCGACCGTCCCGCGCCGGGTACCTGGACGTACCGGATCGGACTGACTGTCAACTGGTTGAACGACGAGCAGTTCGGGGACCCGTACGTCTTCAGCGAGCCCGCGACTGTCACGGTCGGCTAGCACCTTCCCGCAACTGCTGCTCGAGCAGCGCGAGCCGCTGCGCGAGGATCGTGTTCTGATCGGAGAGACGCGAGATCACCGTCGAGTAGTGGAGCAGGACGACGAGGATGAAGAGCGCGCCGACCGCACCGAGGATTGCCGGTGGGTACGTCGTCACGCCGAACCATCCCGCAATCGTGTTCAACCCACCGCGCCACAGTGACAGCGCAAGCAGGACTGACCCGGTCAGCAGCCACATGAGCGCGTACCGCTCGCGCAGGCGCCGCGAGCGGATCAACTCGAAGACGACCAGCAGCAGGATGAACGACGCGACGGCGGCACTGATCGAAACGGTCCAGGGTGTCATCGATGCTCCTCCTCGACGGGAACGGCGTAGCGGCGAAACAGGCCGACGAAGATCGCGAGCAGCACCTTCGCCATGTAGTAGACGCTCCGGAGCGCCGTGATCGACGATCTGCCGCCGCTGCGCTCGCGCATCTCGACCGGAACCTCTTGCAGCCGCAGCTTGTGCTTCACGGACATCACGGTCGCCTCGACCTCGGGGTAGTCGTGGGGATAGTCGGCGGCGAAGAGCGCGATGCCCTTGCGATTGACGGCGCGGAATCCCGACGTCGTGTCGGTGACGCGCTGCCGCACGACAGCTGAGACGATGCCGGCGAAGATCTTGATCCCGATTCGCCGCGTCGTCGACGACCGGTAGGCGCTACCGCCTTCGGCAAACCGCGAACCGACGACGAGGTCGGCGGTCCCCGCGAGCAGCGGCGCGAGGATCTTCGGCAGCTGCCCGGGATCGTGCTGGCCGTCCCCGTCGATCTGCGCGGCGAGGTCGTAACCGTGCTCGAACGCGTAGCGGTAGCCGGTCTGCACCGCGCCGCCGATCCCCAGATTGAAGGGCAGCCGGACGACATGCGCGCCGCGATCGGCGGCGACTCCCGCCGTGCGGTCGATCGAGCCGTCGTCGACGACGACGATGTCGAAGCCCGGGTCGAACGCACGAATCTCGTCGATCACGCGTCCCACGGACGCCTCCTCGTTGTACGCAGGGACGACCGCGAGCCGCTTCAGCTCGCCGAGCTGGGCGAGCATCGCGTGCGCCGGCGGCGCGTGCGACGCTGCTGCGACGTCAGCCACGCGCTCCGACGGGGGCGCCGATGCCGAGGAGCTCCAGGATTCGCCTCGCGCGGTGTGCGTACGTGTGTTCATCGAGGACGCGTTCGCGCGCACGGCGTCCCATTCCTTCGGCCGCGGCAGGATCCGCCAGCAGCTCGCGATACGCCGCAACCGCTTCGGCCGCGGTCGAGACGACGCGGATCTCGGACCCCGGCTCGAACCAGCGCTCGATTCCGTCGTGCGGGCTCGACACGATCGCGGCGCCGGCCGCAGCGAGCTCGAACGGGCGGCAGGTCGAGGACGCATAGACCGTCGCGTGCGACCTGCGCGTGATGTTCAGGTTGATTCGCGCGCGCGAGATCGCCTGTGAGAAGACGTTGAACGGCACGTCTCCGATCAGCCGCGCGTTCCCGACGTCGCCGCGAAAGTCATCGCCGCCGAGCGCGAAGTCGATCGCGTCGGGCTCGCGCGAGGGCTCGCCGATCAGCGCGCGCATCCACTCGCGGCGGAACTTGTCTCCGTAGCCGTAGAAGAACACGTCGTACTCCTTGTCGACAGGCGCCGGCGCGAACAACTCGGGATCGGCCGCCCAGAAGACCGCCTCCGCGCGGCGCGCCCCCAGCTCGCGCAGCCGGTCGAGCCCGCCTTCCGAGTTCGACAGGACGAGGTCGTACTCCGACGGATCCGCGCCGTGGTAGTAGTTGAACCCCGTGTCCATCCCGCCGAACTCCGGCAGGCTCATCGGCACGTCGCCGTCGTAGAAGACGACCGGGATCCCGTAGCGCTCGCGGATGCGCGTCGGAATCCCGCGCAGATGTGCCATCGGAACCGTGAACACGAGGACGGCAGCGACATCACGTTCGCGTTCGATCACACGCTCGAGGTGCCGCTGCCACCTCGGCGTCACGTAGCGCCAGATCGCCTCACGTGTCAGGCGGTCGGCAACCGTGTCGGCGGGATTCTCCTCATCGCGGCGGAGCAGCGTGTCGCCGCGCAGCCGCGCCGCAAGACCGCGTGCGCTCGCGTACGCCTCCGCTTCGCGGTACAGCGGGTTCGGCGCCGTCCGCCACCACGGTGACTCGATCGCGCGTCCTCGGTAGGGCGTCACGATCAGATCCGCGCCCGCTTCGTACAGGCCCTTCCAGATCTGCCACCACGCGGGCGTGCAGCCGTAGCGGAAGTCGAGGTCCGCGGCCGACGCGACCGCGAGAATCTTCGGCGCCATCCGGCTCAGTATGCAGAAGCGGCAAGATTCCTCAGCTGCGCCGCCGCGCTGTTCCCATGCCGGTTCTCCGCTACGGTGATCAAGGGGTCATGGCGCGAAAACTGCTGCTCATCGGCTTGTTCGCCCTCGTGGCTGCACCGTGCGCGCAAGCGCGGCCGGTGCAGTTGATGCCGGGGGTGACCTACGACCACCGGCTCGAGTGGACGCCTGCGGGCCCGGTCTCGACGTACGTCGTCGTCGCGCCGAAGCCCGGCGGTCTCTACTCGCTGACGCCGCTTCTTTCGAACAATACGATCGTCGGCCGCGAGACCGTGTCGTCGATGGAGCGGCGGATTTCGACGCAGATGACGACGGTCGGCGTCAACGGCGACTTCTTCAACTGGGCCGGCGGGTGGCCCAGCGGGCTGTTGATGCAAGGCGGTGTCCTCGAGCACCATCCTGCCGACGGACGCGCGGCGGTCGGCATCGACAGCGCGGGGACGCTGCACGTCGACCGCGTCGGCTGGTTCGCGTCGTGGCGCGGTCCGAGTACTCTCGACTATCCCGTCGCGCAACTGAACGAGCCCCCGCGCGGGAACGCGACATCGTTGTTCACCCCCGCGTGGGGAGCGACGACGCCGGCGGTCAAGGGGGTTGCGGCTGTCCTGAGCCCGTTCCCGCCGACGACGCCGGCGACCGATCTCGTAGGCGACGTGACCGCGGTCGTCAGCAACAGCCCGGTCGCGATTCCGCGCGGCGGTGCGGTGCTCGTCGCGCGTGGAGCTGCAGCCGCAGCGCTCCAGAGCGACGCGATCGTGGGCGGCCAGGTTCGCGTGCGGATCCAGCTGTCTCCCGACTGGCGCGCGATCACCGGCGCCGTCAGCGCGGGACCGTCGCTCGTCATGAACGGCAAGCCCGTCGGCAGGTCCGGTGAGGCGCTGACGACCGACCAGCTGTTCGGGCGCAATCCGCGCACGGCGGTCGGCCAGCGCGCCGACGGAGCGATCGTCTTCGTCGCAGCGGATGGGCGCCGGCCGGGGTGGAGCGTGGGGATCACGAACAGCGACCTCGCGCTGATGCTCATGCGCTACGGGTGCGTCACCGGATTCGCGCTCGACTCCGGAGGCTCGACGACCGTCGCCTTCGACGGTGCCGTGTTGAACCGGCCATCGGACCCGGGCGGCGAGCGCCCGGTCGCCGAGGCACTCGTCGTCGGGTACGCCGGCGTGTTCGCACCCTCGCCGGCGCCGACGCTCTCGCCGAACGGCGACGCGATCGGCGACCGCGAGTCGCTGCGCTACAAGCTCGTGCGCCCGTCGTCGGTGACCGCACAGGTCGTCGCGCCCGACGGGACCGCACGCGACGTCGACAGCGGTACGAAGCAGCCGGGTCGCTACACGCTCGCGTGGGACGGCGCAGACGCTGCAGAAGGCCGGTACAGGTGGTCCGTCAGCGCGACCGACGACCTGGGGCGCTCCTCAACCGCGGAGCGGACATTCACACTCGACAAGACACTGGGCTTCCCGCGCGTCGCGCGCAACGCGCGGACGATCGTCTTCACGCTGACGCGCGACGCGGCGATCCGCGTCACGATCGAGGACGCATACGGCGGCATCCTGCGGACGGTTGCGTCCGGCCGTCGCGCTGCCGGCTCCGTGACGGCCGTGTGGAACGGGCGGGACGGCCGGCGCAAGCTCGTCCGGTCGGGGACGTACGTGGTTCGCATCGCGGCGACGAGCACGATCGGGTTGAGCGAGCTCAGGTTGCCGCTACGCGTCAGACGCTGAGGCGGGAATCCCGACGTGGCCCGCGTCGAGTGTCAGACCCTTTCCTTCGGGTCTGACACTTCTTCGCGTCAAGGGGGCCAGACCCGCCTGCGCCAGGGGACGGCGCGGTCAGTACGCGCCGCGACGCGCGAGGACCGCGGGCAACGTCTTCGCGAGAATCGAGATGTCGAGCCAGATCGACCAGTTCTCGAGGTAGTAGAAGTCCAGCCGCACGAGGTCGTCGAAGCTCAGGTCGATGCGCCCCGACACCTGCCACAGACCGGTCATCCCGGGAAGCACCGAGTAGCGCTTGCGGTGCCACGGCTCGAGCTGCTCGTAGTCGCGGATCGGCAGGGGCCGTGGCCCGACGAGCGACATCTCGCCCCAGAGGACGTTCAGCACCTGCGGCATCTCGTCGATCGAGAACCGGCGCAGGAATCGACCGACAGGAGTGACGCGCGGATCGTTCTTGATCTTGAACAGCGGACCTGAGGCTTCGTTCTCCGCCTCGAGCGCGGCCTGCCGGTCTCGCGCATCGGCGTACATCGTCCGGAACTTCATCATCCCGAACTCGAGCTCGCCCAGTCCGATCCGTTTGTCCCGATAGAAGACCGGCCCTGAGGAGGTGAGCTTGATCGCCGCGGCGAGCGCGATCCACAGCGGAAGCCCGATGACGATCACACCGCTCGAGACGAGGATGTCGAATCCGCGCTTCACCACCCAGTCGGCACCGGCGAGCGCAGGCGGACGCAGCTCGAAGAGTGGCGCGCCCTGGCCCGGCACGTACTCCGCGCGCTGCAACAGGAGCTCCGTCGTCGTCGGCGCGACGCGCACCTTCACGCCGCGACGATGGGCCTGCTCCACCAGCTCGAGCAGTTGCTTGTCGGTGAACCCGGAGTCGGTCACGATCAATTCGTCGACGTCGCGTTCGTCCAGCACGTGCGGCAGCGCATCGAGTGAGCCGAGGACCGCCAGCGCGTCCTCGCGCGGATTCGGCGAGATCGCGCCGAGAAACTCGTACTCGATCCCGCTACGCGCCGACCCGAGAGTGCGCAGCAGGTGGGCGAGCCGGTCGCCCTGGCCGACGAGCACCGCGCGTCGCCGCGCGCCGGCGACGCGAAGCACGTCTCGCGTGACGATGTCGTAGCTCGCGCGCAACGTCCCGATGAAGACGACGGTGAGGACGAGGGCCGTCGGCGTCAGCGCGTACGTCGTGAAGTGGTAGCCGGTCCCGAGACCGAACGCGAGCGTGATCACGGCTACGAGCATCAGCGACGCGATCACCTGTCCGACGCCCGCCCGGAGCTCGCGGCGGCGGTAGAGGCCGCCGACCCAGAAGACGAGGACGGTGATGACGGTGAGGAACGCCAGCCAGTCGGTTTCCGTCCGCCAGATCAGCCCCCAGAGCGGCGGCCACTGGCCGAGGTAGAGCGCCCGCAGGATCAGCGCGACGTACACGCCGAGGACGAGACCGGCGAGGTCGAGGATGACGAGCGCCGCGATGCTCGCGAGGCGCCGGGCGAGCGCGACGAGCGACCTCCGTGAGAACAGGTACGGGCGAGCGGAGCGGATGTCCTCGACGGGAACCGGCGGACGCTCCGCCTCGAAGGCGGGCTTCGTGCTCACGGCTTTGCCGATTCTAGAGGCCGATACCCTCCACGACCGTGTCCCGGCCGCGCGCGTACGTCCTCGTTGCCGCGCTCGCAGCCGTCCCGCGGGCGATTGCGCTCGCCCACGAACGGGGGCACATCCTCGCGGCGTTCGCCGACAAGGGCGACATCTTCGCCCGCACGCTCGCCCGCTCGGGGACGTACGGCTTCCTGCCTGGACACCCGTCGGCGTACACGCAGCCGCTCTACGGGTTCTTCCTCGCGCCGCTCTACTGGATCCTCGGCCGTCACTGGGAAGTGGTCGGGATCGCGCAGATCGCGGTCGCGATCGGCACGGCACTCGTCGTCTACGAGATCGGCCGGCGGGTCGTCTCGCCCGCCACCGGCGTCGTCGCAGCCGCGCTCGCCACGCTGCACCCCTACCTCGTCTGGCACGACGTTCACGTGAACCGCGAGATCCTCGACCAGTTCCTCGCGGCTTCGATCGTGCTGCTCGTGATCGTGCTCGTCGACCGTCGCTCGGCGGCCGTCGCGGTGCTGCTCGGCGTCGCGTTCGGGTTGGCGATCCTCGGCAACGTGCGGCTCGCGCTGCTCCCGTTCCTGCTCGGCGCGTTCGTGCTGTGGCGGACCGGCGTGTCGCGGCGCACGCTCACGCTGGTGGCGACGGCACTCGTCGTCGCCGGCGTCGTCGTCGCGCCGTGGATGATCCGCAACGACGTCAGCGTCGGCTGCTTCGTCGTCACCACGGACGCGCGGGCATTGTGGAAGGCGAACAATCCGAATACCTATCGGACGCTCACGCACGGCGGTTGGATCGACGCGGTGCCGCCGCTCCCCGGCGCGCCGCCCTCGCCGCAGGACGCGTACGAGCGCTACGTTGCGACCGGTCGGTTGACGCCGACCGACGAGTGCGCCCAGATGCGCTTCTACTCGCACAAGACGCACGCCTTCTGGCTTCACCATCCGGGCGACAAGGCGAAGCTCGCGCTGCTCTCAGCGCAGATGCTGTGGCAGCCGTCGGTCGTCGAGACCGGCGGCCGGCCCGGCGCCGGCACCTGGATCGACACGCTGCGCACGTCGAGCGAGCCGTTGTTCGTCATCCCGCTTTACGTCCTCGCGATCGTCGGCCTGCTCGTCGTTCCAAGGTTCTTCGCGGTGCTCGCGTTGCTGATCGCCGTGTACCAGACTGCCGTCGCGATGCTGTTCGTCGGCGTCACCCGCTACCGCGTCCCGTGGGACTTCGTCCTTTGCATCCTTGCGTCGGCCGCGCTCGTCGCCGCCGTCCGTCGCGTGCGCGAGACGGGTCGAGTCGTCCCTGCCCGACACCCGCAGGTCGAGCCGTGACGCGGCTCGATCGGCTCAGCGAGGACTACGGCGAGCACCACCGGACGCGGCGCGGCCGCGAGTTCGTCTACGGCGGCGCCGAACGCGCGAAGCTGTTCGCGCAGCTCGTCGGCCGGGGCGAGCGCGTGCTGGATCTCGGGTGCCGTTACGGCGCGTTGACTCGGGCGTACATCGAGGGGAACGACGTGGTCGGCGTGGACGTCGACCGCGAAGCGCTCGCCGAGGCGGCGACGCTGGGGATCGAGACTGCCTGGGCCGACGTCGACGAGCCGCTGCCGTTCGCCGACGCGAGCTTCGGCGTCGTCGTCGCCGGCGAGCTGCTCGAGCACATCCGCAGCCCCGAGCGACTCGTCGCAGAGGTGCGACGGCTCCTGCGTCCGGGCGGCCGTTTCGTCGGCTCGGTCCCGAACGCGTTCCGCCTTCGCAACCGGATGCGCTTCGTGGCGGGCCGGCCGCCCGAAGACGATCCGACGCACCTGCACATGTTCACGCCGGACGCGGTACGCGGCTTGCTCGTAGGGTTCGAGGACGTCGAGCTGACGTTCATCTCGAGCCGCTTCCTGCGGCTTCACCCGCGGCTGTTCGGGAACGACATCGTCTTCACCGGCCGCAAGCCGCGCTGAAGCTCCGCGAGATCGGTCTGCCAGCGCTTCGCGCCGAGGAAGACGAGGGCCGCGCCGAGCGCCGAGCGACGCATCGGGTCGCGGAGATCGGTGTCGTGGAAATACGCGTGGACGAGCGGGCCGGGGTACGGCAGCAGAACGCCGCGCGCGAGCATCCCGATCGAATGCGTCGTCGGTAGCTCGAGGAGCCGGCGCCCGTTCGCCAGCTCGACGTAGCAGGGGTCGCGCGCGCCGAGGCGGGGAGCGTCGTCCTCGAGATAGCGCGGGCGGAACGCGGTCGCCGTGCAGTCGGCATACCCGAGGTCGGCGAGCGTCGACGCGACGTTCTCGTCGGTGTACCACCCGCCGCCGCAGAACAAGCGGACGTCGAGGCCGCGAGAGCGCAACCAGTCCGTTTGCTCCCGCACGCGCGCTGCGGGATCACCGGCCGTCGGTCTCGCGTGGTCCGGCGCGGTCCAGTGCGTGTGAAGGCCGAGCGGACCGCGACCGGCCGCCGCACGCGCACGACCGAGCCACGCGACCTCGTCCTCGCCCTCGTCGGGAGGCCGCATCAGCGCGGCGATCCGAAACCCGCCGGGACGTCGATCCTGCAAGGCCGCGAACCGTGCCCAGACCTCGTCGTCGAGCGGTCGCTCGACATGACAGGAGACGACCGCGTACCGCCCGCCCGGCAAGATGTCACCCGTGTGCGGCATCGCCGGACTCTATTCACCGACGGGAACGCCGAACCCGGAGCTCGTCGACGCGATGCGCGCAGCGGTTGCGCATCGCGGCCCTGACGAAGGATCGACCGATTCGTTCGGCCGTTGCGTGCTCGGTCATCAACGGCTACGCGTGATCGACCTCGAAACGGGCTACCAGCCCGTGGCGAACGAGACCGGCGACGTCGTCTGCGTCTTCAACGGCGAGGCGTACAACTTCGCCGAACTGCGTACCGAGCTCGCCGCGCACGAGATTCGCGGGACCGGCGACACGCCCGTCCTGCCGCACGCATACGAAGAGAACGGCCCAGGCTTCGTGCAGCGGCTCGACGGCATGTTCGCGCTTGCGCTCTGGGACGCCGGGCGCGAGCGACTCGTGCTCGCACGCGACCGCCTCGGCAAGAAGCCCCTCGTGTGGACGCGCCTCCCCGACGGGACGCTCGCGTTCGCGTCCGAGCTCAAGGCATTGCTGCGACTTCCGGATGTGCGTCGTGATGTCGACGTCGACGCGGTCGACAGGTACCTCGCGCTGCAGTACGTTCCCGGCGACGCGACCGGAATCGCCGGCATCCACCGCCTGCCGCCCGGCCATGTACTCATCGCCGAAGGCGAGTCGCTTCGGATCGAGCGGTACTGGACACCGGCGCCGGCAGCGCTGTCGCCACGGCGCGACGAGGAATGGCTCGAGCTCGTGCGCGACAGCGTGCGCGACGCGGTCGGCGCGAGGCTCGTCGCCGACGTGCCCCTCGGCGCGCTCCTCTCCGGCGGCATCGACTCGAGCATCGTCGTCGCGCTGATGGCGCAGCACGCGACGGGCCCCGTACGGACGTTCACCGTCGGCTTCGGCGACGCGCGGTACGACGAGCGCGACTATGCGCGGGCGGTGGTCGAGCGGTACGGAACGAGTCACGAGGAGTTGGAGATCGACGCCGCCGTCCCCGAGACGGTCGAGCGCCTCGCGGATGCTTTCGACGAGCCGCTCGGCGACGAAGCCGCGTTCCCGACGTTCCTCATCTGCGAGCAGGCGCGACGCCATGTCACCGTGGCGCTGACCGGCGACGGCGGCGACGAGGCGTTCGCGGGCTACGAACGGTACGCCGCGTACAGATTCGCGGCGCCGCTTCCGCCGTCCGTTGCAGGCGTCGGCGCGCGCGCACTCGGCGCGATGCGGGCCGCACGGACCGAGCCGCGCTCGCAGCTGTTCCGTGCGCGGCGCTTCCTCGACATCGCGACCGCCCCGCGGGCCGATCGGTACGCGCGCCTGATGGAAGTCTTCCCGCGCGGGCTGCGGACACGCCTGTGGGCGGATGGTCGGGCAGCGCCGATCGAGCTCCGGCCGCGGGCGCGCGGGACGCGTGGCCTGCAGCTCCTCGATCTCGAGACGTATCTGCGGGGGGACCTCTTGCCGAAGGCGGACATCGCGTCGATGGCGCATTCGCTCGAGTTGCGCTCGCCGTTCCTCGATCACCGCGTGGTCGAGCTCGGCCTCGCGCTCCCGGACTCGCTGAAGACGCGCGGCCTGACGGGGAAAGTCGCGCTCCGGCGCGCATTCGCCGACGCTCTGCCACGAGACGTCGGCCGTCGCGGCAAGACCGGCTTCGGCGTCCCGCTCGACCGCTGGTTCCGCGAAGAGCTTCGGGAGCTCGCGCGGGACGTCCTGCCCGGCGACCGCGGCTGGTTCCGGCCGGCGGAGGTGCGGCGCCTGCTCGACGAGCACGATTCGGGACACGCCGACCACGGACATCGGCTCTGGTGTCTCTTGATGCTCGAGCTCTGGGCCCGTCGCCACGTCGAGGCGCCCGCGCTCGCCGCCGCGTGAGAAACGGCCGCCTCTGGCTGATCGCAGCCGCCGCCGTTCTCCCGCGCCTCGCGGTCCTGCTCTACGAACGTGAGCGAATCCTGACGAAGTTCACCGAGAAGAGCGACGACTTCGCGCAGACGTTCGTGCATCACGGGACGTTCGGCTTCCTGCCGGGCGAGGCGTCGGCGTACACACAACCGCTCTACGGCTTCTTTCTCGTGCCGCTGTACTGGGTCTTCGGGCGCCACTGGCTCGTCGTCGGTGCAGCGCAGACGCTGCTCGCGCTGGCAACCGCTCTGCTCGTCTACGCGATTGGCGCGCGCGTCGTCTCCCGGCGCGTGGGGACGATCGCCGCGTTGATCTCGACGCTCAACCCGTATCTCGTGTGGCACGACGTGCACGTGAACCGCGAGATCGTCGACCAGGTCGTCGCAGCCGCCCTCGTCCTCGCGACCGTCATCGCCGTCGACCGCCGTTCACTCCGCTGGGCCGCCGCGGCCGGCGCGCTCGCAGGCCTCGCGGTGCTCGGCAACTCCCGCCTCGTGCTGCTCCCGCTCGTGCTCGCCGTCTATGTCGTGTGGCGGCTCGGACGTCGCGCGTGGGCGTTGGGCTTCGCGCTCGTCGCGGCAGCGGCCGTGGCCGTTGCACCGTGGGTGATCCGGAACCGCGCCGAGCTCGGATGCACGACGATCACGACGGACGCACGCGCGCTCTGGAAGGCGAACAACCTCCAGACGTACCACGTGCTCGCGTCGGGCCACTGGATCGACGAGGTGAAGGATCCGCCGGGACACCCGTTCCCGAACCCGGAGGAGGCGCGCGACCTCTACCGCGAGACCGGACGGAAGCGGCACGTGACGGAGTGCGCGAACATGCGTTACTACCAGCACCGCGTGCGCGTCTTCTGGGAAGACCATCCGGGAGCGAAGGCGAAGCTGATGGCGCAGGCGGTGCGGATGGAGTGGGATCCACGGACGACGAAGACGGTGTCGCGTTCCGGCCGCGGCTCGCGGCTCGACACTGCGCGCGACTGGGCGGAGCCGTTGTACGTGGGCTTGCTCTTCGCATTCGGGATCGTCGGTCTCTTCCGCGTGCCCCGGCGGTTTGCGGCGCTCGTCCTGACGTTGCTCGCCTACGAGACGGTGGCAGCGATGGTGTTCGTGGGCGCGACGCGATACCGCGTCGCCTGGGATTTCCTGATCGCGCTGCTCGCCGCCGCCGCGGTCGTGTGGCTCTGGGACCGCGAGCTCGAGCGGCGACGCGCGTGAAGGTCGTGCACATCCATCGCATCGGCGGGATCGGCGGGTCGGAGCGTCACCTCCTGACGTTGTTGCCGGCGCTTGGCGAACGCGGCGTCGAAGTGCGATTCGTCGGGCTCGACGATCCGTCGCGCGCGCCCGATCCGTTCTACGAGCACCTCGCGGCTCCGTTCGAGCGCATTCCGGCGCCGCGAGACTTCGATCCGATGTTGGCCGTCCGCATTCGGCGCGCGGTCCGGCGGGCGCGACCGGACATCGTGCACACGCATCTCGTCCATGCGGATCTCTACGGCGCGTTCGGGGGCGGCGCCCTCGTGTCGACGAAGCACAACGACGATCCGTTCCGGACGGGCGCCTACCGGTTCGTCGAGCGCGCTCTCGCTCGCCGCGCGAGTTGCATCATCGCGATCACGGAGTCGCTCGCCCGGTTCCAGATCGAGCGCGTCGGCCTGCCGGCTCGCAAAGTCGTGACGGTCCACTACGGGCTGGACACACTGCCGCCCGCCTGGGGGACGAATCCGCCGGACGACGTCGCGCCGACTGCCAGCGTCGCGCTCGCCGTCTGCCGGCTCGAGCGCCAGAAAGGCCTCGACGTCGCGATCCGGGCGCTCGCGATCGCGCGCTCCACCGAGCCACGGCTGGAGCTGGTCGTGCTCGGCGAAGGCCGGGAGCGCGAAGCGCTCGCATCCCTCGCCGGCGAGCTCGGCGTGCCGGTCCACCTGCTCGGCCGGGTGCCCGACGTCGGGGCGTGGCTGGCCCGCGCCGCCGTCCTCGTTCATCCGGTGCGATGGGAGGGCTTCGGGCTCGCCGTCCTGGAGGCGATGCTCGCCGGGCTGCCGGTTGTCGCGAGCCGCGTCAGCTCGCTGCCCGAGCTCGTCGAGGACGGCGTGACGGGACGCCTCGTCACGCCGGACGACCCCGTCGGGCTGGCCGGCGCGCTCACGGAAACGCTCGGGGAGGGCCGCGCGTACGGCGCAGCAGGCCGCAGACGGGCACAGGAGCGCTTCTCAGTGGCT
This sequence comes from Gaiellaceae bacterium, assembly GCA_045806225.1. GTDB lineage: Bacteria > Actinomycetota > Thermoleophilia > Gaiellales > Gaiellaceae > 3-1-20CM-4-69-9. The sequence continues at coordinate 23,663 of JBJMJS010000028.1, forward strand.
CGAATGGCCGACGCCACCCTCGGCGTGTACCGCGACGCCATAGGCCTTCAGGACGTGGCTTCCGCCCACCACCCGCCCCCCGCCCGGAAAGAGGGTGGGGCGCGAGCTTAGCCGCGCGTCGGTGCGGATTTGTGGCGCCGGTGGAACGAATGCGTGCCGTTTCGGCCGCGGCCGGCGAGCAGCTCGCGGTAGAGGAGCTCCGTCCGGTCGGTGCAGCGCTCCTGGAGGAAGCGGTCGAGCGCGCGGCGCCTGCCGGCCTCGCCCATCCGCGCGGCGAGGTCGAGGTCGCTCCCCAGTCCGACGATCGCCCGCGCGAGCGGTGTGGATTCTCCCGGAGGTACGAGCACGCCGGTGACGCCGTCGTCGACGAGCTCTCCGAGGCCGCCGATCTCGGCTGCGATCACCGGGCGCGCGCGCTCCATCGCCTCGAGCGCGACCATCCCGAACCCCTCGCCCATCGACGGGACGACGACGATGGCGGCGTCCTCGATCGCGCGCTCGACCGGCGACACCTGTCCGAGGAAGCGCACGCGATCCGAGACGCCGAGCTCCTTGGCGAGCGCGCGGAGCGCCGGCTCGAGCGGTCCGCGTCCCGCGACGTCCAGCGTGACGTCGGGCAGCTCCTGCGCCGCCTGCGCGAGCGCGCGCAGCAGGACGATGTGCCCCTTGATCGGAATCAGCCGGCCGACACACAGCAGGCGCGGGGCCGTCCCTTCGTAACGGCGCGTCGCGCCGTCAGGCTCGATCCCGTAGTGAACGATCTCGAAGCTCTCGCCGTCGAATCCCTCGACCTCTTCGAGGTACCGCGCGAGCCCGCGTGAGATCGCGATGTGCGCGTGCGCGAAGCTCGCGATCGCGCGATCGCCGAGCGCGAAGCCAGGGTTCTCGCGGAATTCGTTGAAACCGTGCTTCGTCGACACGCGAATCGGCACGCCTGCGACTGCACCGGCGAGCTGCCCATAGACGTCGGCGTGCACGAGGTGGGTGTGCATGATCGTCGGGGGGTGGCGCGCGAGATACGCCGACAACCGCAGGAACGCGAACGGATCGACGTCTGCCGCAAGCGAGATGTCGTCGAGCGGAATCCCGCGTGCGGTCAGCTCGCGTGCAAAGTCCCACGCGCCGGGCTCGTGGCTGTGGAGCATCAGGAACTGGACGTTCCAGCCGCGGTCCTGCAGCCTGGGCAGCAGCGAAAGGAGATGGGCCTCGGACCCGGAGATGCCCGCGACCTTCTGCACGTGGAGGATGCACGTGGTCATTGCGCCGCCGCGATGACCCCCTCGGCCCAGGTGTCGACGGAGTGGCGGCGTGCGACACGGTCTTGGAGCGTTCGCCCGATCCGCGCGCGCTCGTTCGCCGGCAGCTGCGCGAGCCACCGCAGTCGATCGGCGAGCGAGTCGGCGTCGTCGCGCGCGAACGTCAGCGGGAACTCGCCGAACAACTCGTCGAAGACGGGGTTCGATGCGAGCACGGGCAGGCAGGACGCCGCCGCCTCGTACACCACCTTGTCCGGCGCGCCGGCGCGCATGTTGTTCACGAGCACGTCGGCGCGCGCGAACACGTCCGGCAGCTGCGCGCGCGGGACCGCGTCGCCGAGCGCGACACCGAACCGCTCGAGCTCGCGCCGGTGGGCACGCTCGAGCTCGGTGAGCGCCGCGCCGTGCAGTTCGAGCTCCACGTTCTCGACACGCTGCGCTGCCTCCAGAATCGTCTCCAGCCCCTTCGCCGGCGAATAGCGCCCGAGGACGAGCGCACGGAGCGTCGGCAGGACGACGCGGTCGGCACAGACGAATTCGTGCACGTCGATACCGTGCCCGATCGGGTGCACCTTCGCCGACTCGAGCGGGAACGAGCGGCGGTCGACGCTCACGATCGCCGTGGCGGCATGCGCCGCGGCGCGCAGCGTCAGGTGCGACTTCCAGTGCGTGTACCAGAGGACGAGGGGGATCCGGCGCGGGCGGACGAGCGGCGCGGCGAGGAGCACGTAGACGGGAATCATGTGCGCGACGACCGCCCCGGCCGGGAGCGCACGGCGCAGCTCGCGCTCGAACGCCAACGCCCGGCCCGCGCGCGTCGACGCGCCGAACGTGCGCAGCAGCGCGTTCGCGGGCAGGCCGTCGGGCCGCCCTGACTGCGCGATGACGACGAGCTCGTCCACGCGCTGAGCAAGAGCGCGGATCTGCGGGATCGTCGCCGCCAGGACGGGGTCCTGCGCGTCGACGCGCTGCGTGATGAAGACGAGACGGTTCAACGATCGCGTGGGAGGAACGAGTACAGGACCATGTCGCGGCGGCCGTCCGCAAAGCTGCCGCGGTCGCGTAGAACGCCTTCCTCGACGAACCCGGCACGTTCGAGCACGCGCCGCGACGCGAGGTTGTCCGGCTCGGCGATCGCCTCGACACGCGCGATCCCGAGGTCCTCGAACGCGAACGTGCACGCGAGCACGACCGCTCGGCGCGCATAGCCACGGCCGCGCGCGCTCGGGAACGTCCAGTACGAGATCTGCATCACGCCTTCGCCGCGAAAGCGGAGCTGGCATCCGCCGACGAGCGCGCCGGTGTCGACGGCGCGCGTCGCGAATGCGCGTGTATCGCCGTCGTCGCGCCAGTCCGCTTCCCACCGCGCGATCGCCGCCTTCACCGTCGCCTCGGTCGACCGCTTCGGAAACCACCCGAAGCGGCGCGCGTGCTCGTCGTCCTCGCCGGCGAGGTGCGCGGCAGCGTCGTCGGGCGACAATCGGTCGAGAACGACCACGCCGTCCGTCAGCGTCGGAACCTCGGCCATCAGAAGAAGTCGGTGTCCCCGAGCGTGAGGCGCCACGCGGTCCGATCCGCATCGAGCGGCTCCGCGAGGCCCTTGCCCATGAAGTGGAGTGTCAACGGCGTCGGCA
>JBJMJS010000029.1:0-15800 GCA_045806225.1 Gaiellaceae bacterium
CGGATCGCCCACAGCCCGAATCCGGCGACGAGCGCTGCGCCGACGGCGTACGCGACGGCGACATGTGAGGGAGCGCCGGTGATGAAGCCGCGCGCAGCCTCCATCATCGGCGTGACGGGATTCAGCGTCGCGACCTCGTGGATCCAGCCCTTGAGCAGCGCGAGCGGAACGTAGACCGGCGCGAAGAAGAGCACGAGGAAGACAGGCATCTGCATGATCGGGCCCGCCTGCTGCGAACGGACCCGCATCGCCACGCCCGTCGCCCACAGTGTCCCGGCGAAGTTGACGAGGAGCGCGAGCGTGTACAGCCCGAAGAGGTCGACGCCGTTGCCGCCGATGCGCATCCCGACGGCGAACGCAACCGCAGTCACGATCGACCCCGTGATCAACCAGCGCGTCGCGGATGCGAGCGCATAGCCCAGGACGAGGCCGCTGCGGTTCGGCGCGATCAGCATCAGACGGCGCGTGAAACCGGTCTCGAAGTCGCGCGCGACCCCGAACCCCGAGAACACGCCGCTGAACGCGGCCGACTGCAGCAGGATGAACACGTACGTGAACTCGGTGTAGCTGCCGGCGAACTGGAATCCGGGGACCTCGCGCACGCGCGCGAGGCCGCCGGCGAACGCCGCGAAGTTCAGCAGCGGAAACGCGAGCGACGGGAAGAACACCGCCGGGTTCAGCACAGCGTTGTGCAACTGGCGCCACGCGACGCCGCGCGCAACCGCGAACGTGTCGCGGACGATCACGTTCGCGCCATCCGTTCCCCCAACGCGCCGCGGGCGAGCCCGAACCCCGCGACGATGATCAGGATCGCGCAGCCGAAGCCGAGCGTCAGCGCTTGCGCATCCCAACCCGTGATCACGAGGCTCCGCACCGCCTCGATCAGGTACGAGACCGGGTTGATCGTCGCGAACCACCGGAACCACGTCACCGACATCAGGTCCCGCGGGATGTTCATCGACGAGATGAACAGGAAGACGAAGAACACGGGGAAGAGGCCGTTGACCGCCTCGGTCGAGCCCGTGCGCAGCGCGGCGAACGCGCCGAACGCCGCGAATCCGAGCGCGATCAGCGCCGCCAACAGGAGCAGGACGAACGCGCCGCCGACGCCGGACGCGAGCCGCACGCCGAAGAGGAGCCCGATGCAGAGATAGAAGAGCGCCTGCGCGACGGCGAGCGCCATCACGCCGCCGAGCTCACCCAGGATCAACGCGATCCCGCGCATCGGGGTGAGCGCGAGCCGGTTGAGGAAGCCGGTCTGCACGTCCTTCGCAATGTCGATCCCGGCATTGCCGGTAGCGAACAACCCGCCCTGGATGAACGGGACGGCGAGGGCGAACGCGAGGAAGGAGTCGGTCGGGAAGCCGGGCAGCCGTGTCTCGGCGCGCAGCCCGCCTGCGTTCACCGCCAGGAGCAGCATCGGGAAGAGCAGCGGGAAGACGACTCCCGCCGGTTGCCGAACGGTGCGGACGACCGACCGGCGCGCGAGGTAGCCGACCTGGACCGCGAGCGTGTTCGTCACGTCGCGACGAGCTCGGGCTCGGGCTCCTCGTCTTGCGACTCGGCACCCTCGAGGTGACGGCCCGTCTTCGCGAGGAACACGTCGTCGAGCGTCGGCTCGTGAATCTGGAGATGAGCAAGCCGGAGGCCCTCGGCGTCCAGGGCGCGGACGATCTCCGTCAGGTGGCCGTCCGACGACGCCAACTGCACCGCGACGGTCCCGGGCGAGAACCCGGGCGTCCGCGTGCCGAAGCGCTCGAGCACTGCCGCGACCGCTCCCTTCTCCTCGGTGTCCGCGGGCAGCGCCTCGACCGTCGCCGACTGAATCTCCGCCTTGAGCTGCTCCGGCGTCCCCTCCGCGACGATCCGGCCCTGGTCGATGATCCCGACCCGCGCCGCGAGCACGTCCGCTTCCTCGAGGTACTGCGTCGTGAGGAAGACGGTGACCCCGTCGTCGTGTGCGAGGCGTCCGACCTCCTGCCACAACGCGGCCCGACTCTGCGGATCGAGCCCCGTCGTCGGCTCGTCGAGGAAGAGGACCCGCGGCCGGTGCACGAGCGCGAGCGCGAGGTCGAGCCGGCGCTTCATCCCGCCGGAGTACCCCTTCACCTTGCGATCCGCGGCGTCGGTGAGACCGACGCGCTCGAGCAGCTCGTCCGCCCGCTTCCGGCGCTCGTCACCGCCGATCCCGTGCATCGCCATCTGGAGGCGCAGGTGCTCGCGCCCGGTCAGGAGTGGATCGAGCGCCGCCTCCTGCAGCGCCGCGCCGATCGCCTTCCGCACCTTCGGCCCTTCCTTGACGACGTCGTAGCCGGCGACGCGCGCCGTGCCCGCCGTCGGCGGAAGGAGCGTCGTCAGCATCAGAACGGTCGTGGACTTGCCTGCACCGTTCGGGCCGAGAAATCCGTAGATCTCGCCCGGATCAACGTGGAGGTCGATCCCGTCGACCGCGCGCGGCCCTTTCTTGAATTCGCGGACGAGGCCTTCGACTTCGATGCTGTTGTCGCCCGCCCGCACGCCGCGCAGGCTACCGGCGTCAGTCGAGTTCGCGGCGCAGCACGGATGCCACTGCGCGGAGCGCGACACGTGTCTCGTCCAGCCGCGGCTCGCGCGTCGTGACGCGCTGAAGCGCCAGCCCGGGAAACAGGAACACACGGGCGACGCGATTCGACGACGACTGCACCAGCTGCCACAGCTCCATCGACACGGCAAGCGCGAGCACCGTCACGACGAGCGGCGTGAACGCCGCCGTCTCGAGCGGCCAGAACCGCTGCCCGAAGATCGCAAGCGGAAGCAGCAGCGCCGAGAAGTTCGTCCCGCAGCGAAGCGAAAAGCGCGTCGGGCGCGCAACGTCGTGCCACGTCTCGATGAGGCGACGTTCCTCGGCGGCGGCGATCGCACGATGCTCTGCGCCGTGCAGGTACAGCGTGCGGCCGCGCAGCAGCCACCCGACCAACGCGACCGTCGTCGCGGCGCCGACGACGAGGCTGAACGTGTGCGGCGTGACGACGAGGATGAGCGGCGCGACGACGGCGAGCGCAAGGAACCATCGCTCGCGCCGGCGTGTGACGCCGCTGCGACGGAAGATCGGCGACAGGGACATGCCCAGCCGGACGAGGCCGCGAACGAGCGGGATGTGGCGGGCGGCACGCGGCGGTCGCGGCATGCGTCCTTCACGGAGCGAACCGTCGACGCCGGCGAAGGCCCAGTGGTTCTCACTGACGATCACCACGCCGTCCGCGCGCGCCATGCCGCCGAGCCTGGGCAGCGTCGCTGACCGGTCGGCGTGGTCCAGCAGTCGGAGGGCGGAGGAGAGCTCCACCCCACCATGGTCGTCAAAATGACGACCGCCCGGCAAGTGCCGGGCGGCCCATTCTCAGGTGATCGTCGGTCCTACCAGCGGCCGCGCGAGAAAAAGCCCAGCAGCGCCAGCACGAGGATGATGATCAGGATGATCCAGAGGATGCTCACGTCGCAATCGCCTCCCTGTCGGTAGTCGCCCTCATGGGGGGTGTTTCCGTGGGGGTACAACGGCAAACGCCGGACGGGAGTTACGCAGTCAGAAAATCGCCTGCACAGGCCAGTACAACGCCGCGGCGACGATGGCCGCCGCCGGCAACGTGAGCACCCACGCGACGACGATGTTGCCGGCGACGCCCCAGCGCACGGCCGAGAGGCGCCTCGTGGCGCCGGCGCCCATGACCGCGCCGGAGACCACGTGCGTCGTCGAGAGCGGATACCCGTACTTCGTCGCGAGGTAGATCGTCGTCCCCGCCGACGCCTGCGCCGCAAAGCCGCTCTCTGGCTCCATCTTGAAGACCCGCTGGCCGAGCGTCCGGATGATCCGCCACCCGCCGAAATAGGTGCCGAGGCCGATCGCGACGCCCGCGGAGATCTTCACCCACGTCGGGATCGAGAGGTCGGACGGATCGCCGTTGTCATGCAGTACGAGCGCCAGCGCGATCACGCCCATCGTCTTCTGCGCGTCGTTCGCGCCGTGGGTGAACGCCACCCACGTGCCCGTCCCGAGTTGGCCGAGCTTGAAGCCGCGGCTCGCGACGCCGGGCGTCAGCCACGAGAAGAGCCGGTAGACGAGGACGAGCACCACGAACGCCGCACCGAATGCGATCAACGGTGCGAACAGCGCGGGAATCACCACCTTGTGCGCGATCCCGTGCCAAAGCACGCCCTCCGAGCCCGACTGCGCGAGCGCGGCGCCGACCAGGCCGCCGATCAATGCGTGCGACGAGCTCGACGGCAGCCCGAACCACCACGTCAGCAGGTTCCACGCGATCGCGCCGAGCAGCGCCGCGAGCAGCGTCTGCATGGTCGCGAGGTTCGCGTCGATCAACCCGCTCGCGACGTTCTTCGCGACCGCGGTCGTGACGAACGCGCCTGCGAGATTCGCAATCGATGCGACGAGAACGGCGACGCGCGGCGTGACCGCGCGCGTTCCCACCGACGTCGCGATCGCGTTCGCGGTGTCGTGGAAGCCGTTCGTGAAGTCGAAGCCGAGCGCAATCACGACGACGACGACGAGCAGGACGTCGTTCACAACGGCCTACTGGTTCTTGACGAGAATCGCCTCGAGCACGTCCGCGGCGTTCTCGCACGCATCGACGGCTTCCTCGAGCTGCTCGTGGATGTCCTTCCAGCGGATCACGACGAGCGGATCGGTCGCGGTCGCGAACAGCTCCGCGACCGCAGTGCGGTTCAGGCGGTCGCCTTCGTCCTCGAGGTCGCGCAGCTCGTGCAACTGCCGGCCGGCGTCCTTGAACCCCTCGAGCATCGCGACCGCCTCGTTCAGCTTCTCCGCGCTGCGGAGGATCACCTGCGCCTGCTGCTTCGCCGCCGGGCGGATCTCCTGGACGCCGTAGCCGACGATGTTCCCGGCCGCCTCGTCGATGTGGTCGCACACGTCGTCGATCGCTCCCGCGAGGTTGTAGATGTCGTCGCGGTCGAACGGCGTCACGAAGGTGCGGTTGAGGAGGTCGACGAGCTCGCGCGTGACGCGGTCTCCCTCGTGCTCGGCGTCCTTGATCTCGCGGACGAGGTTCTCGTCCGACGGGAACTCGTCGAGGAGCTGGACGAGCAGGCGCGCGATGCCGACGGCGTTCTCGGACGCGCGCGCGAACAGGACGAAGAACTCGCGCTTCTGCGGGACAAGACTCAGGCGTGGCATCGCGGCGCCGAGTTTAGGCGCTCCGCACGTCGTCGGCGTCACCACTTTGTTACCCGAAGGTCGGCGGGTCGTTGCCCATGCCCGGGACCCGCACAGCGATGCTCGAACCATGAGTCGCGAGCTGCAGCTTTGCGAGCTCCACGCAACGCCGACCGACACGCATTCGAGAATCGGCGCGATGCGCGTTGCAATCGTGGACGTCGGGGCGAACACCCTCCGTCTCCTGGTCGCCGACGCCGACCGTGAGGGAAATGTCGATGTCGTGCGCGAGCAGAAATGCCAGCTCGGGCTCGGTGAGGAGATCGAGGCAAACGGCGGGCGGATCGGGGCCGGGAAGCTCGCCGAGGCTGCCGCCACCGCCGGCATGCACGTCCGGCGCGCGCGCAAGCTGAACGTCGACGCGGTGCAGATTCTCGTCACGTCACCAGGACGGCAGGCGTCGAACGGCGACGAGCTCGTCCGTGCACTCACGGCCGCGACCCGTGTCCCGGCGACGGTGCTGACGGCCGACGCGGAGGGCGAGCTCGCGTGGCGCGGCGCCGTCGGCGCCGCCGCCAACCTCCCCGAAACGGTCGGCGTCTGCGACGTCGGCGGCGGATCGGTTCAGCTCGTGGTCGGCACGACAGTTGACGGGCCGGCGTGGACGCGGTCGGTCGACATCGGATCGCTCCGGCTGACACGGCGGACGCTACACAACGACCCACCGACGGCCGCGCAGCTCGCAACAGCCGAGCAGGACGTCGCAGCGGCCTTCGCCGACCTGACGCCGCCGCTACCCCACGTCCTGTACGCAACGGGCGGGACTGCGCGCGCGCTCCGCCGGATCGTCGGTCGTCGCGAGCTCGCCTCCGTCGACCTCGATGTTGCCCTCAGAAAGCTGGCGACGCGATCGTCCCGGCAGATCGCCAACGACTTCGGGGTCGATCGCGCCCGTGCACACACACTCACGGCGGGGACGATCGTGATCTCGGAGGTGCAGCGGCGGCTCGGGATGCCGCTCGTCGTCGCGCGCGGCGGCATCCGCGAGGGCGCGGTTCTCGAGATTTCCTCGGGTCGACTGGTCGCAGCCGGCTAATCCGGCCGCAGCCGTTTCACCACACGTGCGCGTTCGTCGAGCGCAAACGTCTCGCCCTTCTTCAGGCTCTCGCCGCAGACCAGTTCGGCGAGCCCGCCGTGGCAGCAGGCAACGGCCGCCGTCGGCAGAAGCGTCCGCACGAGCTCCGCACCGCGCGAGCCCTGGAACTCTTCGCCGAGTGCATCGTCGAGGTCGATCTCGATCCCGAGCCCGCGCGCCAGCGGCTTGACGGTCTCTATGCACCGGACGTACGGGCTCGACACGATGCGATCGATCTCGAAGCGACGAAGGAGCGGGACGAGGGCTGCCGCTTGCTTGCGGCCGCGCTTGTCGAGCGGCCTCAGCCGGTCGTCGCCGTCCCACTTGTCGGCGTGCCCCGCCCACGCGTGTCGGACGAGGAGCATCATCCAGTCCGGCCGAACGACGCGCGCGCCAACCGCCCTCCTACGCCTCGCGCGGCTGCGGGTGCGAGGCGTCGGTGAACTCGCGGAACTCCGCGGTCAGGAGATATGCCGTCTGCTCACCGATGTCGACGGCATGGTCGCCGACGCGCTCCAATGCGCGCGACACGACCACCATCCGCAGGCCGTACTCGCGCATCGCAGGATCCTCGCCGAGCTCGAGCACGTGATGCACAACGCGCCGATTCGCTCGATCGACGAGCTCGTCGAGGTCGACGAGGCTCTCCGCGCCTTCCAGATCGCGGTTGCCGAACGAATCGAGCGCGACCCTGATCATCTCCTCGCACCGGGAGCCCATTTCCTCGAATCCCTCGACGAGACGTTCCGGCGGATCGATCGCGGGCACGAGCTTCGACAGCTTCGCGATCGTCACGCAGTAATCCGCCATCCGTTCGAGATGCAGATTCACGTGGAGGATCGCCAGGATGAGCCGCAGGTCGGTGGCAACCGGAGCCTGGCGTGCGAGCAGCGACTGGACGCCCTCTTCGATCCGCACGTAGCGCGCGTCGACGTCGTCGTCGAACGCGATCACCTCGTCGGCAAGCTCGACATCCCGCTGCTCGAGCGCGTTGAGCGCGCCGCGGAGCGCGCGCAGGACGAGCGCTCCCTCCTCCTGAATCGTCGCCTCGAGAACGTCAAGCTCTTCCTGGAACGTCGATCTCATCCGAACCTTCCGGTCACGTAATCCTCCGTCCGCTTGTCGCCCGGGTTCGTGAAGATCTTCTCGGTTGCGTCGTACTCGACGAGCACGCCGCTGCGCTTGGCGCCGTCGACCTCGAGCGAGAAGAACGCGGTCAGATCGGCGACGCGCGCGGCCTGCTGCATGTTGTGCGTGACGATCACCAGCGTGTAATCACGCTTGAGCTCGTGCATCAGCTCCTCGATCGCAGAGGTGGCGATCGGGTCGAGCGCCGACGCCGGCTCGTCGAGCAGCAGCACCTCTGGCTCGAGGGCGATCGCACGGGCGATGCAGAGCCGCTGCTGCTGGCCACCGGACAGCGACAGCGCGCCCTTCTTGAGCCGGTCCTTGACCTCGTCCCAGAGCGCGGCTCCCCGGAGCGCTTTCTCGACGCGGTCGTCGAGCCCCTTCCGCAGGCCGACAACGCGTGGACCCCACGCGACGTTGTCGTAGATCGACTTCGGAAACGGATTCGGCTTCTGGAACACCATCCCGATTCGGCGGCGGACCTCGACCGCGTCGACGCCGTCGCCGTACAGGTCCTGCCCGTGGTAGAGCACCTTCCCTTCGACCTTCGCTCCCGGCACGAGGTCGTTCATCCGGTTGAGGCACCGGATGAACGTGCTCTTGCCGCACCCCGACGGCCCGATGATCGCCGTGACGATGTTGCGGTAGATCTCGAGGTCGACGCCGCTGATCGCAGCTGACGCTCCGTAGACGACGGAGAGGCCCTCGACGTCGAACACGATCTCGCGGTGCTCCGCGACCTGCGCAGTCGGTCGCTGAGCGATCTGCACCGGCACGTCGACCGGAATCGTACCGCCGCTCGGCGTCACGGCCGGAGCCTCCTCTGGCTCCGGGCGAGCACGCCGCGGGCGAGAAGACTCGCCGCCAGGATGAACAGCATCAGGACGAAGGCAGCCGCCCACGCCTGTTCGTGCAGCACTTTGTCGGGCTGCTCGGAGTACGTGAAGATCAGAACGGGAATATTCGGGAGCGCCTTCGTCACGTCGGTGCTCAGCGCAGGGTTGAAGATCGACGTCGTGAACAGCAGCGGCGCGGTCTCGCCGGCTGCACGCGCAGCGGCGATCACCGTCCCGGTGATGATCCCGCTCCACGTCGTCGGGAGGATCACGCCGAGGACGGTTCGCCAGCGGCTGACCCCGAGGGCCAGGCCCGCCTCGCGCAATGTTGCCGGTACCAGGAGCAGCACCTCCTGCGCCGAGCGCGCGACGACCGGCAGCATCACGATCGCGAGCGCCAGCGCGCCGGCGTATGCCTTCTGGTGGCTTCCGATCACGATCAGGCCGTAGACGAAGATGCCGGTGACGATGGTCGGCAGCCCGTTCATGACGTCGAGCACGAGCTGGATCGCCGCTGCGACGCGCCTCGACGCGAACTCGGTGAGGTAGATCGCCGTCAAGACTCCGAGCGGCAGGGCAAGCGCGGTCGCAACGCCGACGATCAGCAACGACCCGACGATCGCGCTCGAAATCCCGCCCGCGCCGCCGAAGAGCGACGGCGGCGTCGTCAGGAAGTGCCAGCTGAGGGCCGGCGCGCCACGAACGCCGACCGACACGATGACGAGGCCGAGTGCCGCGACGGCAAGGAGCGCGGCAGCCGTGCCGATCGCCTCCATGCAACGGTTGACGATCAGCCGACGACGGAGGCGTCCACCAGGCCGCAGCGAGATCTCGGGCGTCGCGGCGCTCATGCTGCGGCGCCCTTGAGCGGATCGAACACGCGCACGACGATCTGCGCGATCAGATTCGTGACAAGGCCGATCACGAGGAGCAAAGCTGCGAGGTAGAGGAGCGACGACTGCTCGAGCAGGTCGGCGCCCTGGTAGCTCGCCGCGATCTTGCTCGCGAGCGTGTCGCTCGGTCCGAAGATGTTGCGGGTGATGTGCGTGCCGCTGCCGATCACCTGCGTCACGGCGATCGCCTCGCCGAGTGCGCGGCCGAGACCGAGGATCACCGCCGCTGCGATCCCCGAGCGCGTCGCCGGGAGAGTGACGCCGCGCACCATCTCCCACCGAGTCGTCCCGAGCGCCAGCGCACCTTCCTCGAGCTCGCGCGGGACTGCGAGGAAGAGCTCACGACAGATGCTCGCGATGATCGGGACGATCATGATCGAGAGGATCAATCCGGCCGCGAAGAGGCCCGACCCGGTCGACTCCGGCGCGCCGAAGATCGGGATGAAGCCGACGTTGTCGTGCAGCCATGGCTCGAGATGCTGCGCAAGGAACGGACCGAGTACGAGAATCCCCCACAGCCCGAGCACGACGCTCGGGATCGCCGCCAGCAGCTCCACGAGCGACGCGATCACGCCGCGGAAGCCCTTCGGAGCTAGCTCGCTCAGGTAGAGCGCGATCGCGATCGCGAGCGGCGTCGCAATCAGCAGCGCGATCAGCGACGCCACGACCGTGCCGTAGATGAACGGAAGCGCGCCGAACGTCTTGTGCACGGGATCCCAGGTCCGGTCGGCGATGAACCCGAGGCCGAAGCGGGAAAACGCCGGGTGCGCGAGGTGGAAGACCTTGTAGACGATCGCGCCCAGCACCGCCACGGAGACGAGCGCGGCGATCAGCGTCAGACCGCGCAGCCCGAGATCGCCGATGCGATCGGCGATCCGGCGCCGGGAAGCGCCAAGCTGCGTCGTCTCGGAGACAGCGCTCACGTGCGGCGAGCGTAGTACGGCGTTCACGCGGATCCGGCGGCCGTCACCACCTTGTCACCAATCCGACACCACCGTTCTCCCCACGTCGGAACGGAGTCACGTCACGCTCGGCGAGACATGAATCAACGAGAGGAGAAGACATCTTGAACCGCAGGTTCCTGGCCATGGCCGCTGCGTTGGCAGTCGCCCTCGCCGCCGTTGCGACGGCGGGCGCCAAGCAGCAGAGCTCCAGCCTCACGGGCGCCGGCAGCTCGTTCGTGTCGAAGCTCGTGCAGACATGGACGCCACAGGTGGATCGCGACCTGGGCATCAAGATCACGTACGGGCCGATCGGCTCGGGCGGGGGAATCAACGCGATCACGAGCCGGACGGTCGATTTCGGCGCGTCGGACGCGCCCCTGTCGCCGGACCAGTTCGCCGCCTGCAAGGGCTGCGTGCAGATTCCGTGGGCGCTGTCGGCGACGTCGATCGCCTACCGCGGCGACGCATTGCCGAACCACATCCACCTGAACGGGAAGATCCTCGGGGACATCTTCCTCGGCAAGATCAAGAAGTGGAACGATCCCGCGATCGCGAAGCTCAACGAGGGCAAGCGCCTGCCGAGCCTCGAGATCACCGTCATCCACCGCTCTGACAACAGCGGGACGACGTACAACCTGACGGAATACCTGACGAAGGTCAGCAAGCCGTGGAAGTCCGGCCCCGGTCGCGGCGTCGCCGTCGATTGGCCGGCCGGCGTCGGCGCGCGCGGCTCCTCGGGCGTGTCCGCCGCACTCAGCCAGACGAACGGCGGGATCACCTACGTCGATGTCGCGTTCTCGCTGGCAAACCACTTCAAGTTCGCCGCGATCCAGAACCGCGCCGGCAAGTTCCAGATCCCGGGCCTGAATTCGATCAGGGCGGCCGGGGCGTCGATCCTGCGCGTCGCGCCGAACAACGGCGGCATCTCGATCGTCGATCCGGCGAAGCGGCAGCCGCTTGCCTACCCGGTCTGCACGTTCACGTACGTGATCGTCCCGAAGCAGACGGGGAAGGCCGCCGAGCTGAAGAAGTTCATCCGGTGGGCGATGACGAAGGGGCAGTCGGCGGGACCGCCGCTGCTGTTCTCACCGCTGCCGAAGCCTGTGCTGAAAGCGGGACTGCGGACGCTTCCGCTGATCCACTCGTAACGCGGCGCTACGGGGCGGGGAATGTGCAGCGAATGCGCAGCCCCCGCCCCGGGCCACCCGCGGCGTCGACCTGACCGCCCGCCGAGACGACGACATGCTTGACGATCGCGAGCCCAAGGCCCGTTCCGCGAGAAGCGCGTGCACGGTCGCTGCGATAGAAGCGCTCGAACAGTCGTGGCAGGTCGTCCTCCTCGACGCCGCGCCCGTCGTCCGCGACTTCGAGCAGTCGATCGCGCGCGGTGATTGTCACCGTCGCGCCCGGCCCCGCGTACCGGATCGCGTTCTCGACCAGGTTCTCGCCGACGACCTGCACCATCCGGCGGCGCAGGGGCAACCGCGCGCCGGCCGCGTCGACGACGATTCCGACGTCGGCCCGCTCCGCGCTGTCGGCGACGCGATCGCGTACCTCTTCGAGCACCGGCCGTGCCGGCGTCGAGCCGAGCGCGACGACCTCGCGCCCGCTTTCGAGCTCCGACAGGAACAGCACGTCGTCGACGAGCTCGCTCATCTCCTCGACCTGCCCGCGCGCCTGCGCGAGCAGCCCTTCGCGGTCCACACCAGGCAGCGACGCGGACTCGAGCAGCGCGAGCAGCCGCGCGAGCGGCGTGCGCAACTCGTGGGACACTGCAGCCGTGAAGCCGACGCGCAGCTCTTCGTAGGCCCGTGCTTCCTCCATCGGAGACGAGTATGGCGAAGGTCCTGATCGTCGAGGACGACGCCGTGATCGCCGACGGCATGGCGCGGCACCTCGGCGCGGCGGGGTTCGATCCGATCGTCGTTCCGAAAGGCGACCAGGGGCTCGCACGACTGCGCTTCGAGCGGCCCGACGTCGTCGTGCTCGACCTCATGCTGCCCGGCCGGGACGGGTGGAGCGTGATCGAGTCTGCGCGCGCAGAAGGGATCGCGACGCCGATCGTCGTGGTTTCGGCGCGTGGCACCGAGCACGATCGTGTGCACGCGCTCGAAATCGGGGCGGACGACTATCTCGTGAAGCCCTTCTCGATGAACGAGCTCGTCGCCCGCGTCCGCGCGGCGTCGCGACGTGCGGCCCGCCGCGACGAGATGCCGCGAGGCGAGCCGATCGAGATCGAAGAGCTTCGGATCGACCCACGCGAGGTGCAGGCGTTCATCGACGGCGAGAGCGCGGACCTGACGCCGACGGAGTTCCGCCTCCTGTACCAGCTCGCACTCGACCGGGGCCGCGTCGTCACGCGCGACGAGCTGCTGCAGAAGCTGTGGGGGCGCCGCGAGACACACCGCGACCGCACGGTCGACGTCTTCATTCGCCGCCTCCGCGACAAGGTCGACCGCCGGGCCACGCAACACACGTTCATCCAGACGCGCTACGGCGTCGGCTACCGGCTCGAGCCCGTCCCCAAGGAGCACGGCTCGGCTACGGGCGCGGCCGGAGCGTGACGACGTTGCGGCGGCCGCCCGCCTCGTAGACGACGTCGACCGTCTCGTTCTTGCGGTACGTCCCGGCGACCCCGAGGAGCATCGAGAGCCACCGGATCGGCCCGAGGCGGCCCTCCTGCGCGAGCGCTCGCCGGAAGACGAGCGTCCCGCCGATCCGGTCGAAGTCCCGGCCCGCCTCCTGTCTGACGCCGTTCACGTACACCTCGTAACGATCTCCGACGCCGGCCGGAAGCTCGACCCGCGAGCGCTCGTCCATCGGCCGTAGAATCGCACGGCCCGTGAGGCGCCGAGCTCTCGTCCTCGTCCTCGTCGTCGGCGCCGCGTTGGCGGTCGCTGCGGTCGCGTCCGCCGGAAACGCCGGGTTCGCGCCCGAGACGCCGCACTCGCCGAACGCCGGCCGGATCAACGACACGTTCAAGCTGATCGCACTCCTGACGGGGCTGATCCTGATCCTCGTCGAGGGAGCGCTGATTGTGTTCATGGTCAAGTACCGGCGGCGGAACCGGCCACGGACGGCGGAGGGGCCGCAGATCCACGGCGCGACGCGCCTCGAGCTGATCTGGACGGCGCTCCCGGTCCTGATCGTCGCCGCGATCGCGGCGTTCGTCTTCTACAAGCTCCCGGGGATCCGCGACGTGCCCGAGGCGAAGGCGCAGGGCGGACCGCTCGCGGTCCGCGTCGACGCGCACCAGTTCTACTGGCAGTTCACGTACCCGAACGGAACCACGTCGATCAACGAGCTCCACGTTCCTGTGAGCCGCGTCGTGAAGCTCGACATCCGTTCGCAGGATGTCGACCACAGCTGGTGGATCCCGCAGCTGCACGGGAAGTTCGACGCGATCCCGGGCGAGACGAATCACACGTGGTTCAAGGGAGATCGGCAGGGCACGTACCAGGGCCAGTGCGGCGAGTTCTGCGGCGCGTACCACGCGTCGATGCTCGCGCGCGTCGTCGTCGGGAGCCAGAGCCAGTACTCGCAGTTCATCTCGTCCATGCAGAACCCCCAGACACTCGGCGGACAGGAGTGGCGGGGCGTGTGCGCGCAGTGCCACGGCCCGCAGGGGCAGGGCGGCTACGGCCCCAACATCCAGAGCAATCCGGTGCTGACGTCGCCGGACAGCCTGCGAAAGCTCCTGAACAAGGGGCAGAACCAGCTGCCGCCGACCTCGAGCTACATGCCGCCTGTCGGCCGCGGCTGGAGCGACGCGCAGTTCGCCGCACTTCAGACATACATCAAGGCGCACGTGTACAAGGGAACGACGAATGGCGGCTAGGGCGGAGCCGGCAACGCCGTACCGCGCTGACTGGCGCCGCGGTCGCGTCGCGTCGTGGCTCACGACGGTCGACCACAAGCGGATCGGGATCCTCTACGTCGTCACGTCGCTCGCGTTCTTCGCGGCGGGCGGGATCATGGCGCTGCTGATGCGCGCGCAGCTCGCGACCGGCGGCGAGCACTTCATCACGAAGAACGCCTACAACTCGCTCTTCACGATCCACGGAACGATCATGATCTTCCTGTTCATCGTGCCGTTCTGGGCGGGGCTCGCGAACTTCCTCGTCCCGTTGATGATCGGCGCGCGCGACATGGCGTTTCCGCGCCTGAACGCGGCGTCGTACTGGTTCTTCTTCTTCGGCGGGTGCGGGATGCTGCTCAGCTTCTTCGCGAACGGCGGCGCGGCGAAGGCCGGGTGGTACAGCTACCCGCCGCTGTCGGAGAAGTTCTTCGAGCCCGGGTCCGGCCAGGACATCTGGATCCTGTCGCTGCACCTGGTCGCGATCTCGTCGCTGCTCGGCGCGATCAACTTCGTCTGCACCATCCACAACATGCGCGGGCCCGGCATGAGTTGGATGCGCATCCCGCTCTTCGTGTGGGCGATCGAGGTCTACTCGATCCTGCTGATCGCGGTGCTGCCGGTGATCGGCGTCGCACTGACGTTCCTGCTGCTCGACCGCCAGGTCGGAACGCATTTCTTCCTTCCGGATCAGGGCGGGAGCGCGGTCCTGTACCAGCACCTCTTCTGGTTCTTCGGCCACCCCGAGGTCTACATCATCATCCTGCCGGCAATGGGCGTGATCTCGGAGGTCATCCCGGTGTTCTCGCGCAAGCCGATCTTCGGCTACAAGGCGATCGCGTTCTCGACGATCGCGATCGGCTTCTACTCGATGCTCGTGTGGGCACACCACATGTTCAGCGTCGGGTTGCCGAACTTCCTCAACGTCTTCTTCATGCTGTCGTCGATGGTGATCGCGGTTCCCACCGGTGTGAAGATCTTCAACTGGATCGCCACGACGTGGCGCGGCAATCTGATCTTCGACACCGCGATGCTGTGGTCGCTCGGGTTCGTCGGCGTCTTCACGATCGGCGGCCTGTCCGGGATCTTCCTCGCTGCGTTCCCCGTCGACTGGCAGGTGACGGACACCTACTTCGTCGTCGCGCACATGCACTACGTCCTCTTCGGCGGCGCTGTGTTCGGCGCGTTCTCCGCGCTCTACTACTGGTGGCCGAAGCTCTTCGGACGACTGCTCGACGAGGGGCTCGGCAAGCTCCACTTCTGGCTCGTCTTCATCGGCTTCAACCTGACGTTCTTCCCGCAGCACATGCTCGGGCTGATGGGGATGCCGCGGCGGATCTACACGTACCACGAAGGAGGCCTGTTCCAGGCGTACAACCTCCTGTCCTCGATCGGGTCGGGCATCATGACGCTCGGCTTGCTCGTGTTCGTGTGGAACATCGTCGTGACGACGCGCCGCGGCGGGCGCGCGGGGAACGACCCGTGGCTCGCCGACACGCTCGAGTGGTATGCGGCGTCGCCGCCGCCGGAGCACAACTTTGACCGCGTCCCCTACGTGACCAGCGCTCGGCCACTGCGCGACCTGCGGCGCCGGCTCGCGGAGACCAATGCCTGAGACGCCCGCAGGCGCCTGGCTTCGGCTCACGTCACTCGCCGCCGCGGGCGGGACGCTGGTCGCGGTCATCAGCGGCGCCGCCGGCCTGGACGCCGCGCACCGCCTGCTCGCCGCGCTCGCGCTGCCGCCGCTCGTCGCGCTCGTCGTCGCGGCGTTCACGGTGCACCGGTCGCTTCGCCCCGCCGCCGTGTCGGCGTTCGTGCTGTTCGGCGTCGCGGCGCTCGTGACGTCC
>JBJMJS010000030.1:0-9875 GCA_045806225.1 Gaiellaceae bacterium
ACGACCAACTCGACGGCGCGGCGAGGGGTGCGGAGGGTGGGATGCACGCCTTCGTTCTAGCCGAGGCGCCTTTAACGCCCGGTTGTGTTGCGTTAAGGGCGGATTAAGCGTCTACGACACGAGCGTCAATGCCCAGATTCCGCCGATCACGGCGGTCCCGACGGTGATCCACATGACGTAGTCGCCGACGACGCCGGTGTGCAGCGCTCTCAATCCGTCGACCGAAGGCTCGAGCCACCGCCTCCCCGCTTGCCGCGTCCCAGCGGGCAGCCGCCGACGGTAGAGGCCGAAGCCGGCCGTGGCGGCGGCGATCAGGCCCGCGCCGAGGCCGTAGCCGATGCTCGCCGGCGTCGCGCGGTGGATCACGACGGGTGCCGACGGCCCGTATGTTCGGACCTTGCCGAACAGCGTCCGGTCGACGTACGTGTGCTGGTCGCGGAACCGGTCCGCTGCGTGCTCGCTGCGGTCTTCGAGGCCCGGAATCAGGCTGAACCCGACGCCGATCGCGATCACGCCTGTCGTGATCGCGAGCATCGCCGGCATGCTCGCCGTCTCTTCTGGCACCTCCTCCGGCGGCTCTTCCCTCAGCAGCGGGTCGTCGCGCGGCCCCCACCCGAGGAAGATCCTCGCGCCCGCACGAAGAATCGCGCCGCCGGAAACGCCGGTGGCAACCATCAAGGTTGCCGGGAGCCATCTGTGCGCGTGCTCGATCGCGGCGTCGTCGACGAGCGAGTGGCCGAGAAACGAGCCGACGTACGGAAACCCGACGAGGCCGACCGCAGCGAGCAGCCACAGGGCGCCGAGCAACGGCAGCGCTCGACCGCGGCCGCGGAGGGCCAGCTCGTCGAGGCCGCGGAACTCCCGGAGGAGCACGCCGCAGGCGAGGAACAAACCGGCCTTGATGAACCCGTGCGAGAGCACCAGGTTCGCCGCCCCGCCGAGCGCTTTCGCATCGAGCAGCGCGATGCCGCAGAGAGCGATCCCGACGTGCGAGATCACCGTATACGCGAGCAAGCGCTTCAGATGGCGCTGGAGAAACGCCATGACCGCCGCGACGATCGCCGTTGCAATGCCCACGGCGAGAAGCACGTCGCGCACCGCGCCGACGTGCGGGCCGATCGGTCCGTCGAAGACTGTCCAGTACAGCCTCGCAATCCCGAAGAGCCCGACCTCGCTCATCGCACCCGCAAACACGGCGCACACCGGCGCAGGGGCGACGGCGTATGCGTCCGCAAGCCAGAAGTGGAACGGGACCGCTGCCGATTTCACCAGCAGTCCCGCGATGAGCAGCGTGAACGCGACCACGACGAGCCCGTCGACCGAGTGGCCGCCGAGTGTGCGACCGATCTGTGCGAGGTTGAGCGCACCTGTCGCGCCGTACAGGAGTGCGATGCCGAAGAGAATGAACAGCGCAGCGACCGTGTTCGTGATCGCGAAGTTGAGCGCTCCCTGGATCGGCCCCAGCCGTTCGACCGCATAGCCCGCGAGGGCGTAAGCCGCGACGCCCATCAGCTCGAACCAGACGAACATGTTGAAAAGGTCGCCGCTGAGCGCGAACCCCGACATGCCGGCGAGAAACACGAGCATCAACACGCGGTACAGGCGCGGCGCCTCCGTCATGTAGCGCCACGAGAAGACGAGGCTCGCGGTGACGAGCGCAGCGGCGAGCGTCGCCATCCCTGCCCCGAGCGGCTCGGCGACGAACCCGATTCCGAGGGCGAGTCCATGACGCGGCTCCCAGCCGCCGAACCAGTGGACGAGCGTCATACGTTCGGTGCGGACGAGGATGATCGTCGAGATGACCGTCGTCGCCGCGGCGATCGCGATCGCGGGAAGCTCCTTGACCCGGTCGGGCAACCAGCCGTCCGTGAACGCGACGAACGCCGCGCCGGCGAGTGGGAGCGCGACGGGAAAAGCGAGGTTCGTGCTCATCCGCTGAAGTCGGCGATCTCTTCCGGGTTCACCGAGCCGCTCTCCTTGTGAGCCGCGAGCGCGAGCGCGAGGATCAGCGCGACGACGGTGACGCTGACGACGATGTCTGTCAGCGTGAGCGCCTGCACGACCGGATCGACGGCGGGGTGGTGCGACGGGCGGAAGATCGGCGCCGTCGCGCCGTTCTTGTACCCGATCGCGAGCAGGAGGACGTACGTGCCCGACTGCATCACCGTCAGGCACACCGCGAGATGGATCAGGTTGCGACTCGAGACGACCCCATAGAGGCCGACGACGAAGACCCACCCGGCGAGCGCGTACGGCAGGTAGCTCATCTCGGGCCTTCCTCCGGCGTCCAGCTCGCCGCAGGAAGCATGTAGATCTTCAGGAACTCGCTGAACAGCACGACCAGCGCGGCGCAGACCTCGATCGCCGTCGCCCAGTTGAGCAGCGGCACGCTGCCGGCGGAATAGAGCGAGCCGGCGTTCCCGAGCCCGAGGAAGTTCCCGAGGTACGCGCCGGCGTAGACGATCCCGACGAAGCCCAGAATCGCGAACGCGCCGGCGCCGAACGCCTCCGCCATCTCGAGCGGCGAGTGCGGCAGCAGCGAATGGTATTGCCGGTAACCGCCGACGACGTACACGAGCAGGAACGCGCCGGCGAGCGCGACACCCCCCTGGAAACCGCCCCCGGGCGTCACGTAGCCGAACGCAACGACCCACAGGCCGAGGACGAAGAGCAACACGACGGCCACGGCGCCGAGGGCGCGGATCGGGTCGCTGCGCACCTCGTCCGCCGGAACGTGCTCCTCCGGATCCTTCCGCAGCAAGAGCGACACGCCCACGACCGAGGCGAAGAGGATGAACTCCTCGCCGAGCGTGTCGAGCCCGCGGTAGTCGAAGACGGTGATGCCGACGACGTTCGTCGCGTGACGCTCCGGTGTTGCGATCGCGTTCAACGCGTTGCCGTACGGCCAGTGGTAGTGGCCGAAGTCCGGGAGGCCGACGAGCGCCCAGAACACGAGCGCGGCGAACCCCGCTCCGGCGGTCGCGAAGCCGATCATGCGTGCGCGCGGCGTCACGGGTCGGCCGTGTCGGTTGCTTCCTCGCCACGGTTGCGCACGCGCGCGATCACGACGAGCAGCACGAGCGGATACGCGATCGAGCCGACGACGAGCATCGACAGCGCAACGTCGGGCGCCTGGAACACCATGAACAACACGACGAGCAACAGTGCGTAAAGGCTGTTCACGATCGCCTGCCGCAACGGGTCGCGCTGCAGGACGACCGCGAGCGCACCTCCGCCGACGAGCACGATGATCACGACCTGAAGCGGGATCATCCGCTTCGCTCGGCGTCGGTCGCCTCCACCTGCCCGAAGTCGATCCGCCGCGCGGCGCGCGCCGTCGCAATCGCGAGCGCAGGACCGAGGACGACCAGCAAAGCCATGACGACGATGGTCGAGATGCCGCCTGTCGAGGTCGTGTACCGCGTGAGGACGGCAGCGCCGATCAGCAGCGGGCTGACCGTGGTCGCGGTGCCGGCGTAGTGGAGGCGGTCGAAGACATCCGGGAACGCGACGACGCCGACGCACGAGATGAGTTGCACCGCGACGCCGAGTGCAAGGAAGAGGTCGACGAGGATGTCGCTCGTCTTCATCGGAAGCGGCCGACGAACCTGACGAAGATCAAGCTTCCGGTCCACACCGAGAGCGCGGCGACGACCGGGACGTTGAAGTAGACACTCTGGTGGAAACCGGCCGCGAGACAGAGAAGGACGAGCACAACGGTCGTCCCGCAGACCTCGAGCGCGACGAGCGCGTCGATCGGGCGTGCGCGCAGCACGACGAAGCCGGGCAGCACGAGCATTGTGAGCAGTGCCGTCGCCGCGATCAGGAATGCGTTCACAGTGGGCTCTCCGACTTGCGATTCGGAACCAGGTCGTGCAGGAGGACCGTGTGATCGCCGGGGTCGGCGTCGACCGCGTACGCATTCGGCGCAACGGTGACGACCGCCAGCCGGGCCGCGCGATCGCCGGCCGCGCGCGCGCCGCTGCCGGCGCTCGGCAGGTGCCGAACGACGAACGCGCCCGTCGACGGAGCGCCGAGCAGCCGTCGCCCGAGCGCCGCTGTGACGATCCAGAGGTCGAGCACGATCTGCAACGGGACGCTTGCGCTGTCGCGCAGTGCCTGCAGCGGAACGCGAAACCGCAGCATCCCGAGCCGCGCGAGCCCGACGGCGAGCGCGGCGGCGAGCGTGGCGGCGCACGCCGCGGCGACCCATTCGACCTTGTTCCACTCGCCCTGGTACAGGATCCAGAGCCAGAACGACGCGACCCACCAACCGGCGTAGGTCCCCAGCGTCCGCACGGCCGCGATGTACCGCTGCGCCTCGGGCGTAAACTCGCCTGGCAACTTGTCGCGCGCGCGTGCAGACACGCCCGTGGGATTCAGGTGCGCTTCAGCCAGCAGCAGCGCGCACGAAAAGGAAGGGCGGCTAGTTGCCGTCCGTCGCGGCGCGGAACGAGCGCGCGACTGCGTCGAAGACACGCGCGAGCTCACGCCGCGCGTCCTCGCTCTCGACGAGCGCGCCCATCAGCCGGCGCTCGCCTTCGGGTGTGAGGGTCAGGTGGACGACGCGCTGATCGTGATCGGCCTGCGTCCGCCGCACGAGACCGATCTCCTCCGCCCGCGTGACAAGCTCGGTAACGGAGTTCCGTGACAGCTGCAGGCGTTGCGCCAGATCCGTCACCGTCAGCTGCTCGCTCCTGTCGGGCGCGCCCTTGATCGCGAGCAGGAGCGCGTACCTTTGCGGGGTCAGGTCCCAGCGACGCGATATGTGCTCGCTGTGGCGCATGAACGCCCGCAGGCACGCGCGAAACTCGGCGATGTCGATGATGCGCTCGAGCGGCAACGACGGCCGGCGATCGCGCCGGCGACTCACTGTTTGGGACTCGGGCGGCATTCCGCCAAACGTATCGCAGGGCGGTACGACGAAGGCCGCCCCAACCGGGCGGCCTTCGTCCGCGGGCGATCGACGGGAGAAGCTCTAGCGATCCACCGCCACCTATTGGCCCATCTTGATGCCGGGCTCGGCCCACTCGAGCTCGATCGGCCGAGTGGGACGTCCGCCGGGCTTGTTCGCGTCCTTCGAGTACTTGCCGAGCGGCAAGACGACGCGGCCGCCGGCGAATGCGAGCATCATCGCGGTGGCCACGTACCAGGCGAGAATCGCCGACGCGACGAGCACCCAGCCGGCCGTCGTCACGAGACCGTGCGAGCCGTAGATCAGGCCACCGGCGAGCAGGGCCGACCCGACGCACAGCGTCGCGAGCACCGAGAAGAGCCCGAGGCTCTCCGCGAGCGACGCGAGCGCGCCCGAGCCCGTGATCACCGCGAGCGCGAAGAACCAGAAGCCGAAGGCGGCGTCGTGGTACCACGGCGTCGGCGCCGTGAGGACGTGCGCCGCCAGCAGGATGTTCAGGATCCCGTAGGCGATCCAGAACGACCCCCACATCCCGTGCATCGCGGTCGCCACCGCGTCGCGGGCGCGGTACGCCCACATTCCGGCCATGAACTGGGCGATGCCGCCGAAGACGGCTGCGAAGGGCGCTAGGACGAGCGGTGTCGTCGTGTGGTTCCCGTACCAGCCGGCGACGTTGGCCGCGACGATGAACGTCGCGGCGGCGAAGCCGAACAGGCCGAGGATCGAAGGTGCTGCGATCGGCTGCAGGAAGACCCGCGTCGCGAACCCGTCGGAGCTTCCGTCGACCCCGGTCATGGCCATCGCCCGCCGTTCCTCGATCGTGCTCATGTCTACCTCCTCGGAGTCACTACGAGCGTATTATCTCGTACTACGAGATGTTTTAAACATCCCCGGCGAGGTACGAAATCGATCGCATGGAGCCGCTGAAGTCGCTCTCCCGGTGGCCGTTGCTGCGCCAGTTCCGCGAGGGGGATCCCCTGGGCCTCGGGAGGGCCGCGCAGTCGCCACGGTCTCATGCGCTGAAGCCGCGGATCGACGAGGCCGACCATGTCGCCCACTCGATCTGCCCCTTCTGCGCGGTCGGGTGCGCGCAGCTCGTCTACGTCAAGGACGGCGAGGTCACGCAGATCGAAGGCGACCCGGCGAGCCCGATCTCGCGCGGCCGTCTCTGCCCGAAGGGCGCCGCCTCGAAGAACATGCACGCGGGGCCGCTTCGCGAGTACAAGGTGAAATACCGGCGCCCGTACGGCACGCACTGGGAAGAGCTGTCGCTCGACGACGCGATGGACATGATCGTCGACCGGATCATCGAGGCGCGCGCATCCGACTGGGACGAGAAGAACCGCCGAACGATGTCGATCGCGAACCTCGGTGGGGCGACGCTCGACAACGAAGAGAACTATCTGATCAAGAAGCTGTGCATGGCTCTCGGCATCGTGCAGGTCGAGAACCAGGCCCGTATATGACACAGCTCCACGGTCCCCAGTTTGGGGACCTCGTTCGGACGAGGCGGCGCGACGGACTACCAGCAGGACCTCATGAACTCGGACTGCATCGTGATCATGGGGTCGAACATGGCCGAGAACCACCCGGTGGGATTCCAGTGGGTGATGGAGGCCCGGGAGCGCGGCGCCGAGGTGATCCACGTCGACCCGCGGTTCACGCGCACGAGCGCGATGGCGACGAAGTTCGTCGGCCTCCGCGCCGGCAGTGACATCGCATTCCTCGGCGGGATCGTCAACTACATCCTCGAGCACGAGCAGTGGTTCGACGAGTACGTGAAGCGCTACACGAACGCGCCGGTGATCATCGATTCGGACTACCGCGATCCGGAGGACGTCGACGGGCTCTTCTCCGGCTGGGATCCGAAGAAGGGCAAGTACGAGACCGACTCCTGGCAGTACGCCGGCATGGAGGCGAAGGGGTCGGCCGGGCAGCCGCCGAAAGGTGAGCAGGCGGGACACGGCGGCGGGGGCACGCACCTCTCGAGCGGCGAGCCGCCGGAGGAAGACGAGACGCTGCAGCACCCGAACTGCGTCTTCCAGATCCTGAAGCGCCACTACGCTCGCTACACGCCAGAGTTCGTCGCGAAGACGTGCGGCTGCTCCGTCGAGGACTTCCTCTACGTCGCGCAGAAGCTGTGCGAGAACTCCGGCCGCGAACGCACGAGCGCGTTCGCGTACGCGGTCGGCTGGACGCAGCACACGTTCGGCGTGCAGATGATCCGCGCGGCCTGCGTGATCCAGCTGCTGCTCGGGAACGTCGGCCGTCCCGGCGGCGGGATCATGGCGCTCCGCGGGCACGCGTCGATCCAGGGCTCGACCGACATCCCGACGCTCTACAACACCCTGCCCGGCTATCTGCAGATGAAGCACACGGACGACTCGAAGAACCTGAAGGCGTACCTCGAGGAGAACACTGCGCCGACCGGGTGGTGGGCGCGGCTCGACACCTACCTCGTCAGCCTGCTGAAGGCGTGGTGGGGGCCCTACGCGACGGAGGCGAACGACTACTGCTTCGACTACCTCCCGCGGATCGACGACGACAACTCGAACTACTGGACCGTCCAGCAGATGCTGCAGGGGAAGGTGAAGGGGTACATCGTCGCCGGCGAGAACCCCGCCGTCGGATCGTCGAACGGCCGCGCGAACCGGCTTGCGCTGTCGAAGCTCGACTGGCTCGTTGTCCGCGACCTCGTCGAGATCGAAACGGCCGCGTTCTGGTACGACAGCCCCGAGGTCGAGACGGGCGAGCTCTCGCCGGAGCAGATCCCGACCGAAGTGTTCTTCATGCCGGCGTCGACGCACGTCGAGAAGGACGGCTCGTTCACGAACACGCAGCGGCTGCTCCAGTGGCACTACAAGGCGGTCGACCCGAAGGAGGACTGCCGCTCCGAGCTGTGGTTCTACTACCACCTCGGCAAGAAGATCCGCGAGAAGCTGAAAGCGTCGACCGAGGAGCGCGACAAGCCGATCCTCGAGCTCCAGTGGCACTACCCGACCTCCGGCGAGCACGAGGAGCCGAGCGCCGAGGCGGTGCTTGCGGAGATCAGCGGGCGCGACGCGGCTGGGCAGGCGCTCGCGGCGTACAAGCTGCTTCGCGGCGACGGCACGACGTCGTGCGGCTGCTGGATCTACTGCGGCGTCTTCGCCGACGAGGAGAACAAGGCTGCGCGCAAGAAGCCGCACTGGGAGCAGAACTACACCGCGCTCGAGTGGGCGTGGGCGTGGCCGGCGAACCGCCGCCTGCTCTACAACCGCGCATCGGCCGACCCCGACGGCAAGCCGTGGTCAGAGCGCAAGAAGCTCGTCTGGTGGGACGAAGAGCAGAAGAAGTGGACGGGAACCGATACGCCCGACTTCGAAGAGGAGAAGCCGCCGGACTACGTTCCCGGCGACAAGGCGGAGGGCCCCGACGCGATCCGGGGCGACCACCCGTTCATCATGCAGGCCGACGGGCGCGGCTGGCTGTTCGTCCCGCAGGGCCTCGAGGACGGACCGCTGCCGACGTACTACGAGCCGCACGAGTCGCCGTTCCGGAACCCGCTCTACGCCCAGCGCGCGAATCCTGCGCGGCAGCAGAGCCAGGTCGACGAAGATCCCTACAACCCGTCCGGCGACGAGCCCGGCGCGGACGAGTACCCGTACGTCCTGACGACGTATCGCCTGACCGAGCACCATACGGCCGGCGGCATGTCGCGGTTCACGCCGTACCTCGCCGAGCTGCAGCCGCAGATGTTCGTCGAGGTGCATCCGCAGCTCGCGCGCGAGCGAGGGCTGACGCACGGCGACTGGGCGACGATCGTCACCGCCCGCTCCGCGATCGAGGCGCGCGTGCTCGTCACCGACCGCATGCGTCCCGTCACCGTCGACGGCCGCGTGACACAACAGGTGGGGCTGCCGTACCACTGGGGCTCGCGCGGGCTGACGACGGGCGGCGCGGCGAACGACCTCCTGCACCTCGCGCTCGACCCGAACGTCCACATCATGGAGACGAAGGGGCTCACGTGCGACATCCAGCCGGGACGTCGGCCGCACGGCGAGGCGCTCACGCAGTTCGTGACGCAGAAACGCGACCGTGCGCTGCGCGCGCGTGAAGCAGCGCCGCACAAGGATCCGTCGGAGACGAGGTCGACGTGAGCACGCTCGCGCAGCCGACCGGCTCTCCTGCGGCGTGGCCGGACACGTACGGCGACGAGGCGAAGCCGCGGATGGGCTTCTTCACCGACACGTCGATCTGCATCGGCTGCAAGGCGTGCGAGGTCGCGTGCAAGGAGTGGAACCTGATTCCGGAGGACGGCCGGGAGTGGACCGGCCAGAGCTACGACAACACGAGTGAGCTCGGTGCGAACACGTGGCGCCACGTCGCGTTCGTCGAGCAGCGCAAGCCGCTGAAGCTGGACGGCGGCGGC
Source organism: Gaiellaceae bacterium (assembly GCA_045806225.1). Lineage (GTDB taxonomy): Bacteria > Actinomycetota > Thermoleophilia > Gaiellales > Gaiellaceae > 3-1-20CM-4-69-9. Next base: position 9,327 of record JBJMJS010000030.1, read on the forward strand.
GAGACCGCGGAGCTCGACGCCGTGGCAACGGCGACCGGGGCGGCCGAGACCGCGCCGACGGATTCCGAGCCTCTGCGCTGGTTGATGGAGAGCGACGTCTGCAAGCACTGCACGCACGCGGGCTGCCTCGACGTGTGCCCGACCGGCTCGCTCTTCCGTACCGAGTACGGCACCGTCGTCGTGCAGGAGGACATCTGCAACGGCTGCGGCTACTGCGTTCCGGCATGCCCGTTCGGCGTCCTCGACAAGCGGCACCTCCCGCGGAAGGCGGACGACGCACCGCTGTCCCTGCCGCTGCTCGGGAAGAAGGAGGACGGCCGCGTCTGGAAGTGCACGCTCTGCTACGACCGCCTCAAGGGCGGACACGAGCCGGCGTGCGCGAAGGCGTGCCCGACCGACTCGATCCAGTTCGGCCCGCTCGACGAGCTGCGCGAGCGGGCGGATGCGCGTCTCGAGAAGCTCCGCGAGGAGCGGTGGAACGGCGCGCAGCTCTATGGGCGCGACCCCGAGGACGGCGTCGGGGGCTTCGGCGCGTTCTTCCTGCTGCTC
>JBJMJS010000031.1:0-33122 GCA_045806225.1 Gaiellaceae bacterium
CGACGATCAACCCGGTCTCGTACCTGATCGAGGCGGTGCGGAGCCTCGTGATCACGGGTTGGGATGCGCAAGCGCTGACGCTCGGCTTCGGCTGCGCGATCCTGATCATCGTCGCGGGGTTCGGGCTCGCCCGCGCCGCGTTGGGGGAACGGATGGCGCGAACGTGATCGTCCGCGACACGTTCGCGGTTGCGCGCGGCGTCGCTTGGCGCCAGTTGCACAATGCCGTGCTGAACCCGGCGGTGTTCTTCCCGTCGCTCGCATTTCCGCTGCTGAACTTCGCGGCGTTCGCCGGCGGCCTCGCACGCGTGCGCGAGGTCCCGGGATTCCAGTTCGCCGGCAGCTACACCGAGTTCACGTACGTGTTCATCTTGCTGCAGTCGGCCGCGTTCAGCGGCGTGTTCTCGGGGTTCGGGGTCGCGCGCGACTTCGAGACGGGTTTCACGCGCCGTCTGATGCTGATCGCGCCGAACCGCAGCGGCCTCGTCCTGGGCTATGCGCTCGCATCCGCGACGCGCTGGTTGATCACGGGGTCGATCGTGACTGCGGTTGCGTTCGCGGTCGGGATGCGCATCGGCGGCAACGGCGTCGACCTCTTCGGGCTGTACACGCTCGCGCTCCTGGTGAACTTCGCCGGGACACTTTGGGCGACGGGCGTGGCGATGCGGGTCCGTTCGCAGCAGGCGGGCCCGATCATGCAGATGCCTGTCTTCCTCGTGCTCTTCTTCGCGCCGGTCTACGTTCCGCTCGCGCTGCTCAAGGGCTGGATCCACGGGGTCGCGACGCTGAATCCCGTCACGCCGATGATGGAGGCTGCGCGCGGCTTCATCACCGGCGCACCCTCACACGTCGCCGTCGCGTACGCGGTCGGCGCGGCGCTCGTCGCCGGATTCGGGCTGTGGGCGATCCGTGGGCTCCGAAAGGCCGAGGCCGCCGGGTAGCGGCATACTGGGCGCGTGAACCAGGAAGCCTGGCCCACGCCGCAAGATCCGTCGCGCGAGCCGTTGCCCCGCGTCGAAGATCTGCCGGTCGCCGAGCAGGGGTACGAGCAGGACAGCGTCCGTGCAGCCTTCGATTCGTTCTACCGGCACGCGGCGCAGCTCGATGCCGCGCTCCGGACGCTCGAGGCCGTCGATTCGTTCCACCGCCAGGCCGCGGCGCTTCGCGCGGACATGCGAACGCTGCGGACCGCCGGATGGACGCAGCAGCCGTGGTCGGCGACTCCCGCCTACGGATACGCGGGGCGCGGGCCGCGCGAGGGCGTGTCGCCCGCCGTCTGGCGGATCGCCGGCGAAGCGGCGTTCCTGATCGCGGTTGCCGTCGTGCTCGGCGTCGCCAAGCTGGACTGGTGGCTGATCGTGCTCGTGATGGCGTTCGCGTGGCTGCTCGTCGGCTTGATCGAGTGGGCGGCCGCGCGCGATCGCTTCGCGGCGCCGCGTGCCGTTGCAGAGCCGCCGCATCCCGCGGTCGTGGAGGCCGTGCCGCCGGGCGACCGGACGGAGGAAGAGCCGCTCGGCTGGGCAGCGTACGAGGCAGCCGACGAGCCGTCGGATGCGATGACGATGATCGGCGCGCCGCCCGCCGTCGAGGAGGCGGCGCCCGTCGTGGAGTCGCCGCCCGACGCGGAACCAATCGCGGACGCCGGGCCTGAGGACCGGCCCGAGCTCGAGCCCGCCGCGGACGAGCCCGAGCCCGCCATCGAGGCGGTCGCGGCAGAAGCCCTCGAGGAACCCGAGCCCGCGCCGGAACCTGAAGCTGAGCACGAACCGGAGCCCGAGCCGGAGCCGGAGCCGGCCGCGCCGGCAGCCGTCGCGGACGAGCCGGCAGCGGCGGCCTCTGAGGAGCCGAAGCGGCACTGGTGGAATCGCCGCCGCGACGACGCGGAGGCGCAGGGCGAGGTGCAGCCGGATCCGTTGCCGCGGCACGTGCGTGTCCTCGCGGCCGAAGAGCACGACGCGCCGCGCGTGCTCGATCCGTGGGAAGCCGGCTTCGACGACGAGCCCGGCGTGATCGGCGAGCCGTCCGGCTCGGCGCCCGAACCGGACGAGGAAACCGGCGAGGATGCCGCGCCCGTCGCGGCCGACGGCGACGACGCGGTGCGCCGTCGCTTCCGTCGTCGCTGACGAGCGTCACGCGCCTCTAGGACCCCCTTCCCTCAGACGAGGGATCTTGGCGTCCGTGCCCCGTTCGGGTGAGGTTCGTTTCCTGCGGCCGCACTAGCTTCCGGCGTGGAACTGCGGTCCGCGCTGGGGTGCGCGGTGAAAAGGGAGAGAGGCTTCCACACGTGAATTCGAAGAATCGGAACGACATGCGGAACAACGCGCTCTGGGGTCGTAGCGGCGAGTCGCGCGCGAACGCCATGTGGGGCCGCACCGGGAAGAACCGCGCCAACGCGCTGTGGGGACGGAGTGGGCGCGCCATCGTGCTCGCACTCGTCGCGGCGCTGACGGTCGTGATTCCGCTCGGCGCGAGCGCCGGTGGCAACCGCGGCCCGAGCAACGCCCATACGTTCGTCGCACCGGGCCTGCTCGACAGGGCGGAGAAGAACCCGGGCCAGAGGTTGCACCTGATCATCCAGAGCAGTGCCGGCACGACCGCCGCGGCGTCAAGTGTCCGCGGTCTCGGTGACGTGCGGAAGCAGCTCGACGTGATCGGTGCGGTTGCGGTCGACGTACCGGCGGCGCGCTTGAAGGAGCTCGCGAGGAACCCGGGCCTGACGATCACCGCGGATGCGCCCATCAGGCTCAGCGGGACGGCGACGCCGTACTCGAACGAGATGTGGCCGTACGAATCCGGTGTCGCGAAGCTGTGGGGCAGCCCCGGCTCGCCGGCGCCTGCGACCGGGACGATCGCGATCGTGGACTCGGGCATCGACGCGACTCGCGCGGACTTCGACGGCGGTGCGCGTGTGCTGCCGCAGGTCACGGTCACCAGCCGGACGCCGAACTCGCCGGGCGACGGCCGCGGACACGGCACGTTCGTCGCGAGCATCGCGGCGGGATCTGCGCCGGGTCACGCGGGCGCCGCGCCGAACGCGCGGATCCTTCCGATCGACGTCATGGACGACTCGGGCACTGCGCTGACGAGCGATGTCATCGCTGCGTGCAACTACATCCTGCAGAACAAGGCGGCGCTCAACATCCGCGTCGCGAACTTCTCGCTTCACTCGGGCGCGAAGAACAACTTCTACAACGACCCGCTCGACCGCGCGGTGGAGAAGCTGTGGTTCAACGGCGTCTTCGTCGTCGCGGCCGCCGGCAACTACGGCAGCCCGAACGGTCCGAGCGGCGTTCTGTTTGCACCGGGCAACGATCCGTTCGTGCTCACGGTGGGCGCCGTCGACATCGGCAACCGGCCCGCGCTGAACGACGACAACACGGCGCCGTGGTCCGCGTACGGCTACACCGAGGACGGCTTCTCGAAGCCCGAGCTCGGCGCGCCGGGTCGCTACATGGTCGGCGCGGTGCCGCCCTCGGCGACGCTGACGAAGGAGCGTCCGGATCACGTCGTCTCGCCCGGCTACATGGAGCTGTCCGGGACGTCGTTCGCCGCTCCGGCGGTCGCGGGGACCGCGCTGCAGATCATCGCGCGGCACCCGGCGTGGACGGTCGACCAGATCAAGGGCGCGCTGATGCTGACGGCCAAGCCTGTGTCGAACGCGCCGAAGGGCTCGACGGGCGTCGGCGAGCTGAACGCGGCGCGCGCGGCGCAGTACGCGGGCACGCCGCCGAATCCGAACCGTGCGATCGACAAGTTCCTCGCCGCCGACACGACGGGCACGCTGAGCTTCGACTCCGCGAGCTGGAACACGGCCGTCAAGGCGAACGCGTCCTGGATGGCGGCGTCATGGGGCGATGCGTCCTGGGGCGAAGCGTCGTGGAGCAGCGCATCCTGGGGCGATGCTTCCTGGAGTGCGGCCTCGTGGGGGGATGCCTCCTGGGGTGCCGCCTCGTGGGGCGATGCGTCCTGGGGCGATGCCTCGTGGGCAGACATGTCGAGTGAAGATGCGGCCGAAGGCGATGCAAGCGGGCCGGCGCCCCCGATGGACGCCGCCGCCTCCGCGGAGATCCAGGCCGATCCCGACCTCGCGCTACCGCTCGACCAGGTCGTATCGGATCCGAGCGTCACCGACCCTGCGTCGGTGGCCGTTTCGGCGCTTCCCTAGCGCGGTCGGTCCGAGGACAGCGAAACGGGGCGCGGAGACGCGCCCTGTTTCTGCTCGTCCGCGATGTGCTGCTCCTGCTCCTCGTCGAGCAGGCGAATCAGGAAGTACGCGAGCGCGGCGAGGAAGACGAGCGTCTGCTCGACGTTCATCAGGATCCCGCCGAGGTTCTGGTCCTTCGCGGCGGAGAAGCCCCACAGCCGCGGCGCGTTCTCGTAGAACGCGTAGAAGACGGTAGACGAGAACGTGAACGCGAGCCCGAGAAACATCGAGCCGATGAATGCGATCCCGAGGTAGGCGAGTGTGCCGGGCGTCGACAACCGCCGCGCGAACACCGGCAACCAGAAGAGCAGGCCGGCGAAGATCAGCAGCGCGTGCTCGACGTTCAGCGCCCAGGTGTGGCGAAGGGCGTAGTCGTAGAAGGCCGGCAGGTGGACGAGATACCAGATCACGAGCCACACGCCGAGCGTCAGCCACGGACGCATGAGCGGCGCGACGCGCGCGGCGATCGCCACGCGCCTCGCGGGCGTCAGCCCGAGCACGAGGAGCGGCGGAGCCCAGTCGGCGATCATCACGTTTCCGAGCAGGTGGAACAGGAGGAGGTAGTGGCGCGCGATCGTCTCGAGTGGTGAGCACAGCGCCGCGACGACGAGGGTGAGCCCGAGCGCGAAGACGGTCACACGTGCGCGTGACGGTCGGTCGACGCGCGCAGCGTGGGCGTACGCCACGGCGGCCGCGACGACCAGCGCGAGGAAGAGCGGTTCCCAGCTGAACGACGAGGGCGAGGGCGTCACTGCGGTCCCGTACCGGGGACGGCGCGCCAGAGGCGCTTCCGGAAGCGGAACGCCGCGAGCCCCGCGAGCAGCAACGCCGCCGCCACGACGATGATCACGCGGTCCGTCGACGTGCTCGATCCCTTCGGCTTCGCCGGGATCGGAATCGGATGACCCGCTGCCGCTGCGAGCCGCGCGACGGCTCGAACGGCGGAGTCGGTGAGGCCGGCGGGGCCGGGCGTCACCTTCAGGCCCGCGAGCGTCGACGCCTCCGGCGTCGCCTTACCGCCGCGCGAAAATCCGTAGCCGTTCGGCATCACGACCAGGAGCCGCCCCTTGTAGAGGAACACGAGCTCCTGACCGAGGAAGCGGGAATACTGCTGCGGCTTTCCCCACAGCGTGAACGCCGAGCCGAGATCGGGAGGCGCACCGATCAGCGCGACCTTGATCGGATAGCCGTTCCGGCGCGCGCTCTCGATGACCGTGTTCAGCCGCTCGACGTCGGCCTTCGGAATCGGCGCGTTGAACGGCACGAACAGCCATCTGGTGTAGAGGACGTCACTTGCGGGATCGCCGTCGGCGTGCGCGACGGCCGCCGCGACGAGCGCACACGCGGCGGCGGTAATCAGCGCCGCGCGTCTCAGGCCCGCCCCTGCGCTGCCACACGCGAGCCGCTCCTGTGCCGCAGCAGCGGGACCAGCTGAACCGCGATGAACGTGCCGAGCGTGAGCAACTGCTCGACGAGCATGATCGAGCCGGCGAGCTTCTGGTCCGTCAGCGTGCTGACTCCGAGAAGCCGTTGCTGCTGGTCGGCGTAGGCCGGGTAGACGGCCGAGGGCGAGAAGAGCAGGACGTCCATCACCGGGTGGCCGAGCGCCAGGAGCCCGAGCGCGAAGCCGATCTTCCCGCCGCGCGTCAGCCGGCGGTGGCGAGCCGGATCGATCAGCTGCGTCCAGACGAGGGTCCCGGCGAGGACGAAGGCCGCATGTTCGACGTCGTGCACGAGCGGATGCGCGAGCGCCGCGTCGTACGCAGCCGGGACGTGCCACGCGAACATTGCAGCGACCCACACGACGAACGAGACGACTGGCCGCAGCAGGAAGGCCAGCATCGCGCGAAGCGGCCGCAGCGATGCGAGCGGCTTGAGAATGAACGGAGGCAGCAGGAAGAACACGAGCGGTCCGCGCACCGCCAGCACGAGGAGAAGCGGTGCCGCGTCGCCGATGAGCACGTGCTGCAGCATGTGCGCCGACAGGAGGTAGTCGTCACCGGCGGCGTCGAGCGGCGACACGAGCGGAAGGACTGCGAGGGCGAGGCCCGCTGCGAACAGTGCAGGCCGCGTCCAGGGCGTCAGGTCACGGCGGCCGCGTCGGCGAAGCCGGATGAATGCCTGGGCGAATAGTGCCGCCGCGAGCAGCGCGAACGCGATGACGCCGACGGGCGCGTGCCACTCGCCCGCGAGGTCCGATGCGGAGACGGAGCCGGCGTGGGCGAGCACAGCGCCGAGCGTAGCGGAGCGGCTCTTCGCCGGACGAGCCGGACGCTGTGTCTATCCTGGAACGCGTGCTTGGCGGGGTGATCGCCGCGATCGTGCTGTCTCTCGTCGGCAGCGACCACGCGACGACGCTGATCCCGACGCCGATCGGGGTCGGAGCGAAGTACCGGCTCTCAGCGGCTCCCCCTGCTGTTTTGCGAGGCGTTCCTGTGCGTTCGATGCGATGCCGCGACGCGCGCCACTGGGCGTCGGCACATGTGGAGGTGTTCGCCGCTCGGCGAGTCGTGATCCTTCCAGCCGGGATCGGGACGGCGAAGCCGGTCCAACGCAACGGCGCGTACGTCACCGGGGCGCGCTGCTCGTACCCCGTGAGGACCGTCGCTCCGACCGGGGTCGTCCAGTTCGCGCCCGGGACGCGCGCAACCGTCGGCGATCTATTCGCCGTGTGGGGGGCCAGACTGACGAACCATGCGCTCGCGGGATTCCGCGGTCGCGTGTCCGCGTACGTGTCCGGTCGCGCGTGGCGCGGCGACGTGCGTGCGATCCGCCTCCGCCGCCACGCGCAGATTGTGCTCGAGATCGGCGGCTACGTGCCGCCTCATCCGTTCTTCCTCTTCGGAGCAGGCCAGTGAGGCGCGCCGTGCTCGCTTTCGTGCTCGCTGGAGTTGCGGCCGGGTGCTCGTCTTCGTCGCACATCGCGACACCGACGATTCAGGCGGCGAGGACGTTCGCGCTTGCGCGGTTCGAACCGAGCACGCCCGTCGAACCGGGACGCCCGACAACTGTCGCGTTCACGATCAGGCAGCCGAACGGGACACCGCTGACGCGCTACCGCACCGGCGCAGGTCCGCATACGGGCGTCCATTTGATCGTCGTCCGCGACGATCTGTCGGCGATCATCCACGAGCATCCGCCGATCGGCTCCGACGGGCGTGTCTCCACGCGCGTCACGTTTCCGTCGCCCGGGAAGTACCGGATCCTCGTCGACGCGTATCCGGCCGCCGCCGGCGCGCTTCCGAACTTTCAACTGTTCCAGAACGTTGTGGCGAAAGGGACGGCGCGCGCGGCGCCGCTGCCCCCGTTCAGGACGGTGGACGCCGTCGACGGGTATCGCGTCGCCGTGCAGCGGAAGCCGTCGCTCCGTGCATTGGAGGCGAGCTTTCTCGACGTGACGGTGACCGACGCGAATGGCCGGCCGGTGCGATTCACGCCGTGGTTCGGCGCGATCGCGCACGCGATCTTCTTCCGCGCCGGCTCGCTCGCCTACTTCCACACGCACGTCTGCGGCGCTGCGACGCCTGCGTGTGCGGGCTCGTTCGGCGCGACGCGCGTCAGCGGCACGTCGACGCGCCCCGGTCGCCTTCGGGTCGGCGTGCTCGTGCCGCAGGCGGGGACCTGGCGCCTCTTCTTGCAGTTCAAGGCCCATGGGCGCGTGGTGACGGCGCCGTTCACGCTGGTGATCCGATGACGACGCGCGCGATGCTCTGGGCAGTGCGATGCGCGCTCGTCGTGCTCGCCGGACGGACGATGGCATACGCGCTCGCACCTCACCCGCAGCTCGTCGGCGCGAGGCTCGAGCAGGCGGTCGGCGGCCCGCGTCTCGTAGTCACGGCCGTCGTCGCGTTTGTCGGTGCGGTCGTCCTTGCAAGTGCGCTTGTCTGGCTCGCGACGCTGGGTGTGCGCGAGCGGCACGTGCTCGTCGGCGGCCCCACGCCCGAGCCAGTTCGCGCCGGTCGCATCGCGCGCGAGTTCGTCGGTCTGTGGCTCGCCGCTTCCTTTGTCTTCACAGTGCTCGAGTCGTATCTCCACTGGCGCGCGGGGCTCGGCTTCCACGGCATCCACTGCCTCGTTGGCCCGGTGCACCGCGATGCGATCCCGGTGCTCGGTGCCCTGTCGCTCGTCGCGGCCGCAGCAGGAGCGGCAACGAGACACGTCTGGGCGTGGCTGCGGCGGACGTTCGAGGCGCTGACGTGCGCCGAGCCGCGCCTCGGGATCACGCTGCGGATCGTCGCCGAAACGATGCATGAGCTTCGGTTCCATCTGCTTGTCGCCGACCGCCGGACGCGTGGGCCTCCGGCGCTCGCCGTCCCTCGCTGAGACGGGGCGGGGCTCGGCTCCGCCCGTGACGAAAGGACCAACTGAATGCGATACCTCGGTGCTGCCGTGTCGGCAGCAATTGTCACGCTCGCCTTGCCCGGGCTTGCGTGGGCGCACGCCGCCGTCAGCCCGGCGGTCGTCGAGAGCAAGGCCGCGCAGGAGTTCACGCTCCTCGTGCCGACGGAGAAGGAGGACGCGCAGACCACGAAGGTCGAGCTCACGCCGCCGAACGGGTTCGCGATCGACTCGTTCGTGCCCTCGCCCGGCTGGCAGCGCGAGGTTGCGAAGCACGGGTCCGGCGAGGAGGCCGTCGTCGAGAAGGTGACCTGGTCCGGCGGCTCCGCGCCGACCGGTGAGGACGCTGCGTTCCGGTTCCTCGCGTCGGCCGACAAGGACGGGGCGTACACGTTCGGCGTTCGGCAAACGTACTCCGACGGCTCCGTCGTCGACTGGTCGGGGGACGAATCCTCCGACACGCCGGCGCCGACGATCGACGCGGTCGGCTCGATCGGAGGTGGCCGTGGTGGCACATCCCTCCTCGCGATCGTGGCACTCGTCGTCGGCGTCGTCGCGCTGGTCGTTGCGGCGGTCGCGCTCCTGTCGGGAGGGAGACCGCTGACGTGAAGCCGCGGCGCCTCCTCGTGGCGTTTGCCGGCATGGCGGTGGTTGCGGCGGCCGCTCCGGCGGCCGCGTCGGCGCACGCGGCTCTCCTGCGCACCTCCCCGGTCGCCAGCGTGATCACGAACAGCGCGTCCGGGCGCGTCCTCCTGACCTACAGCGAAGCCGTCGAGCCTCGCTTCGCGATTGTCTCGGTCACGGACGCCGCCGGGCACCAGGTCACGACGGGGCCGCCGTCGCGATCGGCGACGGATCCCGACACGCTGGTCGCGCCGCTCGCGCGCATCCCGAGCGGGTGGTACCTCGTCTACTGGCGCGTCATCTCCGCGGACGGCCATCCGGTGCGCGGCGCGTTCACATTCGCCGTCGGGCCGAACCCGGGGCCGGCGCCGGTGTTTCCCGTCCCGTCCACGAGCGAGACTGCGGCGACGGGGCGGCTTCTCGTCGCCCGGTGGATCGTGTTCTTGGCCGCATTGAGCGCTGTAGGTCTGTACGTCTTACGGGTCCTCACCGCGCGCCCGGTCGTTCGCGCCGTCCGGGGCTCATCGCTGCGCGCCGTGACGTGGGCACTGTGGATCTGCCTTGCAGTTGCGCTGATTGCGACGCCGATCTACCTCGACCTCTCGACTGCGCAGTTCGCGCTGCGCTCACCGTTCGCGGTCGGCGCGATCGTTCCCCTCGTCCGCGCATCCGCGTTCGGTCGTGCGTTCCTTTGCTTCGAGGTCGTGCTCGGTCTCTTCGCGCTGTCGGCGCTCGTGACGGTCTGGGTCGATCGACCGGATCGGCAGCGGCGGTCGATTGCCGAGCTCCTTGCGGTCGCGGGGGGACTCAGTTCGGCCGGTGCGCTTTTCCTCGTTCCAGGCATCGCCGGGCATGCGAACACGACGTCGCCACGCGCCTTGTCGCTTCTCTTCGACTGGGTCCACCTCGCCGCGGCCGCGGTTTGGGTCGGTGGCCTCGTCGGCCTGCTCGTGCTGTGGCGCAGCACGCGTGATCTCCTGCGTGTCGCCCTGCTGTCACTCGTCGTGCCGCGGTTCTCGCGGATCGCATTCGTGTCCGTGGTGCTGCTCATCGGCGCGGGGACTGGCGCGTCCGTCCTGCACATGCCGACACTGTCGGCGTTCTGGCAGACGTCCTACGGGCAGGCGCTCGGTATCAAGATCCTGCTCCTCGCTGCCGCGCTGCTGCTCGCGGCCGTGAACCTCGCCCGGACGAAACCGCGCCTCGAGGCAGCGGCGAGCCGGCCGGAGCTCGCGCGCGGGGCGGCCGTGCTGCTCCGACGGCTGGTTGCCGGGGAGACGGTCTTCGTCTGGGGCGCCGTCTTCGCGGCCGCCGTTCTCTCGAGCCTCGCTCCTCCGTCGAAGGCGCTCGGCGAAATCAACCGCGCTCTTGCGCGCGTCGGGCCGGGACCGGTGAACGAGGTGGTGCACAAAAGCGGCTACACGGTCGCAGTCGGCATCGCGCCCAACCGCGCGGCCGCGCCCGCGACATTCAAGGTGAGAATCACACGGAACGGAGCGCCGGTGACCGGCGCCTCGCTGATCACACAGTTCACGATGCTCGACATGGAGATGGGTCAGCAGCAGTACGCATTTCGCGAGACCGCACCAGGCGTGTACGAGCGCTCGGCGCCGGCGTTGGTGATGGCAGGCCACTGGGCGTTGTCGTTCCAGGTCGTCCCGCCGCGGCACGCGCCGTTCGACGTGCTGCTCGTCGATCGGGCGCAGGGATGAGGACGCCGCAGCTCAAGCTCCTCGCTGCGTTTGGGGCGCTCGTCGCCGGCGTTGCCGCCTGGACGTTCGTGATCCTCCTGCTCACCGGGGGGATCGCCCTCTAAAGCACGCGGAGCGTCTCGCAGCTCGCGATGCCGCGGTTTCCCGAGCCGTCGGTCGAGACGACGCAATACCGCAGCTTCCCCCGGGCAAGCGATCTCGGCACGCGCCACGTCGCCGAGGTCGGCTTCGAATACAGGACGTGCCGCAGCCTCGTGTGGAGCCTCGCGACGAGCTTCCGCCCCCGCTTGAGCGTGATCGTCTCCTTCGCGTACTCGCTGTCCTCCAGCACCGTGTAGCCGATGCGCGCCGTCTTGCCGCGGCGTGCGCTCGCCGGCTGTGGATAGACGATGGGCGCGCGGACATCCTTCGACGTCAGCGCATTCGCACTGGCGAGCTTTTTCACGGCGTCCGTCGCCGCCCGCGTGAGGTCGTCCGGCGACGACCCGTCGACGTCGAGCGGCGAGAGGATCCGGTCCGCGGCCGGCGTCGCTCGGTTGAAGTCGGCGATGCCGAAGCCCGACGGCATGACGACGAGCAGCGGCCCGACGTAGAACGTCGCGATCTCCGAGCCGAGGAACTTCGCATACGCCTTTGGCTTGCCGAAGAGGGACGGGACGGCGCCGAGGTCGCCCTCGTTCGCGATGATCGCGACCTTGATTCGACGGTGCTTCGCGTAGACCGACGCGACAGCCGACTTCAGCGGGGTCGCAACGGACGGCGTCGGTGCGGGGAACGGTAGGAAGACGTCCTGCCCCGGCAGCACGTCGCTTGCCGGGTCGCCGTCGGCGCGCGCGCCCGCGGCGAACGCGAGCAGCAGCGCCGTCATCGCTCCGGCGAGCGCGATCGTGCGACCCCTCATCGACGAGAGCTTAAGCGTCGCCCTGGCCCGCCGGTAGCCCGTCACCGGTCTGCGTGTCAGCACTCGACCACCGCGCCGCGAGCATCAGCGCGCGCGCGCGAAGCGGTGAACCGCCTCTAGAAGCTCCTCCGCTTTCGTGTGCGCGTCGGCGTCGTCGCGCGACGTGAGAGCGCCGGCGACGCAGTGTCGGACGTGCTCATCGAGGATCTTGAAAGCCAGCGATTCGAGCGCTGTGTTCACGGCCGAGATCTGCGTGAGGATGTCGATGCAATAGCGGTCGGTGTCGACCATCCTCTCGATTCCTCGGACCTGGCCTTCGATCCGGTGGAGGCGTTTTACGAGCGCTTCCTTGTCCTTGGTGTAGCCGTGGTGTTCGGCGGCCGCGGTCACATCGATCTCCTTAGGTTTGGCGTGCGCTTCGGAAATTCCGCAAGCGAAGGCTGTTGCCGACGACGAACAACGACGAGGCCGCCATCGCCGCGGCCGCGATGATCGGGCTCAGGACGCCCGAGACGGCCAGCGGTAGCGCTGCGACGTTGTAGGCAAACGCCCAGAAGAGGTTCGCCTTGATCGTGCGCAGCGTCCTGCGGGCGAGACGGACCGCGTCGGCGGCGGCGCGCAGGTCACCCGAGACGAGCGTGATGTCCGACGCTTCGATCGCCACGTCGGTGCCGGTCCCGATCGCAAGGCCGAGGTCGGCCTGCGCCAGCGCCGGCGCGTCGTTGACGCCGTCGCCGACCATTGCAACGACCTTCCCCTCGCGTTGGAGGCGCGCGATCTCTTCCACCTTGTCTGCCGGGTCGACGTCGGCCAGAACGCGATCGATTCCGACCTCGTCGGCGACAAGCTCGGCCGCCGCTTTTGCGTCACCTGTGAGCAGGACCGGTGTCAGCCCGAGCTCCTTCAGTTCCCGGACCGCTTCGGCACTCGAGCGTTTGACGGTGTCGCGCACCTCGAGGGTCGCGCGCGGCATCCCGTCCCAACGGACCACGATCCGGCCGTCGTTGCGTCCGACCGACACGTCGTGGCCGTCGACAACGCCGCTGACTCCGACGCCCGGCTCGTTGCGGAACGAGCGAACCGCGGGGAGCGCGCCGACTTCGCCCCGCGCTGCCCGCGCGACCGCCTGCGCGACAGGATGCTCGGAAGCGCTCTCGACCGCGCCGGCGAAGCGCAGCACGTCGGCGCGGCTTGCGCCGTTCAGCAGCGCGACCCCGGTGAGCTCGAGCTCGCCTTCTGTCACGGTGCCCGTCTTGTCGAGGAGGACCGTGTCGATTTGCCGCGTCTGCTCGAGGACCTCCGGCCCTTTGATCAGGATGCCGAGCTGCGCGCCGCGCCCGGTCCCGACCATCAATGCCGTCGGCGTCGCCAACCCGAGCGCACATGGGCAGGCGATGATCAGCACCGCAACCGCCGCAGTGAATGCGGTCGCAGCGCCTGCGCCGGCGAGCAACCAGCCGCCGAGCGTGAGCAGCGAGAGGACGATCACGACGGGGACGAAGAGACCCGAGACACGGTCGGCCAGCCGCTGCACCCGAGCCTTGCCCGACTGGGCGGCGTCGACCAGGCGCGCGATCTCCGCAAGCGCGGTGTCGGCGCCGACGCGCGTCGCCTCGACGACGAGTCGACCGTGGCCGTTGATCGTCGCGCCGGCGACATGGGATCCAGTGGTGACCTCGGCCGGGAGCGATTCGCCGGTCAGCATCGACTGGTCGACCGCCGACTCGCCGTCGACGACGACGCCGTCGGTCGCGATCTTCTCGCCGGGCCGCACGACGAAGCGATCTCCGACCTGAACCTGCTCGATTCCGACGACGACCTCCTCGCCGTCCCGCCAGAGTCGCGCGTCTCTCGCGCCGAGCTCGAGCAGGGTCTTGATCGCCGCGGACGAGCGCCCCCTGGCCCGCGCCTCGAGATAGCGGCCGAGCACGATCAGCGTCGTGACGACGGCACCGACCTCGAAGTAGGTGTCGGTTTCGAGCCCGCCGATCAGCACGACAGTCGACCACGCCCATGCGGCGACGGTGCCGAGTGAGATCAATGTGTCCATCGTCGCCGTGAAGTGGCGTGCATGTCTCAGCGCCGCGCGGTGGAAGCCGATTCCGGCATAGAAGACGACGGGCGTCGAAAGGCCGAGCGCGAGCCACTCCCAGCCCGAGAACTGGAGCGGCGGCACCATCGCCAGGAGTGCGACGGGCACGGTCAAGACGATCGCGGCGAAGAGCCGTCGTGTCAGCACGCGCAAGGGCTCGTCGTGATGGTGCTCGCCGGCGTCGGCGTGCGTCGTCGGCGTCAGTCGCGCTCCGTATCCCGCCGATTCCACTGCGCCGACGAGTTGCTCGACCGGAACGTCGCCGCCGGCACTCACGGTCGCCTGTTCGGTGGCGAAGTTGACGGTCGCGCGGACACCGTCGACCTTGTTCAGCTTCTTCTCGATGCGCGCGGCGCACGCAGCGCACGTCATCCCCTCGAGGTCGAGCCGGAGGGTGCGCTCCTCGGTCGCAGTCGCCGTCATCGTGTCGCTCGCCTAGACGGCTTCGTAGCCGGCCTCTTCGATCGCCGCGCGCAACGCCGTGTCGTCGAGAGCGCGGCCGCGTACTGTCACGAGCTTCGTGTCGAGGTCGACCTCGACGCTGTCGACGCCTGAAACCTGCGAGAGCTCGGAGCTCACCGCCTGTTTGCAATGGGCGCACGTCATGCCGGCGACGGTGTATGCGATCTCGGTCATCGGTCTACCTCCTTCAGGAATACCCCAGGAGGGTATCAACCAGCGATGTCGCTACGCGACGGCTCTAGGCAAACGCGAGGTGGAGGCGCATACTCGCCGAAGCGTGAACCGAGCCGACGAGTACCGGCTCGCCCAGACCCTGCGCATGTGCGACGACACGATCGCCCAGATGCGCGTGCGCGCGGACCCGAAGCTCGAGCACCTGCTGACCGAGGTCGTGGATCTCCGCCGCGAGACGCTCGCGGAGCTGACGGCCGTGCGGTCTCGCTACCGGGCCCGCAGCCTGAGCGCCTGAAGGCCCCAGATCACGAATGCGCCGGTGTGACGCGGCTCGTCAACGAGCCCGAGCTCCGGCCGGCGCTCGCGTAGCGCGTCCACGCTAGCCACGAGCTCGATCCGCGCGAGCGGCGCGCCGATGCACACGTGGATGCCGCCGCCGAAGCCGATGTGACGTTCCGCGTCCGAGCGCGTGACGTCGAACTCGTCCGGGCGATCGAACGCCCGCGGGTCGCGGTTCGCCGATCCGAACAGCATCGCGATCTTCGCGCCTCGCGGCACCGGCGTCCCGCCGACGACCACACCGTCCGAGAGGACCCAGCGCTCGAACAGCTGGAGGGGCGGATCGAACCGGATCATCTCCTCGATCGCACGTGAGGCCGGAACCTCGCCGTCGACGACACGCGCCCACATCTCCGGGTGGCGCGCGAACGCGAGCATGCCGTTGCCGAGCGTGTTCACGGTCGCTTCGTGGCCGGCGTTCAGCAGCACGATCACCGTGCTCACGATCTCGTCGTCCGACAGCCGCCCGCCTTCGACGCGCGCTTGCACGAGTGCGCTGATCATGTCGTCACGTGGGTTCGCGCGACGCTCCTGGATCAACCCGGCGACGTAGTCGCGGAATGCAGCGGCTGCGTCGCTCGCTGCGGTCGCCACATCGTCGGAGACGTCAAACTCGTACATCTTCACCATTCGATGCGACCAGTCGAGGAGGTCGCGGTGACGGTCGAGCGGAACGCCGAGCATTCGGCAGATCACCGCGATCGAGAACGGCTGCGCGTACTCGTAGAGCAGCTCCATCTCGCGCTTCTCCGTCAGCGGCGCGAGCGTCTCGCGCGCGAGCTCGGCGACCGGCTCGCGCAGCGCCTCGACACTGCGCGGTGTGAACGCCGCCGCGACGAGCCTGCGAATCCGCGTGTGATCCGGCGGCTCGAGCCAGAGCAGGCTCCAGCGCTCGCTGTCCCAGAACGCCTGCCACCGGGGATCGAGTGGCGGCACGCCGATTTCCTCGGAGGTCATGACGTGCCGGAAGTTTCGTCCGAGTCGCTTGTCGCGCAGGCACGTCCGCACGTCCTCGTGGCGGGTCACGAACCAGCGGTCGTGCTCGGCGTCGTAGAAGACCGGCGCCGCCTCGCGCAGGCGGTTGAGCGTCGGGTACGGGTCAGCGAGGAAGGCAGGGTCGCCCGGGTCGAAGGTCAGCGTCTCGCTGAGCTCCACGCGCGGACCGTACAGCGGCGGGCGCGGCGAGTCGCGTTGGCGACCCGCCGCCTGCCGTCCGTTTCTCTAGGCCGCGAGCCTCCGGCGTGCCTTCTGGACCGAAGGCAGCGCGGCTTTCGCCTTCGCGAGCGGCCGCGCGCGCAGCGTCACCGACGCCGGCTTCGGTCCGATCGTGATCTCCTCGCCGGTGGCGGGGTTGCGTCCCTTGCGGGCCTTCGTCGCTTCCTTCACGCGCACGACGAGCTGCACGACGCCGCCGATGCGAACCTTCTCGCCCTCGGCGAGCTCGTCGAGGACGACGTCCTCGAGCGCTTCGAGGACGCGCTTCACTTCACTCTTGCTCATGTCCACCCGGTCTGCGACCTCGGCGGTGAGCTGCGTTTGGGTCAGGGGCATGGCACTCCTTTGTCGGATGAGGTTGGCATTGAAACGAAGCCGGGCGACGGACGTGGCACGAGCATGTCCGTTCGGGTCACGGCGAGATCGTCTTCGAGCGGCCGAGCGTCGCTCCCTTGCTGTCGAGCGCCACAACCGCGACCTCCTTCGCTGCCGCCGGCAGCGGGAGCGCGGTCTCGAACGCCGTCTTCGCGATCGTCTGGCCGGGATGGCCGTCGGCCACGAGGCGCCACTTCGCCACCTCGGTCGCGCCGTTCCAGCTGACGAACACCTTGTTCCCTCGCACGGCCACTGCCGGTGTGTCCGTCGGATGCCCGTGCCAAACGAACCGGTACACGCGGTACGAGTCGGCGTCCTGGTTCGGCCCCGTGATCCGCCCGCGCAGCTTGCCGAACCGGGCGTCGAGCAGCACGCCCCCCTGCGCGTCGAACTCGGTGTAATACGGCACCGCGCCCCACCCGACGAAGAGGTGACCGTTGGGGAGGAACTGCGCATTCCCCTCGAACGGCGCGAGGAGATGCGCCGGGTGACGGTAGGCCTTGACCAGCGTCGCGGTCTTCGCGGCCGTGTTGACGCGAAGGCGCAGGATCCGCGTGAACTTCTCGATCGGCGGCGCCGCGCCGTTGTCGAACAGCGTGATCGTCCCGTCAGGCTGACGTCGTGCGTCGTGCTGCCACTCGAAGTTCGTCCCGGGGCCCATCTTGAAGTCGCTCTTCTTGCCGCCGAGGCGCCACATGATCTTGTGCGTCGAGCGGCTGAGCTCGTAAAGCGTGTGCGTGTTGCGCGCGGAGATGAGGAAGTTGCCGTTCGGCTCCTCCGCGATCGAGTTGATGTGGAAGTAGTCCCACGGCGCCGGCTTCTTCGCTGATGCCTTCGGCGGCGGCGCGTACGACTCGTTCAGTCCGACCGCGGGATAGCTGTGCCATTCGAACAGGACCTTGCCGCTCGCGATGTCGCGCTCCTGGACGATTCCGTCGAAGATGCGCCCCTTCTTCGGCCCGTGGGCTTTCGTCAGGTCGACCGGCATCTGGTGGTAGACCGTGAACAACGCCGTGTTCTTCGGCGTGATCTGGAACTCGTGGATGTCGCCGGTCAGGCCGTTCCCTGCGCGCACCTGCTTGATCTGCTTGTACGTGTCGTCGTAGACCGCGTAGTACCCGCTGCCGACGCCCATCGGTGCTTGTCCGCGCCACCACGTCAGCACCGGCTTGCCGTTCAGCTGCTGCACGCGGAAGTCGCTCACGCCGTGCGTGTCGAGCGGGTGGAACCACACGACCTGTCCTTTGTCGTCGACGATCTCCGGCCCCGCCTGCAGCACCTTCATCTTCGGTGCGAAGAAGATGTAGCCGGGCGACGTTCCGTGCGCCGGCGTCAAGATCTTCAGCGGCGGAGGCTTCAGATCCGGCCGCGAGACGAACGAGATCGTCGGCGGCGGGGGTCCCTTCGGCTTCGACGCGGTCGTCGTCTTCGCCGCGTTCTTGTTGTCGGAATGGGAGCAGCCCGCGACGACGATCGCGACGACTGCACCGGCCAGCGCTCGACGGATCACGCGCGAGAGCATAGTGCTACGTCGTCACTCGCGCCGCAGCGGTCGCGACAGTCCGAGGCTGCGCCCGCGCGCGTCGAGCGCGCGCACCGCGACGAGCGGCCCGCGCGGGATCGGTGCCGAGGTCTCGAAGCCCGTCTTCGGCACGCTCCGGATAGCGCTGAGCGCGTGTGCGTCGCGGCCGCTGAGGATCTGCCAGCGCGCGACCTTCGTCGCGCCGTTCCAGCTGACGTAGACCCGGCCGCGGTGAAACGCGATCGCGGGACGGCCGACGGGCGTCCCGATCCACTGGTACCGGAATGCACGGTACGAGTCGGCGCCGTGGCCGAAGCGAAGGTCGAGGACGATTCGGCCCTTGCGGTCGTACTCGGTCACCTGCGGCTCGTGGCCCCAACCGACGAGCAGGTGCCGGCCGGGAAGAAGCTGCGCGTTCCCCTGGTTGATCGCGACGATCGGCGGGCGATGGACGATCGTCCGCACGAGGCGCGCGCGCATCGTGCGGCGGTCGAGGTGGACGAAGATGATGCGCGTCTGCGGGTGCAGGCGCGGCGCCGCCCCGTTGTCGAAGATCCGGATCGTCCCATCCGGCTGTCGGCGGGCGTCATGCTGCCATGCGAACCGGACTCCTCTTCCCAGCGCGAAGTCGCTGCGCTTGCCGCCGAGGCGCCACATGATGTGGCCGGTGCGTCGATTCAGCTTGTAAACGGCGTGCGTGTTCCGTGCCGACACGAGCAGGTTGCCGTCCGTGTCGACGTCGATCGCATTGACGTGAAAGTAGTCGAAGGAGAGATCGTGATTTCGCGGTGGCTTCGAGTACGACTCCGACAGCGGGATGTGCGGAATGCTGTGCCAGTCGAGGAGGACGCGCCCCGAGCGCAGGTCGAGCTCCTGGACGCCGCCTTCGGTGACGCGCCTTCCCTCGCTGTGCACGCTGTGTACGGTCGTCATCAGCGCCGTTCCGCGCCGTGTCAGCAGGAACTCGTGGATGTCGCCGGGGAGGCCGTACCCCGGGCGCACGATCGTCACGTTGCGGTACCTCGCGTCGGCGATCACGTAGTACGCGCGCCCCTCCTTCATCCCGGTCGGGCGCGCCTGCCACCACGTCAGCACCGGTCGCCCGCGGTACCACTGCATCCGAAAGTCCGAGATCCCGCGCGTGTCGAGCGGCCTGAACCAGACGAGCCTGCCGCGGTTGTCGAGGATCATCGGTCCCGCCTGCGGCGTGTCGCGCTTCGGACCGAGGAACAGGAAGCCCGGCGCAGTGTGGCGCGCTCGCCTCAGGATCTGCACGACCGGCGGCTTCAGATCCGGCCTCGACCAGAAATGCTGGTATGCAGCGGCCGAGGCTGCGTCTGCGAAGACGACGAGCCCGAGCGTTGCTGCGATGAACGGGCGCGCGATCGGCATCGTCGATCGATCTGACACGTTTTCGGCCGTTCGGTTAGCACCGTCCGGCAAAGAGGTGTTGACCGTTTTGGAACCGTGAAACCTTTGTCTGCAGCGAGCGCGCGAGCGCGCTGCTGCCAAAACGGCTTCTACGGACCTGCGTAGTCGAACGGTGCGATCGCGGCGTACTGGCCCGAGTGGTCGTACGCGATGCGGTCGCTGATCCTGAACCTCTGCGACCGCCCGAACGACGCCTCCTTGCACACGAGGCCCTCCGGCAACACGGCGCCGGGATGCACCTCCGCCCCGGTGACGGGGTTTCTGATCGTGTCGAGCTCGAGGTCGACCGCGTCACCGAGCTTCGCGCGCGTTGCGAGCCCGTTCAGCTCGAGGTCGAACGGGACGGCCTCGACCTTCTCGATGTCGTACGTGTTGACGAAGATGCCCCATGGCCCGCCGCTCTCGCCGCGCAGAAGCGCCTCGAGTGCGCGACGCTGCGCCTCGTCTGCGCGCTCGTCGTACAGGGCGATCGCCTTGCCGTCGCCCTCGTGGATCGCGCCCGGCCAGTCCGCGAACAGCGCGAGGCTGCACCCGTCGAGACGGACGTCGCCGTACGTCCCGTCGGCGATGTGCCAGATCCACCCGCCCTCGCACTTCCCGTGCGACGGGTACGCGTTGAAGTTGCACGGACAGCCGTAGTCGCAGTTGCACGCGATCAAGAGCGTGCCGCGCAGGTTCCAGCGGGTGGCGGTCGCCGTTCCCATCGAGGCATCGACCCTACGGCGTACGTCCGCGCCCGTCCAGCGCGCGAGGGTCGCCCGTCGGCGACCCTCGCGTCGAGTCCGTCTATCCGAGCCGCAGGCCGACGAGGCGGCGCGCGGTCACCCCGCCGAGCGGGTTCTCACCCTGCTTGCGTGCGCGTAGGAAGAAGACCACCTGTCCGCTTCGATGTCGCCGAACGGCCCGTGACGGATGGAGGACGAACGTCGCCCAACCGTCCTGCCCCGTTGCCTGCTCGGGAGGACGGTTCGTCTGACCGAGCGGGACGGGCTCCACGAAGATGAGCGCGCCGAGCACGTTGTGGTTTCGGCTGTCCGAGACATGGAAGCGCGCGACGATCGTGCGGCGCCCGCGGAGTGGGCTCGGCGAGAACGCGTATCGGTCGATGATCAGTCGGTTCGGCAGCGAGATCTCGCTGATCGACACCGTTGCTCCGCCGGGCGCGCCGGCCTTCTGGATCACGGCGCTTGGCGCAGACGTCGTCGACGACGAGCCGCTTCCGTTCCGCGCAGTGACGCGCACGCGCAGCGTGTTGCCGACGTCGACACCTTTCAACGTGTACGTGCGCTGCGTCGCGCCCGTGATTGTCGAGCAGCTGCCGCCGGTCTGGTCGCACCGCCGCCACTCATACGTGTACGTGACTGGCTGCGCTCCTGACCAGCTCCCGGGATTCGCCGTCAGCGTGTTGTTCTCGGTCGGCGTGCCGGAGATCGTCGGCGGCTGCGTGTTCGCGGGCCTCGCGGAGCCCTTCACGATCGCCGTCGCGTTCGAGTTGGCGCTCGCGGTTCCGTCGGTGTTCGTTGCGATCACGCGTGAGCGGATGCGGTGGCCGACGTCGCCGGCGCTGAGGACGTACGACCGTCGCGTCTCGCCGGGAATCGTCGCGCAATTGACGCCGTTGACGCCGCCGCCGCCGAC
This sequence comes from Gaiellaceae bacterium, assembly GCA_045806225.1. Taxonomy (GTDB): domain Bacteria; phylum Actinomycetota; class Thermoleophilia; order Gaiellales; family Gaiellaceae; genus 3-1-20CM-4-69-9. Next base: position 21,027 of record JBJMJS010000031.1, read on the forward strand.
GCCGCAACGCAGCCAGCGATAGCGATACGTGAGCGGTGGGGTTCCGGCCCACGTGCCATTCGAAGTCGTCAGCGTCCGCCCCTGGACGGCGGTGCCGCTGATCACGGGTTCCCTCGTGTTTGCCGGCGCCGCTGCCACGCTTGCCGCGCCGCCACCCGGCAGCAAGAGCGCTGCCGCGCCAAGCAGGGCGGAGCTCAGTGCTGCCGCACCGGTGGTCGTGTTGCTGTTCATGGCACCCCTGTTCGGTCGCGAGTATCGTAGTACGATCTATCCACCTAGGGCCGCAGATAAACGTGCGGCGGCCGCGCGGCGTGCCTGTGCGACGCGTACGGCGCTGACGCCGGCGCCGTCAGCTACGTGTCGACGTGCGCCCGGCCGCCTGCGCGGTCAACGCGGCGGCGATCTCGGTTCGTCGCTCCTCGAAGCGCCGCAGCAACCCGCCGAGGCGGTAGTCATGCGTGGCGTGGAGTTCCTTGATCGCGATGTCGAACGTCTGCAGGAGCTCGAGCAATTCGTTCTCGCTCAACCCCTCCACGGCCGCGACATAGCCGTGTCCGCACCGGTCGAAACACGCTGGTGGTGTGCGCGCAATGACTGAACGTTCAGTCAAGCGTGTGTTCGACTTTACGTCAGTGAAGCGCCGCCCTTGCGCACCGCTCTGCGGCCAAAACGGTGCGTCGGAGAGCGGCGCGCCTCACGCGTACCCGCCTCTTCGACATGTAATCACCGTGACGAACGCGCTCGACGCGCGGTCCGGCGCCGGCGTGCGACTAGGGTCGGCGCGAGGTGGTGTGCGGCCGCGCGCGCCCCACGGCGCCCTCGTCGCTACGAGCGATCTCGACGACGCGCGCTGCCGTCAGTCGCGACACGCCTTCGGCGATCAAACGCTGCGTGAGCTCGCGGTCGGTCAGTCGTGCGACTTCCGCATCCGCGATCTCGACCTTTCCGAATTGCGCCACTCAACGCTCCCGGTACACGATTCGGCCGCGATCCAGGTCGTAAACCGACAGCTCGATCGTGATGCGGTCGCCGGGGCTGATGCGAATCCTGTACCGGCGCATCTTTCCGCATGTGTAGCCGAGGACGGAGTGGCCGTTGTCGAGCGAAATGCGGAAAACGCCGTTGCGAAGCGCTTCGACGACCTCGCCTTTGAGCTCGACCTTCTCTTCCTTCGTCGACATCAGCGCCGTCCTTCGAGCGAGGACGCGCGATCAGGAACCGAAGGACTCGTGAACAACTGTGCAGCTTCGCCGGCCAATCAGCACCTCCTGAAGATCGCGAACGCGCAAGGAAGGTGGAGGCCGACCGAACTCGCTCTGGGTTGTAACCCAAGGTAGCAGGAACGACTTTCGAGTGCGGCAGCGCGAACGCCGACCGTTCCCCGCATCGCGAACAGCACACCTACGCCGCGTCGACGACGAAGAACGCAATCGCGACGTAGTGACAGGCGATCGCGACGATCGTCAACGCGTGGAACACCTCGTGATACCCGAAGACATGCGGCACCGGGTCGGGCCGGCGCCGCGCATAGACGATCGCGCCGACCGTGTACGCGACGCCTCCGGCGACGAGCAGGCCGACCGCAACCGGCTCGAGGCGTTCGACAAGCTGTGGCAGCGCGACGATTGCGACCCAGCCCAACGCGATGCCGGTCGCCGCGGCCAGCCAGTTCGGGGCCTCCACCCACATCACCTTCGTGACGATCGCAACTACGGCGCCGGCCCAGACGATGGTGAGGATCGTCGGGCGCCACGCGCCTTGCAGGACGAGGAGCGCGACCGGCGTGTAGCTCCCGGCGATCAGGAGGTACACCCCGGCGTGGTCGAGCCGACGCATGACGAGTCGAAGCCTCGGCGTCCACGTGCGCACGTGGTAGAGCGCGCTCGTCCCGAAGCACGCGGCGACGGACAGAGCAAAGACGGCGGAGACGAGCCGGTGGCCGTCCGCTGCGACGATGAAGACCGGCGCCAGAGCCACCGCCACCACGAACCCGATCAGATGGAGGATTCCACGGAGGCGCGGCTTTGTGAGCGGTGGCGTGGCGGAAACGTCCATCCCTGGACAATACGTCTGCCGACACCTGGGCCAGGTACCCTGTGATTGTCGCTTCGCGAGGTTCGACGTCGGCAACCGCGTTACCGGCAGCGCGCGTCGTCGACAAGATCGTCCGCGGAGCTCGCCGTCTCCCGCGATCAATCGCACCGGCAACAGAAAGGTCCGTTTATGAAGAGCAAGAAGCAGACGACCTTCGCGAAGCTCGCGCGTGAGCGGCTCGTGCAGGAGCGTCGTCAACTCAAGCGAGAGCGCAAGCAGGCTGCGGCAGACGCTCGGAACGCCGAGGCCGCGGAGGGCGCCGCCCTGCCGGTCGAGGGGGACGCCGTGCCCCTGGAGGGCGCCGCCGTGCCCTCATCCGAGCCACAGGAGTAACGGAGAAAGAGGAATTTCTCACCCGCCGCGGCGATAGCCAAGCGGCCGCATTTCGGCTACGGTGGGGGGCGAGTCAGAGCGAGTTCGGTTGCGCACAGCGCTTTCCCTGCCCGTTCGTGGATTTTGGCAAGGGAGGTGTTTTTTATGGCAACTGGGACCGTGAAGTGGTTCAACGATTCGAAGGGTTACGGGTTCATCACGCCCGAAGGCGGCGGGAAGGATCTGTTCGTCCACCACAGCAACATCACCGGGTCGGGCTACAAGTCGCTCGCCGAAGGTGCGCGCGTCGTGTTCGAGCAGCGTGAGGGGAGCAAGGGCATCGAGGCGTACGACGTCGCGCTCGAACAGGCGTAACGCGCGAGTGTGTTTCGGAGCCGGGCGTTCGCGCTCGGCTCCTCGTTTCTCGGCGCGCGATCACTGCGAAGGAGGCGTCAACCGCACGTGACTGGACTGGTCGTCTTCCTCATCGGGGCGTCGATTGCGAGCGTTGCGATCGCCGTCTGGTTCGTCGCACGACGGCGCACACGCGGTGGGCGTCGATGGTGATCGCACTTGGGTCGCCGCGCGTCCTCGGGGTCGTCTACGGCGCAATGCTCGAGGTCGAGGTTCCACTCGTCGCGGCGGGCGTCGGGTGGCCGGACGAGGAATGGCTCGGGCTCTTCCGCGACTACAAGGAGTTCCCCGGCGATCTCGAAGAACCGAGGCTGGAGCACGGAAAGCTGCGCTTCGAAGCACGCGACGACGACATCGCACGCGCGTGGCATGCGATCGAGGACCGCGTGCACGCCACGAACGGAAGCTACGGCACGGATGTCGAGCCGCGCGACCGCGTCGCGCAGCGAGCCGAAACGGCAAGGCGCGACGGCGTCGACGACCGCGTGCGAACCACGCAGCGGCTGCTCGACGCGCTGTGGAACTCTGCGAGCTGAGCGCCCGGCAAGCCCGCGCGTTTGCGGCAACGCAAACGCTGCGTCAGCCTAATTGCTGCCAGGTCTCCGACTCGTCGTTGCGTGTCCCGCCCGTGTCGGGGCAGCCCGCCTTGTCGGCCCCCTGCGTGTTGAGGATCTGCCGCGAATCCTGGTAGTTGGTCGTGACGCCGCCGATCGTGACGTGCACGACTGGGATCGTCGTGACGACGGAGGTGAGGCACAGCTGCGGATCGCATCCGTAGCAGCCGGCGGGGCTCGTGTCGGAGCCGTCGAAGTTCTCGAAGGCGGTTTGCGCGAGGACGAGGTTCTGGCCGGCCGCGATCGACTGCGGTCCCCAGAGGCCGAAGTGGTGTGACCCGATGTCGACCGTGACGGTAACGCCGCTGAGTGGGCCGCTGCCGCGGTTCGTGACCATCACCCCGGCCGAGTCCCAGCCGCCGCTCGAGCTGTCGGGCGTCCCGACGAAGACCGTGTTCGCCGCGCCGCTCCACGGCGCCGGCTTCGTTTGCGGATGACTGTCGTGGTGCGTGTCGTAGTACCCCGCGAACACGCCGATCGAGGGTGCCGACGTGAACGTCACAGAAACGGTCGAGGACGCTGACGACGCCTGGCCTGCAGAGTCGGCGACGGTGACGGTGACGGTGAACGTGCCGGTTGCGGTGTACGTGTGCGCCGCGGTCGACCCGGGTTGAGGGCCGGCCTTCGCCGATCCGTCACCGAAGTCGAACGTGTAGCTCGCGATCGGCGTTGCATCAGTGTCGGTCGACGTCGACGCATCGGCTGTGACGGCCAGCGGCGCAGAACCTGTCGTGGGCGTCAGCGTGATGCGCGCGACGGGCGGGCCATCGGGCGCGACCGTCACCGTGCGTGTTGCGGTTGACGAAAGGCCGGCCGTGTCGGTGACGGTGACGGTGACCGTGAACGTGCCGGCGCCGGTGTACGTGTGGCCTGCGCTCGCCGCGACCTGCGGCGGCACGGTGGCCGTCCCGTCGCCGAAGTCGAACGCGTAGCGCGCGATCGGCGTGCCGTCAGCGTCGATCGACGCCGAAGCGTCGGCCGTCACGGCGAGCGGCGGCGCTCCGATCGACGGGGTGACGGAGAGCTTCGAGACCGGAGGCCCGTCGAGGACGGTGACCAGTGCCGTGTCGGAGCTGGTGAGGATGCTGTCGCTGCCGGTGAGCCGGAGCGTGTACGTGCCGGGCACGCTGAAGCTTGCTTGTGTGTCGGCGGCATTCGCGTTGACGAAGCTGACTGCGCCGGGTCCGTTGTCGAGTGTCCAGGTTGCGGTTGTGGCGGCGGGCGGGTTGGGTTGTCCGTCGTCGCTGACGCTGCCGTGGAGGGCGGCGTTGGCGGGGAGGGTGATGGTGAGGTCGGGCCCGGCGTTGACGGTGGGGGCCGTGTTGGGTGGTGGTGGCCCGGTTGTGTATTCGAGGTGGAGGAGGGGTGCGCCGGCGGGTTTGCTGTCCCAGGCGCGTGCGGTGCGGTGGCCGGTGCCGGTGATGATCAGGGCGAGTGCGTTGCCGCTGGCCCAGCCGGGGCGGTTGACGAGTTCCTGGGCGATCGCCGTGAGGTCGGGGCTGCGCTGGTTTGGGCCGGCTTCGCCGATAAGTGTCCAGGGTGGTGGTGACCAGGCGACCGAGGCGGCGGTGCGGGGGCGGGCGGAAACGTTGTTTTTCGTGCTGGTGAAGGTGGTGGGGTTGTCGGCGGCTTGGCCTTCGATCAGGAGGTTGGTGGCCTCGCTTTGTGTTTCTTTCGCTTCGAACTGGAGGTAGGCGCGCGTGATCGTCGCGCCGCGCGGCACGGAGACGCTGGTGAAGCGCATCCCGACGCGTTGGTTGCTGCCGTCGTAGACGAGCTCGAGGTCTGAGCTGTTCAGGTACATGGAGCCGGTCGCGAACTCCTCGGCATCGTCGGTCGACGCCACCGCGCGCTGCTCGAACGCCGCCGACGCGGCCGCCGCGAGGGCGACGAGGTGCGCGGGCCGCGCCGGTTGCGCCGACGCGCCCGAGATCGCCGCCACGATGCCGAAGACGACAGCGAGGCGCGACCATGTCGCGCCGAGGCGAGCATGGGACGAAGCGCCTGCGGTCAACGCCCACCGACATTACTCCCTCGTAACATCCGCAACAAGATCAGTTACGAAGCTTGTCCAGATCCACGACGAGGCCCGCCGGAGCGGGCCTCGTCAGAGCTGATGTGCAGCCGGCTACGGGACGGTCGTGAAGAAGGCGTCGCTCGGGTCGGTGGCCCGATTGACCGCCATGCCGAAGAACGGCTGGAACACGTTGCCGCTCGTCGTCATGCCCTCGTAGTCGCCGACGAAGTAGCCGCCGGCGTCCGCCGCCTGCTCGATGTCGAACGGCCCGCCCACATGGGCCTCGTTGCCCCAGCTCCCTGCACTGCCGCAGTTCGCGGTGCAGCGCACGAGCCAGGCGTTCGTCGGCACGCCCGGCGCCGCCGTGTTGTCGCGCAGGTCGTAGTAGGTGACACCGACGGTGCCGTTCGCCAGCACGCCGAGCGTCGCCGTGAACGCCTGCTGGTCGCCCGCCGGGATGTTCGTGGGCGTCTGGTTGATCTTGATCGGCGCCGACCACGTCGCTCCGCCGTCGGTCGACTGCGAGAAGAAGATCGTGTCGATTCCGTACACACTGTCGTCGTCCCACGCTGCGTAGACATTGCCGTTGTGCGGGTCGACCGCGAAGTCGGGCAGGTCGCCGCCGCGGATCGCGTTGCCGTTGTCGGGGTCGGTCGGCCCGAAGAACGACGGATCGATCTGCCCGATGATCGTCGGCTTCTTCGACCACGTGACGCCGTGGTCCGTGGAGCGGACGACCGCGATCTGGGCACCGCGGAGCTGTGCTTTGTGGTCAGCGACAAGGACCATTCCGTCCAGGAGGTCGTGGGTCGCGTTCGGCAGGACGACGACGATGTTCCCGATCGTCCACGCCTGCGTGCCGGGATTGAACAAGACGCGCGCCGGCTCCCAACTCGCGCCGCCATTCGTCGTGCGCGAGAACCAGGCCTGCTGGACGTACGACCGCGCGTTCGTCTTGCCGTGGTCGCTCGCGTTGATGCCGGGCGGTGAGAGGAACCGGTCCCAGACCGCGTAGACGCGGTTTGCGTCGTATGGATCGGCCGTGATCGACTGCTTGTCGAGCCCGTTCGTGTCGTCGGCCGTCACGTCGAGCGGCGCTCCCCAACTCTGGCCGCCGTTGGTCGACTTGTTGACGATGATTGCGTTGTTCGTGTCGAAGACGTCGAACGAAAGGGAGAGCGAGTAGAGGTCACCGTTCGGCGCGAACGAGACCCAGGGGTCGGACGCTCGGTCGTAGATCCCACCGGAGCACTTGGTGATCCCCGGAATGACGACCGGATGCCAGGTCGCCCCGCCGTCGTTCGTCCAGGTCGAGACCAGCCCGCGGGCCCCGCCGTTGTCCCAGCGGTCCTGCTGGTACGCACCGACGATGTTGAGCGGGTGCGTCGGGTTGATCGACGAGCGCATCTCCGGCTCTGCGTTCATGTAAAGCGTGCTGAACTGCTGCTGCGTCGCCGCGTTGTCGGCCGTGCAGCCGGCGAACGGGCTCGGGCCCGAGGCAACGACCGGTGGAGCGGCAGCTGCCGCCGCAACGAGCACCACGGCTGCACCGCATGCAGCTCCGAACGTGATGAGAATTCTCCGCATACTTCTCCTTTCGAGGTAAATCCACCCTACTCCGCGCGGATCTGCGTGACGACCCGACGCGCCTGCAGGACGACTAGACCCCATAAGCTCGTCGCGTGATCTCCACGGCGGAGTTCCGCGAGCGACGCGAGCGGTTGCTCGAACAGGTTCGTGACATCGGCGCGACGGGCTATGCGCTGTTCGAGCCCTCGTACGTCCACTACTTCACTGGGTTCTGGTTCCTGTCGAACGAGCGGCCGATCGTGTACGTGCAGAACGCCGAAGGCGACGACGCGATTTTCGTCCCCGAGTTCGAGGTGGAGCGCACGCGTGGTGAGGCGTCGTTCGAGCGGATCGAGTCGTATCCGGAATACCCGGGCCTCGAGCACCCGATGCGGATCCTCGCCGGCGTCGTCCGCGGTCTCGGGCTACGCGGGCGAATCGCCGTGGATCAGGACGGCTATCCCGGGATCCTCGGCTATCGCGGGCCGCCGCTCAGCGAGGTGACCGGGGCCGAGGTCGTGAGCGTCGACGCGCGGATCGAGGCGATGATGGCGCGCAAGAGCGCGGCGGAAGTCGAGTTGGTCCGCGAGAGCGGTCGCTGGTGCGCGTACGCGCACGCGCGTCTCCAGGAGCACACGCGTGCCGGCGTCACGGAGGCGGAGGCGAGTCTGCACGCGCAGCAGGAGACGACACTCGCAATGCTCGACGCGCATGGCTCGCGAGGGCTCCTCGGCTCGGGCGACGGTGCGAAGGCGGGGTATCGCGGCCAGATCGGGCAGCGAAGCGCGTGGGCGCACGCCGTCGCACACAACATCCGGTTCCAGCCGGGCGACGTCCTCGTCAGCGAGACCGGCGCGCCCGTCTATGGCTATCAGGCGGAGCTCGAGCGCGCGATGGTGGTGGGGCCGCCGACCGACCGGATGCGGTTCCTCTTCGACCACATGCTCGCCTCGCGGCAGGTCGCCCTCGACGCAATCGGCCCGGGGGCGACCTGCGCCGACATCGACGCGGCCGTCCTGCGGTATTTCGAGCAGCACGACCTGCAGCGCTACTGGCGACAGCACACCGGCCACGGGACCGGCCTCCGAAACCACGAGGCGCCGTTCCTCGACGTCGGCGATCCGACGCCACTACTGCCAGGCATGGTGTTCACGATCGAGCCCGGGCTCTACGACGACCAGGTCGGCGGATTCCGACACTCCGATACGGTCGTCGTCTCCGACGACGCGTACGAGCTCCTCACCGAGTACCCGACCGATCTCGAGAGCCTGACGATCCCCACCTGAAGGCATATCTAGCTCGGCTCTACGTCCGCGCTGCGGGCGTGTCGCGGGCGGGCCGTCCGTCGCCGTCGGTTGGCGCGGACGGCAGACCGTTCCCGAGCGAGAAGGCCGCGACCGCCGCGTCGAGCGTCGGGAAGAAATGGGTCGGGTCGAGGGTGCGCGTCAAGTCGTAGCGCTCGATCCGCTCCCGCACCGGGTACTTCATCTCGGCGAACACGAGCGACACGCCCTTGGCACTCACCTCTTCGTCGAGATCCATGAGCATGTCGGCAGCCGTCGTGTCGACATCAGTGATCGGCTCGGCGGCGACGACGATCCACCTCGGAGTCGGAGCTGCCGATGCGAGTGCGCGAATCTGATCGCGGAACGTGCGCGCGTTCGCGAAGATGAGCGGGGCGTCGAACCTGAACATCACGAGGCCGCGTGGCAGCTCTGCGTCCGGGTGGTTGCGTCGGTCGCGATAGCCGTCCAGTCCTGCGACGCGTCCCAACTCGGCCTGGTACGGCCACCACGATCGGCGGAAGACGTCGCCGATCGAGAGTGCGAGCGCAATCGCGATGCCGGCAAGAACGCCGAGCAGGAGGACGCCGAGAAACGCGACCATCGAGAGCGCGAATTCCGCGCGGCGCTGCCGCCAGAGCCGGACCGTCGCCGGAATGTCGGCGAGCGTGACGGACGCGGCGATCACGACGGCGCCGAGCGTCGGCTGCGGGAGGTTGCGCAGGAGCCCGGGAACGAGCACGAGCATCAGCACGATCGCGGCGGCGCCGACGACGCCGGTGATCTGGGTCTTCGCGCCTGCACGCTCGGCGACCGCGGTCCGCGAGCCGCTCGTGCTCACTGGAAAGCCCTGGAAGAACCCGGCGCCGATGTTCGCAGCGCCGATCCCGATCATCTCCTGGTTGCCGTCGAAGTCCTGACCCGTGCGCGCGGCAAATGCGGACGCCGTCGCGATCGTGTCGGCGAGCGTGACGACGGCGATCGCGAGCGCGCCGCCGACGAGGAGGGCGAGGTCCGACAGCCCGATCCGCGGGACCGTGAGCGGCGGAAATCCCTGTGGCAGCGTGCCGACGAGCTGTACGCCGTGATGCGCGAGGTCGAAGACGCTCGTCCCGACAATCGAGAGGACGACGGCGGCGAGAACGGCCGGCACCTTCGGGACGAACCGCTGCAGAACGACGATCGCGAGCAGCGCGAAGACACCGGTCGCGAGCGCCGCGCCGACGGTCTTCCCGTCGACGACGCCGCGCACGAATGCGCGTGTCTCTTTGAGGAAGCCGGTCGCGTCGGTCGAGAACCCGAAGAGCTTCGGGAGCTGGCCGATGAGGATCGTCAATGCGAGCCCGTTCATGTAGCCGAGCATCGTCGGCTTCGACAGGAGGTCCGCGACGAACCCGAGCTTCAGCACGCCGCCGAGCACGGTGATCCCGCCGACGAGCAGCGCGAGCATCGATGCGAGCGCGATCGCGCGCTTCGGATCGCCGTTCGCGCCGACGAGCGGAATGATCGTTGTCGCGATCATCGGCCCGAGCGACGAGTCCGGCCCGAGCACGAGGATCCGCGACGGCCCGAGGACTGCGTAGCCGGTCAGACAGAGGATCGACGTGTAGAGCCCGGTGATCGGCGGAAGGCCCGCGATCTCGGCGTACGCCATCCCCTGGGGGACGAGGAGGGTGGCGAGAACGAGCCCCGCGACGACGTCGTTCGGCAGCCACGAGACGCGGTACTTCGTGACCATCCGGATCCCGGGTACGGCCGGCATGTCGCGGCTCAGCAGTCGCAGACGCGCAGGGCGCTGAACCCAGGGCCGCACCGGGACCTGTCCACCATCCCTCGTAGCCATCCAGGACCGACGATCCGCAGCATCATGCCGCCGGGATGACCGTCTCCCTACGGCGGATCGGGCTGCGTTTCGAAAGCTCCTACGCGAACGACCGACAGTGCCCCCGGCCGGAGTCGAACCAGCGCACGCGGCTTAGGAAACTGCCGAGCCTCGAGCAGACCCCGCGGCAATGAGCGTGGCCCCGTGGAAAGACACCAGAAACCCGCCCCACGACGCGGCAAGTTTCCCGTCTTCTGCGCGATGGCCATGCCTGCGACTGTGAGTCTCGTCGTGATCGAGAGCAGCAGCGAATTCACACCCGCTCTCGGACGGCTCACGTTCGCTCGGGCTGCGGCCTTCTCACGGTCGGATCTCGGCCTCGTCGTTCTCGCGCTGGGAGCCGTTGCGTTGCACGTGCTCGATGACAACTACGTGCAACCGCAACCCGGAACCTCAGCAGGCGATCACCTTGTCAGCGGGCTTGTCCCACTCGCGCTCCTCGCGGTCGCCGCCGCGGTCTACCCGCGTCTCCGCGCCGGGCTGCGCGCGAGCTTGGCGATGATGTTGGGCGCGATCGGGATCACCTTCGGCGTTCCCGGTGCGTACTACCTCCTGCACGGCAGTGCTTCGGGCGACCACTACTCGGGCCTACTTGCCATCGTCGCGGGCGCAGTCCTGCTCTTGAGCGGGCCGGTGACACTCTGGAAGGCACGCGGGACCGGCGGAAGCCGGCGGCGACGCTACCTGCGACGGACGCTCACGACCGCTACTGCCGTTGTCGCCGGTCTCGTGGGGCTCACGTTCCTCGTGTTCCCGGTGGGCTACGCGTACATCTACACGCACACGGGACGAACCGCTGTGACGCCCGACCTCGGCGTGGCGTACGCGAGCGTCAAGGTCAGGACCAGCGACGGGCTCGAGTTGGCGGCGTCTTACGTCCCCTCGAAAAATCGCGCCGCCGTGATCCTCTTCCCCGGCGCTACGCGCTCCGCCCAAGCGCGGATGCTCATCCGCCACGGTTACGGTGTCCTGCTGCTCGACCCACGCGGGCAGGGCCGGAGCGAGGGCGACACCGTTCGCTGGGCCGGCGACCGCGATCTGATCGGCGCTGTGGGTTACTTGCGCAGCCGCCCCGACGTCGATCCGGACCGCATTGGTGGCTTCGGCTTCTCCGTCGGCCGGTGAGCTTCTGCTAGAAGCGGCGGCCCAGTCGGGCGGCTTGAAAGCCGTCGTCTCCGAAGGCGCCGGCATCCGCCTGGGCGAGGGCTTAACGGAAGGCGAGGGCCTGTCGCGGTTGGAACTTGCACTCTGGAATCCGGCGTCGGTCGTCATGACCGCTGCGGCGACCGTCTTCTCCAACCATGGCCCGCCCCCCGCGATCGTCGATCGCATCGGCCGAATCACGCCGCGGGCGGTGTACCTGATCTACGCCGACCCCGGCATGGGCGGCGAGAAGACGAGGCAGCCGAGGTTCTTCGACGCCGCGGGTCAGCCAAAGGCGATCTGGAAGGTCCCGGGCTCGGCACATACCGGCGGAATCCATGCGAGACCCGGCGAGTACGAGCGCCGCGTTGTCGGATTTTTCGACGACGCTCTCCTGGACCCGAAATGACTCCTGCTCCTCGCAGCGATGCCCCCGGCCGGAATCGAACCAGCGCACGCGGTTTAGGAAACCGCTGCTCTATCCACTGAGCTACGGGGGCCCGGGCGGAGCGTAGCGGCGCGCAGGGCCAGGGTTACCCGGAGCGCGAAGTCGCGCGGCGTTGATCGCATTCGTGCACGTCGCGAGCTGGGCGCCGCTCGTCGCCTGGTTTCGACGCCGGGCACGAGGCTAAAATGGCCGCGTGGTAGTAGCCGCCTCCACCGTCGCCATTGTCGCGATCGCGGTGGCGGTCATCGTCGTCGCCCTTCTGGTCTGGTACGTCTTGCCCCGAGGCGGTCGACGAAAGCGTCCACCTCGCGCTTAGGTAG
>JBJMJS010000032.1:0-13319 GCA_045806225.1 Gaiellaceae bacterium
CACGGTCAGGTCGGCATTCGTCAATGCGTAGTAGCACGACACGAGGAACACGAAGATCCCGAGCAGCGACACGGTGATCGAGAGCGCGTACGCCGACCCGCCGCTGCCGGAGAACCCGGGCACGTACTTCTTCAGAGCCGCGACACCGAGCGAGCCCGCGAGGAGCGCGACGAACAACGTCACCAGCGACCCGATCATCAGGACGAATGCGACGCCCTTGCCGTGGAAGAACGACCGGTTCGGCCGCCCGTACACGATGTTGAACGCCGACTCGAGCACGCTGAAGAGCGAGAGCGACGTCCACAGCAGCGCGAGCAGGCCGACGATCCCGAGCGCGGCTGCGTTGTCCTGCACCGCATGCACGAGCGCGATGATCCGGTCGATCGGCGTGCCGGGCAGCGCATGCTTGATCTCCTGGACGAGGAAGCTCGACTCGTCCGCGCGGCCCGTCAGCCCCAGCAGCGCGAGCGAGATGAACGTCAGCGGGACGAATGAGAGCAGCGCGAAGTACGCGATCATCGCCGCGAGATGCGGGCCGCGGTCGGCGAAGAACTTCCTGATCAGATCGCGCCTTCTGACGCGCACGCGTCGCAATATGCTTCATCTCCCATGGACGCGCAGCAGGCGCTCGCCGACCTCACCGAGATTTCGTCCCAGATCCAGGCAGCCGTCGTCTTCGACGACTCCGGCTCGATCGCGGCCTCGACGTCCCCCGACGAGGCGCGCGCCCGCGCGCTCGCCGACGGGGCGGCGCGGCTCCTCGCCGAGGGCGACGGCCTCGCGTCGTCGGCGCCGCTCACGCAGCTCGAGGCCGCCACGAGCGACGGCAGCGTCTTCGTCGTCTCGGACGGACAGACGCGGATCGCGGCGACGACGGCGGCCGAGCCGACGGTCGGGCTCGTCTTCTACGACCTGAAGAGCGCGTTGCGGTCGATCGCCGAGAAGCCGGCGCCGAAGAAGCGAGCACCCGCCGCGACCAAGCCGGCGGAGAGAAAGCCGCGCGCGCCCGCGAAGCTGCCCGCCGCGAAGAAGCCGCCGGCGAAGAAGCCGGCCCCGAAGAAGAAGCCGGATGCGTCGTAGCGCCGCCGCACTCCTCGGCGCCGCCGCCGGGATGTTCGCGGGGGCCGCGTTCCTCCGGCGCCGGACGGTGCACCGTGAGCGGATCGACCTCTACTACGAGGACGGCTCGATGATCTCGCTCGCGGTCGGATCGCCCGAGGCGGAGCGGCTGCTTCCGCTCGCGCGCGAGATTCTCCGCTCCGCGCGTTGACCGACGACGAGCTGAAGCTCGCGCTGCGTCAGCACGCGTACCTCGAAGGCGACTTCGTCCTGCGCTCCGGCCGTCGGTCGCGGTACTACCTCGACAAGTACCGGTTCGAGACGCGGCCGGACATCCTCCGCGCGCTCGGGGAGCGCATCGCGGCCCAGGTTCGGGAGCATGTTCCGGACGCGACGCTCCTCGCCGGGCCGGAGCTCGGTGCAGTGGCACTCGCCGCTGCGGCGTCGCTCGCCTCGGGCTTGCCGTTCCTGATCGTGCGGAAGGCGGCGAAGGACTACGGCACGGCGAAGCGGCTCGAGGGCGTCTACCGCGACGCCGATTCCGTGTGCCTCGTCGAGGACGTTGTCACGTCCGGCGGCGCGCTGCTCGAGTCGGTCGAGGCGCTGCGCGAGGCGGGGCTTGTCGTCCGAACGGCGGTCTGCGTGGTCGACCGGGAGGAGGGCGGCGTCGACGCGCTCGCGCGCCACGCAGTGCGGCTGCGGCCGATTTTTCTCGCCTCCGAAGTGCTGGCTGCCGGAGAAAGCCCCGGAAAACCGCATGGTTGAGCCGGTCCGGTCCGCCTGTTAGCCTTTTTCGGCGGCTGGACCAACCGACACGGGAGGAGAGGGACTTGACCAAACAGGAATTCGTGAACGAGGTCGCCCAGAAGTCCGGGCTCTCGAGCCGCGACGCGGCGCGCGCCGTCGATGCGTTCCTCGACTCGATCACCGACACGCTGCGAGGCGGCGGCGAGGTCGCTTTTACGGGCTTCGGCAAGTTCACGACGCAGCACCGCGCCGAGCGCCAGGGCGTGAATCCGCGCAACCCCACCGAGAAAGTCACGATTCCGGCGGCCACGGTCCCGAAGTTCTCGGCGGGGAGCCAGCTGAAGTCGGCGGTCAAGGGCGGCGGCTAGCACCCGGTCTCCAACCTGTTGACGAAGGCCGCGCGCGTCGCGGCCTTCGTCGTCTCCGGGGTCTATGTTTGTCGCGTGGCCGCCGTTGCGACGACGCACTTCGCCGATCGGCTCGCCGAGGCGGTCGAGCGAAAGCGATCGCAGCTCGTGGTCGGCCTCGATCCGCGGCCGGATCTGCTTCCGGTGGAGCTTCGCGGCGAGGCCCAGCTGGGGCGGGAGGACGCCGCGTCGGCGTGCGACCGCTTCTGCCGTGGCCTGATCGACGCGGTCGCGCCATACGTCGTTGCGGTCAAGCCGCAGGTCGCATTCTTCGAGGCGCTCGGCGCCGACGGCATCCGCGCGTTCGAGGACGTCTGCGCGTACTCGCGCGCGGCCGGCCTGCAAGTGATCGCCGACGGGAAACGCGGTGACATCGGCTCGACGGCGCGCGCGTACGCTGCGGCGTTCCTCGAGGGGGAGCCGCCGCTCGCCGACGCGCTGACGGTGAACCCCTACCTCGGCCGCGACTCCGTCGAGCCGTACCTCGGCGCGTGCCGGCGTCACGGCGTCGGGATCTTCTGCGTCGTCAAGACCTCGAACGCGGGAGGCGCGGAGGTGCAGGACCTCGCGCTCTCAGATGGACGGCCGGTGTGGCAGCAGGTCGCCGAGCTCGTCGACGAGTGGGGCGAAGACCTCACCGGCGATCGTGGGCTCTCGGCCGTCGGCGCGGTGGTCGGAGCGACGCACCCACGTGCCGTCGGCGAAGCGCGCAAGCTCCTTCCGCGCGCGGTGCTGCTGCTGCCGGGTGTCGGCGCGCAGGGCGCGACGCCGGCAGATGTCGCCCGCGCCTTCACGAGCGGCCCCGCGAGCGCGCTCGTCAACGTGTCCCGCGACGTCATCTATGCATTCCGCGTCTCAGGGATGGATTGGCGCACTGCCGCAGCCGCCGAGGCGTCGCGGTACGCCCGCGAGGTCTGGGCCGCGTCCGGCTGGTAAGTGGCTCCGGCGCGGCGCGAGCAGTTGGAGCGCTACGCCGCGCCGGCGGCGTTCCTCGCCGCCGTGACGGTCGCGGTGCTCCTGATCAAGTCAGGATTGAGCGGCGGCAACTCGTCGAGCACGGAATCGTTGCCGACGACTGCCGTCTCCGTGACGACGCGGGCAGAGACGACGCGGGTGACGACGACCGCTGCCGCGCGCTACTACACGATCGAGAGCGGCGACACGCTGGGCCTCGTCGCCGCGCGCCAAAACACGACAGTCGCGGACCTGCTCCGACTCAACCCGGGCGTCGATCCGACGACCCTGCACGTCGGTCAGCGCATCCGCGTGGGCTAACTTGTCGTTCGTGGTGAAGCGGGTGATTGCCGCTGCTGCGGCGAGCCTGGTCGTCGCGGCGCCGGCCTATGCGAGCGTCCCGAGCGTCGGGGCGCGTGCGTACTTCATCGTCGACGCAACGACCGGTGACGTGCTCGCGCAGAAGAACGCGGATCGGCAGCTTCCGATCGCGAGCATCACCAAGTTGATGACCGTTCACGTCGCGTTGCAGTCGAGGCTCGCGCTCGACGATCCAGTGGTCGTGCGTCGTGCGGTCGCCGCAGTCGGCGAGTCGAGCATCGATCTCCGCCCCGGACAACGGATCAGCGCCGGCGACTTGCTCAAGGGCGCGCTGATCCAAAGCGCGAACGATGCCGCGGATGCGCTCGCCGACCGCTACGGGCCCGGCGAGACAGCGTTCGTCGCGCGGATGAACGCCGAGGCGCGTCGCCTGCATCTGACGCACACCCACTTCGCGCGGCCCGACGGGCTCGACGCGCCCGGCCACGTCTCGACCGCGCGCGACGTCACGCGCCTCGCGCAGGTCGCGATGCGCTCGTCGATCGTGCGCATGCTCGTCCGGCGTCGCGCCGCCACGATCGCGACCGGCCGCACGCTGCACACCTGGAACGACCTGCTCGGCGAGTTCCGCGGTCTCGACGGCGTCAAGACCGGGCACACGGGAGGAGCAGGCTGGTGCGAGGTGGCCGAGGTGAAGCGGGACGGGCTCGACCTCTACGCGACGGTACTCGGCAGCCCGTCGCGCGGCCAGCGGAACTCGGACCTCGCCGCGCTCCTGCGCTGGGCGACGGCGATCGAGCGGCCGGCGTGGGTCGTCGCTCCCGGTCGTGTCTATGTGCGCGTGCCGGCGGGGTACGGTCACCCGGCCGTGCCGCTCGTCGCGCAGCGCGCTGTCGCGCGTCCGATCCGGACCGACGTCGCGTTGACCGAACGGATCACCGCGCCCGCTGCAGTTTCGCTCCCCGTTCACCGCGGTGACCGCCTCGGCGAGGTCCGGATCTACTCCGGCCGCCGGTTGCTCGCGCGGCAACCGCTCGTCGCGGCGCGGGCAGTGGCGCGACCTGGGCTCGCGGGGCGCGTCGGCTTCTACACCGGCCGCACGTTCTCGCACATCGGCTCCTGGTTCACGTGAGCATGATCGTCACCGTCACCCTCAACGCCGCCATCGACCGCACGCTGACCGTGCCGAACTTCCAGCGCGGGCAGCGCCACCGCGCGTCGCAGGGGCTCACGCTCGCCGGCGGCAAAGGGA
Source organism: Gaiellaceae bacterium (assembly GCA_045806225.1). Lineage (GTDB taxonomy): Bacteria > Actinomycetota > Thermoleophilia > Gaiellales > Gaiellaceae > 3-1-20CM-4-69-9. Next base: position 4,741 of record JBJMJS010000032.1, read on the forward strand.
TCAACGTTGCGCGCGCGCTCAAGCGCCTGGGCGTGCCCGTGGTCGCGACGGGGCTCGCAGGTGGCCGAACCGGCACGAGGATCGTCGAAGAGCTGACGGCGGAGGCGATCCTCAACGACTTCGTCCGCATCACCGACGAGTCGCGGACCTCCACCGCTGTCGTCGATCCGACCGCGGCGTCGTACACCGAGATCAACGAATGGGGACCGCACGTCGATGCCGATGAGCTCGCAATGCTGCTCGACAAGATCGAGTACCTGTCGCGCGGCGCCGATTTCGTCGTGTTCGCCGGCTCGCTGCCGCGCGGCGTCGGCGAGGGCTTCTTCGCCGAGGCAATCCGCGATCTGTCGCGGCGGGGCGTGCGTTCCGTCCTGGACGCGGAAGGGGAGCCCTTGCGCCGCGGTGCAGAAGCCGAGCCGTTCCTCGTCTCGCCGAACGAGCGCGAGGCCGAGGGGCTCGTCGGGCACGAGTTCCGCGACGACGAGGACGTCGCGAACGCCCTCGAGCGGATCGCCGAGCTCGGCCCGCGCAACGTGCTGATCACCTCCGAGGGCGGGTGCTTCGCACTCTTCCGCGAGGAGCGCCGGCGCGTTCTCTACCGCGCGCAGGCGCCGCGCGTCGAGCCCGTGTCGGCCGTCGGCTCCGGAGATGTGCTGCTCGCAGCGTTGCTGGCCGCGCGAATCGCGGAGCGCCCGCTCGACGACGCGCTCCAGGACGCCGTCGCGGCCGGCGCCGCCTCGACGTTCGAGGTCGGCGCCGGGCGGTTCGACCCGCGCGAGGCCACACGGCTGCGGAACAGCGTCCGCGTCGAGGCGCTCGAGCCGCTCGCCGCCGACCGCTGAGGGCGCACCGGGCACCGTCGGAGGCCGTTGGTACCATCGCTCGATGGAGGAACTGCAGCTCTCTCAGCGTGACGTCGAGCGGCTCCTCTCGCTCGAGCGGAAGTTCGCAAAGGAAGGGCTGACGTTCGACGACGTCCTCCTCGTTCCGGCGGAGTCACGCGTTCTTCCGAACGACGTCTCGACGCGCACGCACCTGGCGCGGCGCATCGAGCTGGCAGTTCCCGTCGTGTCGGCGGCCATGGACACCGTGACCGAAGCGCGCCTTGCGATCGCGCTCGCACGTGAGGGCGGCCTCGGCGTCCTCCACCGGAACCTCTCGATCGCCGACCAGGTCGCCGAGGTCGACAAGGTCAAGCGGAGCGAGGCCGGGATGATCGTCGAGCCCGTGACGCTGCCACCCGACGCGCGCGTGTCGGACGCGCTCGACCTGATGGCGCGCTACCACATCTCCGGCGTCCCGATCACCGACGGCGACGGGACCCTCGTCGGGATCCTGACGAACCGCGACCTCCGTTTCGCGCCCGATGCGTCGCAGCCGGTTGCCTCGCTGATGACCTCGCACGACCTCGTCACGGCGCCGATCGGCACGACGCTCGCGGAAGCGGAGGCGATCCTGCACCGCAACAAGATCGAGAAGCTGCCTGTCGTCGACGGCGAGGGGAAGCTGCGCGGGCTGATCACGGTCAAGGACATCCAGAAGAAGATCCAGTTTCCTGACGCGACGAAGGACGAGCGCGGGCGATTGCGGGTCGCGGCGGCCGTCGGCGTCGGCAGCGACGCGTGGGAACGAGCGGCGGCATTGATCGCGGCCGGCGTCGACGCGCTTGTCGTCGACACCGCGCACGGCCACAGCGCGTCCGTCGGCGACATGGTGCGCCGGGTGAAGAGCGAGTGGGACGTCGACGTCGTCGCGGGCAACGTCGCGACGGCGGCCGCGACAGAGGCGCTGATCGACGCGGGCGCGGACGCGGTGAAGGTCGGGGTGGGTCCGGGCTCGATTTGCACGACCCGCGTCGTCGCCGGCGTCGGCGTTCCGCAGATCACTGCGATCTACGACTGCGCGCAGGCGACGTCCCGTCACGGCGTGCCGCTGATCGCCGACGGCGGCATGACGTCCTCGGGCGACATCGCGAAAGCCGTCGCCGCGGGCGCAGACGCGGTGATGGCCGGGTCCCTTCTCGCGGGCACCGACGAGAGCCCGGGCGAGGTCGTGCTGCAGCACGGCGAGCGCTTCAAGGAGTACCGCGGGATGGGGTCGCTCGGCGCGATGCGCGCGCGCGGCTTCTCGAAGGATCGCTATTTCCAGGGCGACGTCGAGGATGTCGAGAAACTCGTCCCCGAGGGGATCGAGGGCCGCGTGCCCTACAAGGGGCCCCTCGCCGCGATCCTCCATCAGCTCGTCGGCGGCCTCCGCCAGGCGATGGGCTACTGCGGCGCGCCGACGATCGACGATATGAAACGAGCACAGTTCGTCCGCATCACCGGTGCCGGTTTGCGCGAGTCCCACCCGCATGACGTGACGATCACGAAGGAGGCGCCGAACTATCGGCGCTGAGGTTCTGCCGCTGCCGGAACGGCCGCCGGAAGAGCGGCCGGTCCTCGTTCTCGATCTCGGCGGGCAGTACGCGCAGCTGATCGCGCGGCGCGTGCGCGAATGCCGCGTTTACTCCGAGCTCGTCGGCCACGGTGTCACCGCTGACCAGGTCCGCGCGCGGAACCCGCACGCGGTCGTGCTCAGCGGCGGCCCCGCGTCGGTGTACGCAGACGACGCGCCCCGCATCGACCCGGGCATCTTCGAGCTCGGGATTCCGACGCTCGGGATCTGCTACGGAATGCAGTTGATGGCGCTCGAGCTCGGCGGCGTCGTCGAGCGCACCGGCGCCTCGGAGTTCGGCAAGACCGAGATGCACGCCGACGACTCGGCGCTCTTCACCGGCACGCCGCCCGACCAGACCGTCTGGATGTCGCACCGCGACTCCGTGACCGCGCCGCCGGAAGGTGCGCGCGTCGTCGCAGGGTCGCCGTCTACACCGATCGCGGCGTTCGAGGAGCCGGACCGCAAGCTGTACGGCGTCCAGTTCCATCCGGAGGTCGCGCACACGCCGCACGGGACGGACGTCCTGAAGAACTTCCTCTACGGCGTCGCCGACGCGCCGCCGGCTTGGACGCCGGCTGCGGTGATCGAGGAGCAGGTCGAACGAATTCGCGCGCAGGTCGGCCGCGAGCGCGTCCTCTGTGCGCTGAGCGGCGGCGTCGACTCGGCAGTCGCGGCGCTGCTCGTGCACAAGGCGATCGGCGACCAGTTGACGTGTGTGTTCGTCGACCACGGTCTCCTCCGCGCGAACGAGGCGGAGCAGGTCGTCGAGACCTTCGGCGGGCACTTCCACGTTCCGCTCGTGCACGTCCAGGCGGAGGAGCGCTTCCTGTCGCGGCTCGCAGGCGTCGCGGACCCGGAGCAGAAGCGCAAGATCGTGGGGGAGGAGTTCATCCGCGTCTTCGAGGACGAGGCGCGGAAGATCGGCAACGTGCGCTTCCTCGTCCAGGGCACGCTCTACTCCGACGTGATCGAGAGCGGGGGGGAGGACGGCGTCGCCGCAAAGATCAAGTCGCACCACAACGTCGGCGGCCTGCCGGCGGACATGCAGATGCAGCTCGTCGAGCCGCTGCGTCTGTTGTTCAAGGACGAGGTTCGCCGTGTCGGCGAGGAGCTCGGGATGCCGGAGCGGCTGGTGTGGCGCCAACCCTTCCCGGGTCCGGGCCTCTCGATCCGGATCATCGGCGACGTCACGCGCGAGCGGCTCGAGATCCTGCGCGACGCCGACGCGATCCTCCAGGAGGAGATTCGGCGCGCAGGCCTCTATCGCGAGCTGTGGCAGTCGTTCGCGGTTCTGCCGGCGATCAAGTCGGTCGGCGTCCAGGGCGACGAGCGGACGTACGCGTTCCCGATCGTGATTCGTGCCGTGACCTCGGAGGACGCGATGACCGCTGACTGGGCGCGCCTCCCCTACGACCTGCTCGAGACGATCTCGAGCCGCATCATCAACGAGATCCCCGGTGTGAACCGGGTCGCGCTCGACCTGAGCTCGAAGCCGCCGGCGACGATCGAGTGGGAATGACGCGCGTCCGTTAGCGGACGGCGAAACCCTCGAGACCCTCTGGCTCCTCCTCGTCGACGTCGCACCAGGCGACGTTCGCGCCACGCGGGCCGTCATGCATGAACGCCACGACGCGCGCGACGGCGTCCTCTTCGCCCTCGAGGACCGCCTCGACACTACCGTCGCCGCGATTCGCGACCCACCCGGTGACTCCGGCCCGCACCGCCGCCCGGCGTGTCGAGTCGCGGAAGAAGACACCTTGCACGTGGCCGTGCGCGACGACGCGCCGTCGGATCACGCGGCATATTGTCACCGTCGTGGAGCTTCGCGACATCCTCCGGCGCCGGCGCATGATCCGTGCGTACCGGCCCGAGCCGGTCCCCCACGACGTGCTCGAGCGCGTGGTCGCGACAGTGCGCCGCGCGCCCAGTGCGGGGTTCAGCCAGGGTCAGCGGCTCGTGGTGGTCACGGACGCCGACCGCAAACGCGAGCTTGCCGCGGTCGTCGGCGAGGAGCACTACACGAAGGACGGTTTCGCGCCGTGGATCAGCGGCGCCGCCGCGCTCGTCGTCGTGTGCACTCGCGAACGCGACTATCACGAGCGGTATCAGCAGCCAGACAAAGTCGACGAGGCCGGAGCCGAGATCGAATGGCCCGTTCCGTACTGGCACGTCGATGCGGGAAAGGCGGCGATGCTCGTCCTGCTGGCGGCGATCGACGAAGGTCTCGCCGCAGGGGTATTCGGCGTTCCGGTCGAACGGATGGACCAGTTTCGACAGCTGCTCGGGCTTCCCGACGACGTTGCCGTCGTCGAGGTGATCACCCTCGGCTACACGGGCGTCGACGAGGCGTCGGATCGAAAGTCGAGCCGCGGAACGCGCCCCCGAAAGGCGCTCGACGAGCTTGTCCGCTGGGAACGCTGGTGACGGCTACGGGACTCGGAGCTTCGCGACCAGCTGTTGCTGGTGGAACAGCGGATTCGTCCCGCCCTCGTTGTACGTCGTGACCGACGACGTGTAGGCGAAGCCCCCGCGCGCGTCGACGCCGAAGTAGTCGCCGATGAAACTTCCCGGGGCGCAGATGCATTCCGGACGAGCAGCCGACAGCTGCGGATCCCACGTGTGCGCCGACATGCGGACGTTGTGTCCCCGCGGCCGTAAGCCCGGCCGGTAGAGCTGCACCGCGGTGTTCATGCAGTAGTTCGTCCGTGCGTACGGCTGGCGCGGGTCGAGTGCCACGCCGGAGCCGGTCGCCTCGGCGGTTCCGCGCGCGGCGCACGCGAGCCGCCGGTCGTAGAACGAGACGACGACGGTGCCCGTCGGAGCGACGGCGACGCCGGGCTGGAGCGCCTCCGTCCCGCTGCGGTTGTCGTTCACACGGATGGGCCTGCGCCAGTGCTTGCCGCCGTCGAACGACGCGGTCAGCCGGATCTCGACCGGGCCGTTCGGCGCGTCCTCGTACGCGAGGTACAGCGGATAGAACTTGCCGACGCGCTTCGGCCCCACCGCGAACGCTTCGCCGAACGCCGACCGGAACGTCGTGTTGTCGTACAGGCTCTGCGTGTGGCGAACGATCACGCGGCGGCCCGTCCACGTTGCGCCCCCGTTCCGAGACGAGCTCCACGACGTCGTGAGCGGGCCGTTGCCGCGGAACGACGACGTCGTCACCCACACCGTCCCGTCGGGCGCGACGCGCGGCAGCGCGCCGTTGTCCCCGAAGCCCTGCCCCTGGCGAAAGACGAGCTTCGGCGCGGACCAGTTCGTGTGCGAGCCGTCCACGTGGGCATCGGCATGCGATTCGAAGATGCGCAAGCCGCTGTCCTCGTTGCCGCTGATCGCCCACATCACATAGACGCGGCCGAAGTGCTTGCTCCGGCGTGACGTGTCGATCGCGATCCACTGCTTGTCGAACACGTCCTGCCCCTGGAACGGCGTCGTCGAGACGAGGTCGATCCGGCCGGCGTGCGCCGTCAGCCACGCGCTTGCGGTCGTGGCGCCGTGCGGACGGACAGCAATCCCGATGCCCGAACGCGGCAGCGTCGGATTCACGCGCGGCGAGAGGAAGGTGTGCGATCCCTGCGACGTGTAGTCGAACATGTACGGCAGGACGACGGTGTAGTAGTTGCCCCACGGGTCGAACGCGCCCGCGGGATCGGAGTTGTCCGTCCACCCTTCGTACCCCGGGATGTGCCCCTGCAGCGGCCAGGTCGCGCCGCCGTCGAATGACTCGAAGAAGCCGGTCAGGTGGTTGTAGTACTCCGCGTTCACGAACCACTTGCTGACGCCGATCAGGTGGCGCGGATTCGTCGGGTCGACGTGGATGTCCGACTCGGAATGATCTTTCACGAGGAGCGCCGGCGGCCGGATGTCCTGGGACGGGTACGGGCCGAGGTCCTCGCCTGTCGTCGCGCCCGGACACGCGGTCCCCCCGCCGTCGGGAAAACCCTGGTCGGCCGCGAGCCCGTTGAACACGGGAACCTCCGGCGCGTAGCAACTGACGCGCTGCGCCGTCGCCGCGACGCTCGTGACGGCGCGCCCGCCATAGCTCGCCGCGAAGGCGGAATCGCTCTGAAACCCCTGCGGCGGTGTCGCCGCCTGCGCCCCGGTTGCGACGCCGCCGATGCACGCAGCCACAATCGCACCGACCCGCGCCCTCGCCGCCATGGGCATAGTGACGACGTGGACGCGGGAAAGTTCGTGCGGCGCCTGGCGGCGGCGCGGATCGGCGCGACGCACAACTTCTACCGCGACGGCCGCCGCGCGAGGTTGCGCCGAGAGCGCCTCGCCGCGTACCTGCTCGCGCACGCCGACGCCCCGGTGCTGCTCGTGGGCGAGGCTGCGGGGTTCCGCGGCGCGCGCATCTCCGGAATCCCGTTCGTCTCGGAGCGCCAGCTGACCGGATCCGGCCCGGCCGAGGCCACGGCGACGATCGTCCAGGCGATCCTTCTCGAGCTCGGCGTCGACGTCCTCTGCTGGAACGCCGTCCCGACGCATCCCGGAACTCGAGCGTCGAACCGCCGGCCGACCGTGGCCGAGGTGCGCGCCGCGGCGCCATTCCTCGCTGAGCTCTGCAGGCACCGTCGGGTCGTCGCGGTCGGACGGGTTGCCGAGGCGGCCACGGGCGCGCCGTACGTCCGCCATCCGTCCCACGGCGGCTCGGCCGATTTTCGCGCGGGGCTGCTACGATTCTGCGCCGGCGAGGGCGTTTAGCCCCGCCTTTTTGATGCTGATGAAGACCTACAACGCGAAGCCGGGCGAAATCGAGCGGCTCTGGTACGTCGTCGACGCCGACGGCCAGACCCTCGGGCGTCTCGCTACGCAGATCGCCGACACGCTGCGCGGCAAGGGCAAGCCGCAGTACACGCCCCACGTCGACACCGGCGATTTCGTCGTCGTCGTGAACGCCGAGAAAATCGCGGTGACCGGAAACAAGCTCGACCAGAAGCGGTACTACCGCCATTCCGGGTATCCCGGCGGCCTGCGCAGCCGCACGCTCCGTGAGCAGCTCGGGCGGCGTCCCGAAGAGGTGCTCCGGGCAGCGGTGAAGGGGATGCTTCCCAGGAACCGGCTCGCGCGCCAGCAGATCAATAAGCTCAAGATCTACGCGGGCCCGGAGCATCCGCACGCCCCGCAGAACCCGCAACCGCTGCCATGAGCCAGATCGCGCAATACCAGGGAACCGGCAAGCGGAAGACGTCCGTCGCGCGTGTGATTCTGCGGCCCGGGAGCGGGACGACCTGGTTCAACGGCCGGACGATCGAGGACTACTTCCCGCGCGCCGCACACCGGACGCTCGCACTCGCGCCGCTGAAGGTGGCGGAGGCCGAAGGGACATACGACATCCGCGTCCGTGTGCACGGCGGTGGGCCGACGGGGCAGGCGGGTGCGGTGCGCCACGGCATTGCCCGCGCGCTCGTCGAAGCCGATCCGAACCTCCGTGCATCGCTCAAGCGTGCCGGCTTCCTCACGCGAGACGCGCGCCAGGTCGAGCGCAAGAAGGCCGGCCTGCACAAGGCGCGCAAGGCACCACAATTCAGTAAGCGCTAACAGCTGCGCTTTTAGCGCTTTGAACAGGTGCACGCCTCGCGTGAACGGCGCGGAGAGCGCGGTCTCGGCGCGCTTCTGGACAGGCAGTCAGGATGCCGGCTTGGGTGAGACCGCAATCGTCGCTTTGGTGCCGGAGGCTGAGCCGGTTGTCGGCGGGTGGCGTCGCGTCCACACCGACGACGGCAGACGCGGGATGCCGGCGCACGTCACCGTTCTCTCTCCGTTCGTCGACGATTCCGTCGCCGCCGACCGAATCGGCGCAGTCCGACGGACGGTCTCGGCATTCGCGCCGTTCGAATGCACCTTCGCCGAGACGGATCGGTTTGCGGGCGACGTCCTCTACCTGCGCCCGAAGCCGGATGAGATCTTTCGCGCCATGACGGCCGCGATCGTGCACGCGTTTCCGGACTTCCCGCCCTACAGCGGGTTGCACGATGACGTGGTGCCGCACCTCACGGTCGTGGAGTCCGACGACCACGAGGTGCTCGTCGCGACGGAGCTCGAGCTGCGCGACCGGCTGCCGATCGGGACGTGGGTCTCCGCGGTCTCGCTCATGCATCTCGTCGACGGGCGTTGGCGGGAGCACACGTCGGTGC
>JBJMJS010000033.1:0-30523 GCA_045806225.1 Gaiellaceae bacterium
CCAGGCGATCGAGGCCAAGGAAGGCGTGCGGATCCAGGAGGAGAACGTCACGCTCGCGACGATCACGCTGCAGAACTACTTCCGCCTCTACGAGAAGCTGGCGGGCATGACCGGCACGGCGAAGACGGAGGAGAAGGAGTTCGTCGAGATCTACAACCTGAACGTCGTCGAGATCCCGACCAACGTCCCCGTCGCGCGAGACGACAAGAACGACCTGATCTTCAAGACGAAGGACGGCAAGTTCCAGGCGGTGATGCGCGACATCCAGGAGCGCCACGAGAAGGGGCAGCCGGTGCTCGTCGGCACGATCGCCGTCGAGACGTCGGAGTACCTGAGCGAGGTGCTCACGCGCAACGGCATTCCGCACAACGTCCTGAACGCGAAGGAGCACGCGCGCGAAGCGGAGATCATCAAGGACGCGGGCCAGCCGCACGCGGTCACGATCGCGACGAACATGGCAGGGCGCGGCGTCGACATCAAGCTCGGCGACGGTGTCCGCGACCTCGGCGGTCTGTACGTCCTCGGGACGGAGCGGCATGAGGCGCGGCGGATCGACAACCAGTTGCGCGGCCGCTCGGGCCGGCAGGGCGATCCGGGCGAGTCACGGTTCTATCTGTCCGGCGACGACGACCTCGTGCGTCTGTTCGCGGGCGACCGGATCAAGCGGATCATGGAGCGGTTCAAGATCCCCGAGGACCAGCCGATGGAGGCGAAGATCCTCTCGAACCAGATCGAGAACGCGCAGAAGAAGGTCGAGGAGCAGAACTTCGTCGCGCGCAAGAACGTCCTCAAGTACGACGACGTCATGAACACGCAGCGCAGGGAGATCTACGAGCAGCGGCGGCGCGTGCTCGAGGGCGAGGACATGTCCGCGTACGTGCACGGGTGGATCGACGAGACGATCGCCGCAACGGTCGACCAGTTCACGCAGGAGGAGTACGCCGAGGAATGGGACCTCGAGGCGCTCGTGAAGGCGATGGCCGCGCTGTACGACACCGAGGTCACGGTCGACGAGCTGCGCGAGGATCTCGGCGACGTCACGCGCGACGGGCTGATCGAGGAGTTCCAGGACGACGCGGGCGACGCCTACGCCGCCAAGGAGGAGGAGCTCGGATCGGAGCTGATGCGCGAGCTCGAGCGCTTCGTGATCCTGCAGGTCGTCGACCAGCGATGGCGCGAGCACCTCGACGCGATGGACTACCTGCGCGAGGGGATCCATCTTCGTGGAATGGCGCAGAAGGACCCACTCGTCGAATACCGCAACGAGGGGCATGTGATGTTCCAGGAGCTCAGCCGGGCGATCCGCGAGGAAGTCGTGCTGACGCTGTTCCACGCGCAGCTCGAGCCTGCGGCAGCGGAAGAGACGCTCGCGGTCGACGGCGGCGGCCCGAACGGCAACCTCCAGTACGAGCACCAGCAGCTCGCGGGCGCGGACGCGATCGCCGCCGCAGGCGGCTCGGCGACCGCGACTGCGACGATGGCGATGCCCGGCGGCGGCGCCGTCGCGACGGGGCCGCAGCAGATCGTCAACTCCGAGCGCGACAACATCGGTCGCAACGACCCGTGCTGGTGCGGCTCGGGCAAGAAGTACAAGAAGTGCCACGGCGCGTAGCCGCGCGACCCTAGGTGCAAGGGTCAGACCCTCCGGGTCTGACCCCTTTGTCTTCGAACCGTAAAAGCGTCAGCCGACGAGGCCTGACCCCTCGCCTCCCCCCGGAGGCAGGTATAAGACGCAGCCGATGACGCTTCGACGGCCGACGCCGCTCGTGCGCGAGGCGCTCCTTGCGGGATTTGCCGCCGCGTCGCTCGCGGCACTCCTGCTCTGGGTCGGCCCGCCGGGCAACGACCTCGCCGCGCACGTCTACCAGCGCGCGCTCTTCCTCAAGCACGGCTACGTGCTCTGGAACAATTTCTGGTACGCCGGCCGTTACTCGTTCGTCACGTACAGCCTCCTGTACTACCCGCTGTCGGCGCTGCTCGGGATCAAGGTGCTCGCGCTTGCGTCGATCGCGGCAGCCGCGCTCGCCTTCGCGATCGTGATCGGACGCGAGTGGGGGCCTGCCGCGCGCTGGTCGTCGCGCACGTTCGCCGTGATCTGGGCGGCGACCGTCCTCTCTGCGGCCTTTCCCTTCGCGCTCGGTTTCGCGTTCGGGCTGCTTGCTCTGTCGTCGCTGCAGTCGGGCAAGCGTGTCGCGTTCGCAGCGCTCGCAGTCCTGGCGCTCGCCGCGAGCCCGCTCGCGTTTTTCTTCCTCGTCGTCGTCCTGGTCGGCGTCGCGCTCGCGCACCGGCCGACGCCGCAGACGCTTCTCGTTCCGGCGATCGTCGTCCTCTCCGGTGTGGCGCTCGAGCTCGCCCTCAAACGGCTCTTTCCCGGCAGCGGCCGCTTCCCGTTTCGCGTGAACCAGCTCGTCCCGGGCGTTCTCTTCTGCTCGCTCGGCGCGCTGATGACCTGCGCGCAGCGCCGTGCCCGGCCACTAATGGGGTTGTTCCTCGCCTACCTCGTCGCGTGCGTCGTGTTCTTCGTCGTGCCGCTGGATCTCGGCTCGAACGTCGAACGGCTCCGCTACGCGGCAATCCCGCTTGCACTGCTCGCGGTGTCCGTCGTGGGTTGGCGGCCGATCGCGATCGCGCTGCCGCTGCTCGCGGTCGCGGCAGTGTGGAACGTCCAGCCGCTGATCGCGAACTACCGGCACGCCGCTGCCGATCCCGCCGGCGAGGTGCAGTACTGGCAGCCGGCGATCTCCTTCCTTCGGACGCATTCGACGGCGGCGTATCGCGTCGAGATCGTCGACACGGTGGAGCACTGGCCGGCCGCGTACTTCCCCGAAGCGGGGATCCCGATCGTCCGGGGCTGGTACCGGCAGAACGACTTCCCCGCCAATGAGCTGCTGTACGACGAGCAGGTCGGGCCGCGCGCCTACCAGGAGTGGCTGCGGTCGCTCGGCGTCCGCTACGTCGTCCTGGCGGCGGCGCCGGCCGACTACAGCGCGCGGGCGGAGGCCGCGCTCCTTCGCTCCGGTGCGTCTGGGCTCCTGCCCGTCTTCCGGACGGGGACACTCACCGTCTACGAGCTGCGCGACGCGACGCCGGTCATCTCGGGCAGGTCGTGGGCCGAGGTGCGTGCGACGAGCGAGACGAAGCTGTTCATCCAGGTCGGCGCCGCGGGTCGGTACCGCGTCGCGGTGCGGTACTCGCCGTATTGGCGCGCGTCGCACGGCTGCGTCGTGCGCGCTCGTGACGGCATGACGACGCTGACGGTGAACCGGCCGGCGACGGTCGTCCTCAGCTTCGACATGAACATCCACCGCAGCATCGAGGCGCTGACCGGCGCGCGCCCCGAGCCCTTCTGCCGCGCGTAGCCCGCGGCTACGATCCGTCACATGACCGAGCCGCAGACGCTGAACGACCAGCTCGAGGAGATCGGATCCCGCCTTGCGTGGGTCCGTGATTACCTTTGACCCGGATACGCTGACGGCGCGCCGCGCCGAGCTCGAAGCGCGGATGGGAGAGCCCGGCTTCTGGGACGACCAGGAGCGGGCGGCGCAGATCTCGACGGAGCACGCGCGGGTCACACGCAAGCTCGATCGCTACGACCAGCTGACGCGCGAGTACGACGACGCGCGTGAGCTGCAGGAGCTCGACGGCGACATGGACGAGGAGATCGTGGAGTCGCTCGCGCCGCTGCTGCGCGAGCTCGACCGGCTGCAGGAGGACGCGCTCTTCACGGGCGAGTACGACGCCGGCGACGCGGTCGTCACGATCCACTCCGGAACCGGAGGCACCGACTCGCAGGACTGGGCCGAGATGCTCCTTCGGATGTACCTCCGTTGGGCGGCCGGGCGCGGTTTCCAGACGGAGATTCTCGAGGCGAGCGCCGGGGAGGAGGCGGGCCTCAAGTCGACGACGCTCACGATCAAAGGAGAGAACGCATACGGGATCCTCAAGGCTGAGCGCGGCGTCCACCGGCTCGTCCGCATGAGCCCCTTCGACCAGGCGCATCGCCGCCACACGTCGTTCGCCCAGGTGATCGTCAGCCCGCTGCTTCCGGACGACACTGCCGTCGAGGTCGACGAGAACGACCTCCGCATAGACACCTACCGTGCAAGCGGCGCCGGCGGGCAGCACGTGAACAAGACCGACTCGGCCGTGCGAATCACGCACCTGCCGACGGGGATCGTCGTCGCGGTTCAGAACGAGCGGTCGCAGTCGTCGAACAAACAGACCGCGCTCCGGATCCTGCGGTCGCGGCTCGCCGAGCTCGCCGAGGAGGAGCGGGAGGCGGAGCTGGCGAAGGAGCGGGGCGCCGCACAGGACATCGGCTTCGGCAGCCAGATTCGCTCGTACGTCCTTCATCCGTATCAGCAGGTAAAAGACCATCGAACCGACCATGAGGTGGGAAACGCGCAGGGCGTGCTCGACGGCAACCTCGACGGCTTCATCCACGCGTACCTGCTCGCGAAGGCCGCAGGAAAAGCCGTCTAGCAGGCCCTTTCGATACGATCCGGCGAGTTCTACACGACCGGTGCGGTCCCCATCCGCCCGCGCTTCCTTCCCTCGGTGACGGACACGACCCTTCAGACAGAGCCAACGCAGGCCATTCCGGTCGTCGCCGAGACGAACGGCGTCGGCGCGCCGCCGCCGCCGGCTCCCAGCGCGAGCGCGATGATCGCGTTCGAGACGGTGACCAAGGTCTACGAGCCGGACGTCACCGCCTTGCGGGACGTGTCGTTCGTGATCGAGAAAGGTGAATTCGTGTTCGTCGTCGGCGCATCCGGGTCGGGGAAATCGACCGTGGTGCGTCTCCTGCTCAAGGAGCTCGAGCCGACGCGCGGCCGGATCATCGTCGGCGGTCGCGACCTGACGCGGCTCCGACGGTCGAAGGTGCCGCTGCTCCGCCGGAACATCGGGTGCGTCTTCCAGGATTTCAAGCTGCTCCCGTCGCGGACGGCCGCGGAGAACGTCGCATACGCGCTCAAGGTGCAGGGCGAAAGCAACGCGTCGATCCGCCGGAAGGTGCCGGAGGTTCTCAACCTCGTCGGGCTGTCGCACAAGATGAACTCGCTTCCGGACGAGCTCTCGGGCGGCGAGCAACAGCGTGTGTCGATCGCGCGGGCGTTCGTCAATCATCCGCCGTTGCTCGTCTGCGACGAGCCGACCGGGAACCTCGATCCAGATACGTCCGTCGGGATCATGCAGCTCCTCTACCGGATCAACCGTTCGGGCACGACCATCCTGATGGTCACCCACGACCGGGAGATGGTCGACAAGATGCGGCGCCGCGTGATCGCGCTCGAGGACGGGCGGCTCGCCCGCGACGAGCGCCGCGGCGGCTACGAGTCGTAGACGATGTCGCGCGTCAAGACGATCAGTGCGGAATCGCTGCGCTCGCTCGGCGCGAACATGTCGACGACGCTGGCGGCGACCGTGACGGTGCTGATCGGGATGTTCCTGCTCGGTCTGTTCATCGCACTCTGGTCGTGGGCGCATTCATACGATCGCCAGTTGAAGAGCCAGCTGGCCGTCCGCGTGTACTTCTGCACGTCGTCGACGTGCCCGGACACGGGAGACGCGACGAAACGCCAGGAAACGGCGGTCGCGGCGCGGCTGAACAACGACCCCCGGATCCGGCGGAACGGCGTGCAGTTCGTGTCGAAGGAGTCGGCGCTCGCGCAGATGCGCAAGAAGCAACCCGACGCAGTCAAGGTGCTGCCTGCGAACCCGTTCCCGGACGCGCTCAAGATCTATCCGAAGGCGGGAACCGACACGCCGACGATCGGCAAGGAGCTGCAACAGGCCGGCTTCGCCGGCGTGCAGAGCATCGACTGGGGCGGGAAGCTCACCAAACGCGTGCTGCACGTCACCCGGATCATCGAGTCGTTCTTCATCGCGGCGGCGATCCTGCTCATCCTCGCCTCGACGTTGCTGATCGCGAACACGATCCGCCTCTCGATTTTTTCGCGACGTCGTGAGATCGAGGTGATGAAGCTGGTCGGCGCCACGAACTGGTTCGTTCGCGGTCCATTCATGCTCGAAGGGCTGCTGTGCGGTCTCGCCGGCGCGATCGGCGCGATCGTCCTACTCGTCGTGGGGAAGGCTGTCGTGCTCCCGTCGCTGTTGCACGGCCCTCTGAATGCCGGCACTGACGTCCAGGCGCTCGGCTTCACGCTGAATGCGTTGATCCTCGTCGGCGTCGGTCTCGCCCTCGGCGCTGCCGGCTCCGGCTTGACCATCCGCAGATTCCTCCAGGTCTGAACCGCGTAATAGTCGAGATCGGCCGGCGCGGGAAGCTCGTCGTCGGCGAGCCGTTCTTCGAGCCGGGCGTCCCGCTCATCATCGACCGGAAGGGCATCGGCGACGCGCGTCCAGGGGATCTCGCGGTCGTGTCGGACGGGCGTGGGCGTGCCCGGCTCGACCGGGTGCTCGGCCGCGCGAACGACATCGAAGCCGTGATGGAGGGACTGCTCGTGCGCTCCGGTGCACGCGTCGAGTTCGAGCCGTACGACGCGCCCCATCCGTCGCTCGAGGGGCGCGTCGACCTCCGCGAGCTGACGACGTTCACGATCGATCCGGAGACCGCCAAGGACTTCGACGACGCGCTTTCGATCCGCGAGGAGGACGGCGGCTATCGCGCCTGGGTGCACATCGCAGACGTGTCGGCGTTCGTGCCTGCCGGCACGCCGCTCGACCGCGGCGCCGCGGAACGCTCGTTCACGACGTACGTGCCCGGCCGCGCAGCGCCGATGCTGCCGCCGGAGCTCGCCGACGACCGCTGCAGCCTGCGCCCCTACGAGGACCGGCTGACCGTGACCGTGGAGCTTCCGCCGAGCGGCCGCCCCGAGATCTACCGGTCGGTCATCCGCAGCGACGCCCGGCTGACGTACGGGCAGGCGGAGCGCCGCGACGCGCCGCCGGAGATCGTCGCCGCGCTCGAGCTCACCGACCGCCTGACGGCGCAGCTTCGCGAGCGGCGGTTCGCACGCGGCGCGCTGCGGATCGAAAGCCCCGAGGTGACCTTCGAGTTCGACGGGCAGGGCGGCGTCGCCCGGGCCTGGAAGGAGTCGGAGCCGGTCGCCCACCGGCTCGTCGAGGAGTTGATGATCGCCGCGAACGAGGCCGTCGCAGAGTTGCTGTCGTCGCGGCGGCGCGAGGCGCTGTATCGCGTCCACGAGCGGCCCGACCCGCAGGCGATCGAGCTCCTGCTCTCGAAGCTGGCGGATCTCGGCGTCCCCACCCCGCCGGCGCCGGAGCGCCTCGACCCGGTGAGCGCGTCGCGCGTCGCTGCAGCGGCGAGCGAACGAGTCATGGACTACGTGCGGCGGTCGAGGCGCGGCCGTGAGGCATTCCCCGCGCTCGTCCTTCGGTCGCTGAAGCAGGCGCGGTACCACCCGGCGAACCTCGGCCACTCCGGTCTCGCATCGCCCGCGTACTGCCACTTCACGTCGCCGATTCGACGCTACCCGGATCTCGTGGTCCACCGCGCCTTGCTGCGTGAGGTCGGCGCGACCGACGATCCGCCGCCCTCCGATCTCGACGGGCTCGCCGAGCACACCTCGTTCCGGGAACGGGACGCGGCCAAGGTCGAGTACCTCGCGGACGAGCTCTGCCTGGCCTGGCTGCTGGAGAGCGAACTCTTCGAGGCGGGCTGGGACGCGCCGTGGGAGGGGGAGATCGTCGGGATGATCGGATCCGGGCTCTTCGCGCGCTTCGGTGAGGTCTTCGAAGGCTTCCTGCCGGCGCGGCGCCTGCCCGGGGATTATTTCGAGCTGAACGAGAAGGGGACGGCCCTCGCGGGACGGCGGGGCGGCCGCGCCTATCGCCTTGGCGACCCGATCGACGTGGTCGTCGAGCGGATCGAGAAGGCCGAGGGCAAGGTGGAGCTTTCACCTGCAGGCCGCACCCGGAGGTAGGGAAAGCCGTAACGACTTCGCGCGTCTTGTGTCCGAGAATCGAAGACATGAAGAAGCGACTGTTCATCTTCGTTTTGCTCGTCGGGCTCCTCGTCCTCGCTGCGCTCGGCGCCGTCATCGGGACGGGCGACTGATGCTCTCAATGGCAGTTGCCCTCCCGCTGGCACTCCTCCCGACGCTGTCGCTCATGGCGACGCTCGGGTGGATGGCGCGCAGCTAGCGGACGACGAAGCTGCTCGAACCGAGCAAGCCGCCGTATTTCACGTCGGCGACGGCGCCGTAGCCTGGCCAGACGTACCAGGTGTAGACGCCGGGCTTGAGCGTATGACGTGTACCGGCGTAGCGCCACGAGCGATGGAGCGCGAAGCTGCTCCTCTTCGGCCACGCGCTCAGGATCTTCGTCGACCCCTGGAACAGCTGGACGTTGTAGTAGTCAGCCGACGCGACCGCGAGCCACAGGAGCTTCGGCGGCTTCTTGACGGCGGCGCCGTTTCGCGGCGAGCGGAGCATGAGCCGCTTCGGTTGAGCGACGGCAGCGACGCCGCCGGAGCTGTTTCCTGCCGCATCCGTTGCGACGACGATGTAGCGGTACTCGACGCCGTTTACGACGCTTCGGTCCGCGAACTTCGTCGCGCGGCCGCGGAAGACGACCGTCGACGTCGGATCGTCGCTCCGCGAGCGTGAGATGACGACCCCTGCGAAGTCGGCGGTCCCCGGGTTCGTCCATTGCAGCGTGACGACCCGGTCGCCGGCGGTCACTTTCAGGCCGGCTACGTCGTCGGGCGGCCGGCGGTCGGCAGGCGGTGGCAGCGGCTGCGGCGTGGTCCCGGCCGTCGGCATCGGTCGCACGGTCAGGGTCGCGGTCGCCGCCGCGGTGTTACCGCTCGCGTCGCGCGCGACGAACGTGACCATGGTATTCCCGACGAGGAACGCGCCGGGCGCATCGCTCGTGATCGTCGGCCGCGGATCGACCAGGTCGTTCGCGCTTGCCCCGGCGACGAACTCGGCGGCGCCGCCCTCCTGTGCGGAAATCCCTTCGCCGCTCGTCGCGTAGACGTTCCGGTCGCCGGGCACGATCAGGCGCGGCGGCGTCGTGTCGGTGACGGTCACGTGGAACGTCGCGGTTCCCGCGTTGCCGTTCGCGTCCCGAGCACTGCAGGAGACCGTCGTGGTGCCAAGCGGGAACGTCGACCCGGACGCCGGCGCGCAGGCGACGGTCGCGATCGGCCCGTCGAGGGCATCGGTCGCGTTCGGAGGCGTGTACGTCACCACCGAGCCGCCCGGGCCATTCGCCTCTCGCTGGAGGTCCGAAGGGACGTTCGAGAAGACAGGCGGTGTGCGGTCGACGAACGTGACGGTCACCTTGAAGCTTGCGTTCGCCGTCAGACCGGCGCTGTCGGTCGCGGTGCAATTCACCGTCGTCGAGCCGATCGGGAACGTGCTGCCGCTTGCGGGCGAGCACGAAACGCTTGGCGTGCCGACGTTGTCGGTCGCGGTCACGGTGTAGCTGAACGGTGCACCGTTCGCGCCCGTGGCTTCGATTGACGTGTCAGGTGGGACGGACGTGAAGGCCGGCGGCTGGTTGTCGGCGAACGACACATTGACTTGGAAGCTCGACGTCCCCGTGTTGTTGTGCGCGTCCGTTGCGCTGCAGGTGACGGTCGTCGACCCGACGGGAAATTTTGACCCGGATGCGGGGTCGCACGTCACCTGAACCGAGTCGTCGACGAGGTCCGTGGCGGACGGTGCGGAATACGTGACAGGCGTCCCGTCCGAGTCGTTCGTCGTTGCCGACACGTCTTGAACCGATCCCACCGTCGGCGGTGTCGTGTCGACGACGGTGATCGTCTCCGATGCTGTGTCGTAGTCGGAGGTGCAGGTGACAGTCGTCGGACCGAGCGGGTAGTGGAGTGTCGCGGAGCTGAATTGCCCGGTGTCGGACGTATCGGGGTTCGTGCACGTCGCCGGCGCGGGATCGCCGTTCGTGTCCTGCGACTTGACGATGTAATGCGCGTCCGCGCCGCTTGCGTCGGTCGCCTCGACGGTCGCGCCCGGCACGAAGTCGATCCGTAGAGGCGGCGCCGCCTTCGTCACAGCCGAGATTCCTCCGACGGCCGCAAGCGCCACGGCGGCCGCGGCGGCAGTCACGGCGCCCCACCTACGGTTGTCGCGACGCGTCGTCACTAACCCCCCATCCAGAAGATCGCGGCGACCGCGGTGACGAACGCCGCGACGCCGCCGACAAGAATCTCCACCCGTCGATCCTCGATCGCCCACGCGACGCGCCACGGGAGGCGTCGGGGCGGCAGAGCGCTGAACGCGAGGACGATGCAGGACACCGCGAGCAACCCGACGATGAAGAGGCGCCGCTGCTGGTCGCCGGTCGTGGTCGAAACAACTGAGACCGCGGGTGTCTTCGTCGCCTCGGCGCCGAGCGTGTGGCCGACACGGATCTGAATGTGCGGGGCCTGCGGTGCCGCCGCCGCGGGGTGCTTCGCGCGTCTGGCCCGCCTGTGTAGGCGCCGAGCCGGCGCAGGTGCCGTCGTCCGCTTCGCGACGTGTTGTGGTGCGACGTGCGTCGGCGTGACGCTTGGCGTGCGCGAGACCGTCCGCCGCGGCACCGGTGCCGGAGCGGCGGGAGCGACGTGTGGCGCCGTCGGGCGCGGTGCCGGCCTTGGCGCCGGCTTCGGCGCCGGCGCAGGTGCCGGCGCAGGCTTCGGCGCCGGGTCAGGCGTCGGCGCGATAGTCGTCGGCGGAGGCGGCTCGGGTGCCGGCGTCGTCGTCGTTCCTGTGTCGGTCTGCCGCGCCGACGCCCCGGCCGTGAACACGAATCCGGCCGCAAGCCCGCACGCGAGCGCGCACACAGCAGCCACGAAAGCGCTTTTGACCTCCAAAGATCCCGTCGTCACGGCAAACCCTCCCAGACCCCCGAACCAGGCGAGTGTAGCTCGATAGTCGTAAATTGCATACCCGGCGCGGCCGTACACTCGACGGTCATGGCTCGGCCGACCGGAGAGAAGCTGATCGTCGACAACCGCCGCGCGCGGCACGACTACCACCTGCTCGAGCGATTCGAGGCCGGGCTCGTCCTGACGGGAACCGAGGTGAAGTCGCTGCGGGACGGGCGCGCGTCGCTGCAGCAGGCCTACGCCGAGGTACGCGACGGGGAGGCATGGCTCGTCGGGGCCCACATCTCCGTCTACGACCAGGGGAACATCCAGAACCACGACCCGGACCGCGCCCGGAAGCTCCTGCTGCATCGGAAGGAGCTGTCCTCGCTCTACGGCAAGGTGCGCGAGCGTGGGCTCACCCTCGTGCCGACGAAGCTCTACTTCCGGCGCGGACGGGTGAAGGTCGAGCTCGCACTCGCCCGCGGGAAGGACGTCCGCGACAAGCGGCGCGACCTCCAGAACCGCGAGGCGCAGCGCGATATGGAACGCGCGTTCCGGGGTCGCCGGTAATTGCGGCACGACCGTCGCTACAATGTGGTCACGACATACGGGGGCGACCTGGTTTCGACGTGGTCGATTCTCCGGCAGAGCTGCAAGCCGAGGTCGCCGGTAGGCCTCGTAAATCCACCGGCAAAACACGTAAGTGCGAAGAACGATCTCGCACTCGCTGCCTAACCTAGTTAGCTAGCGACGTCGCTCCGAGTTCGGCCCGTGATTCGGGTAGCGGCGCCAACCAACGGGCTCGGCACCGAAGGAAAGCCAATCGCCGGAGGTGCGACATCCAAGGATGGCTGGCCCGCCGGTAGGGCGTCCGCCTCCGGCCGTCGGGTGAGATTCAACGGCGGACTACGCTTGTAGACGTTCTGCGCGGGGCGTCCGCGGACGCGGGTTCGATTCCCGCCGCCTCCACTCCGCCGCGAAGTCCGGTTCGGCTCGCGCCGAACCATGAGGACTTCGCGGCGATCGTCTTTCGATCCGCTCCCATCGCGGCCGACGCCGGAGGAGCCGGCATCGGCGGCCGGAGGGAGGCGCCCGCTGCCTCCGTCGAACAGGCCGACGCGACTGGAGTCGGTTCGCCGTCTACGGTTTGCGCGTGAGTCAGTTCTTCACGTCGACGAGCGCTTACGACCGCTTCATGGGCCGGTTTTCCGGGCAGCTCGGACCGCTTTTCGCGGACTTTGCAGGCGTCGAAGCGCGCGGGCGCGCGCTCGATGTCGGCTGCGGGCCGGGCGCGCTGACGGCCGAGCTCACTGCACGGCTCGGCGCCGTGAACGTCGCGGCGATCGATCCTTCGGAGGCGTTCGTCGAGGCAGCGCGCGAGCGGAACCCCGGAGTCGACGTGCGCCACGCGCCTGCGGAGAAGATCCCGTTCGCAGACGGCACGTTCGACTTCGCGCTCGCCCAACTCGTTGTCCATTTCATGGCGGACGCAGTCGGCGGTCTAACGGAGATGGCGCGTGTGACGCTGTCCGGCGGCGTCGTCGCGGCATGCGTGTGGGATTACCACGCACGAACGTCGCCCCTGTCTGCGTTCTGGACAGCGCTCGAGGAGTTCGACTCGGCGGCGGAGAACGAGTCGCATCTTGCCGGCGCACGCGAGGGGCATCTCGGCGAGCTCTTCCGGGAAGCGAGCCTCGCCGACGTGCAGGAGTCGTCGCTCTCGGTCGGCGTCGAGTTCGAGAGCTTTGAGGAGTGGTGGGCACCGTACGAGCTCGGCGTCGGCCCTGCGGGTGCGTACGTCGCGAAGCTCGACGACGCGGGGCGCGGCGAGCTCCGCGAGCTCTGCCGCACGCGGATGCCTCAGGCGCCGTTCGCGATCACGGGCAGGGCCTGGGCTGCGCGTGGGTTGGCTCCGTGAGCCGCGCGCAAGAGAAAGCAAGGACGATCTGAGATCGGCCACTGTCTCGCACCTGTCGGTTAAGCACTCGATGGTGGAAATCTTGAGCGGGTTCGATTCCTGCCGCCTCCATGCGCGGCGCGCGCGCGCGTGGGCCTTCCGGCCCACGCGCGTGCCTGTTCCCTGCGCACTTCGCGGCCGCGCTTCGCGCGGCCCGCTGCGACGCGCGTCTCCTCGCCTGAGGCTTCGCGCATGCGCTCGCTCCCGCGCGCTCCGAAGATCAACGGACCCCGCCGGAGTCGCCGAAGTTCGAAGCTAGGAAATCGCTGGAGCAGCGCGAACACCGCGGACGTGTGGCGGCAGGAACCTTCCGGACGCGTCGCCCACCCGTTCGAGCCGATCGTCCTCGTCGCGACGCTCGCGATGATCCCCGTCGTCATCATCGAGCGCGACGCGAAGTCGCACACGTGGCGGACGTTCGCGTTCGCGGCGAACTGGGTGATCTGGGCGATCTTCGCCGCAGAACTCGCGTTCATACTCGTTGTCGCACGGCGGAAGGCTGCGGCGTTGCGCGCGCATTGGGTCGACGCCGCGATCGTCATCGTCACCGTTCCCGCCTACGGGCGGCTGCTGTCGTCGTTGCGGCTTGTTCGACTCGTCCGGCTCCTTCGGCTTCTTCGAGCGGGTGTGCTTGTCACCCGTGCGCTACAGGCTGAGCGACGGCTGACTTCGACGAGCGCGTTTCGGTTCGCGGCGCTCGCAACGATCTTCCTCACCGTGACCGCGGGCGCCGTTCAAGCCGAGATCGACACCCGTAACTTCACCTCGTTTTGGGAGGGCGTCTGGTGGGCGGTCGTCACGGTCACGACCGTCGGCTACGGGGACGTGAAGGTCACGACCGTCGCCGGTCGGATCGTCGCGATCGTCCTGATGTTCGTCGGGATTGGCTTCATCGCCGTCCTCACGGCGATGATCGCGTCACGTTTCGTCCAGAGCGATCGCGCCGACGAGACGTCAGAACTTGTTGCGTCGTTGAGGCGCGTCGAGGCCGAACTTGCCGACATCAAGAGGCACCTCGCAACGCGCGGCAGCAGCGTCGGCTAGAGGAAGCGTGTCGACGATTCGGCGCGAGCGACACTTCGGCGTACGACACTCTTGTCCGGAGAGCCGGGTGTTGTGCACTCGCAACGCAAGGCGTAGGGTCGTTGGCGGGGGGAAGGGAGGCGCGATGCGCAAGTTGATTCTTTTGCTGTTGGTGGTCGTTGCGTTGGCCGTGCCCGTAGGCACGCAGGCGGCGGCGACCGTGCAGACCCAGCCGTTCGATGCGCTGGTCACGATTTGTAACGGCGATGTCGTTCATCTGACAGGACAGTTGGCAGTCGTGATGACCGAGACGACGACGCCCTCGGGTGGGGTGACAAGCTCAATCCACTTTCAGCCACAAGGAGTTACGGGGGTGGATCTTTCAACCGGCACGATTTTTCATGCCACGGGTCTCACCAGGGATATCGTGGTGAACACGCCGCCTGGCGGTGCGACGGAAACGTTCGTCAATCGGTTCCACATCCAGGCGACCGGCGGCGCTCAAAGCTACGTCGTCAGCGAGCTGTTCCATGTGACGGTCAGCCCAGACGGCACAACGCGGGTGTTCTTCGACAACTTCTCGTCCACCTGCTGATTGCGCGTGTTGGGGGCGACCCGTACGGGTCGCCCCTGGCACGCTGATCGCTCGTCCGGCGCTGCGTGCGAATCGGCCCAGGCGCGTGCCTCTTACCGCACACTCCACGGCCGTGCTTCGCGGCCGCCGCGACGCGCGTCTCTTCGCCTGCAGGCTTTGTCGCGGTCCGGGGCTCGGCACTAGCGCGTGGTGTTGAGGTGCCTGCGCGACGGGAATAGACTCGGGCCCTCGGGTCGCCCGCCTGCGATCCCAGCGTTCACCCCACCTCGATCCCGTGGAGGTCACGCGATGAGCACCAGACTTCGCCGTTCCCTTTTTCTGACGACCCTGGTCGCCCTCTTGCTCGGAGTATGCGGCGCCGCCGCGCCGAGCGGCATGGCGGCAAACCCGCCGAACACCAAGGTCGCGGGCATCGACGTCGACGCGACGACGATCCCGCAGCTCCAGCAGTTGATGAACTCGCATCGGATCAATGCCGTCGAGCTGACGAACTTCTATCTCCGACGGATCCGCCAGCTCAACCCGACGCTCAACGCGGTGATCACGGTCAGCCCGACGGCCCACGCCGACGCCCTTGCGGCCGACGCGGCGCGGCGAAACGGCGACCACCGGCCGCTGCTCGGGATTCCGATCATCGTCAAGGACAACATCGACACCACCGGTATGCCGACGACGGCCGGCTCGTGGGCACTCGCAGGGAGCATGCCCCCGGACGCGTTCATCGCCGCAAGGCTGAAGGCCGCCGGCGCAATCATCATCGGCAAGGCCAATCTGTCCGAGTGGGCCAACTTCCGGTCCGGCCCCTCGTCGAGCGGCTGGAGCGGCATCGGCGGCCAGACGAACATGCCCTACGTTCTGGACCGCAACCCGTGCGGCTCGAGCTCGGGGTCCGGCGTTGCCGCGGCTGCCGATCTCGCGGTCGCGGCCGTCGGCACCGAGACGGACGGCTCGATCGTCTGCCCGTCCGGCGCCAACGGCGACGTGGGACTGAAGCCGACCCTCGGGTTGTGGAGCCGCGCAGGCGTCATCCCGATCAGCGCGGACCAGGATACGGCCGGCCCGATCGCCCGCAACGTGACGGACGCGGCGGTGCTCCTCGGCGCCGCGACCGGGGTCGACCCGGCCGATCCGGCCACGGCCTTCCAGGTCGGGCACGCGTCTGCGGATTACACCCAGTTCCTCAACGATCACGCACTCCAGGGCAAGCGAATCGGAGTCTGGCGGGCCGGGACGTACGACCCGAGCCTGACCGGACCGGTCGTCGAGCCGATCCTCGACAACGTGATCGCGGCGCTCAGGGGCGAGGGCGCCACGGTCGTCGACAACACCGACATCGACGTCTCGTCGACGGCGCACGAGTTCGACGCACTGCTGTGCGAGTTCAAGTCCGACATCGCGAGCTATCTGCAGACGTACACGGGCGCCGGATACCCGAAGACCCTCCAGGGCCTGATCGACTTCAACAACGCGCATCCGAACCTCGAGGGGCCGTGGAACAACCTCGTGTTCGACCTGGCGCAGGGAACGAACGGCCGCGATGCCAATTGCGCGACGTCTCGCGCGGAGACGACGCCGCCTCTTCAGCACGCGATCGACCAGCTCATGGCCGACCAGCACCTCGACGCGATCATCGCCATGACGAACAATCCGGCCTGGCCCACGAACGACGACCCGAACCTCGGCGACCTCGCTGGGCACTTCGAGTACTTCGTCTCGTCATCGACGGCGGCGGCAGCGTCGGGCTACCCCGACATCACGGTGCCCGCGGGGCACGACGCGGGACTGCCGATGGGGGTCACCTTCATCGGCGGCCGCTGGGCCGAACCGAAGTTGCTCGGCTTCGCCTACGACTACGAGCAGGCGACGCACATTCGTGTGCCGCCGCAGTTCATCCCGACGATCGGCGACGCGCTGTTCCCCGGCGTCCCGAACCCGTAGGCGCAACCGCGCCAATTAGCCGACCCAGGATCAGCACGATCCGAAGACGACGAAGCCCGGCCATCCGGCCGGGCTTCGGCGCGCTCGGGCACCTCTCAAGCTAGCGCCGCGGTGCCGAAGAGCCGCTTCTCGTTGCGGAGCTCCGACGGCCACTCGATTCGCTCCACCTTCGCGAAGCGCGTGTACGCGTCGAGCGCGTCGCGCATGGCGTCGACGAACCCGTCCGTCTTCGTCGGCGAGAACCCGTCCTCCCACCACACGCTGACGACATGCACGACGCCTTCGTCCCGCTCGATGCGCGGTTCGATCCGGCCGACGAAGCGGTCGCCGAAGACGATCGGCAGCACGTAATAGCCCCAGCGTCGCTTGGCCGGCGGGAAAAAGCCCTCCCAGACGTAGTCGAAGTCGAACACGCTTGCAAGCAGGGCGGTGTCCCAGAGAAGCGAGTCGAACGGGGCGATGAACGCGACGGAGGGCGTCGGCGCCGGCGGCGACCGGAGCAACTCGACGTCGTCAAGGACGACGAAGCGCTTGCCACGCACGCCCTCGACGACGACGGGCACGAGCGCATCGAGCTCGACCAGCTCTCTTTGCAGCTCGTTGCGCCCGACCTGGTCGGGCGTCGAGTTCGGCGGTGCGATGCGGGCGAACGTCCCGCCCGCGCCGCCGGCGCCGAGTAGGCCGTGGGCGCGGTAACGAGACAGGAGCTTGTGCAGGAGCTGTTCTCGCTCCGGCACCTCCTGTGCGAGCACCCCCGTCGGGAGCAGGCGTTCGAGGAGGTCGTAGTACCGAACGTTGCCGTCCCGCCGCGCGAGGCCGATGACGCCCGTGACCGTGAATGCCTCGAGCACGGCGCGCACCGCGTTCTCGGGCATTCCGAACCAGTCCTTCGTCGGACCGGTCTCGCGTTCGAAGTCGCGTGACGCCAGCGGTCCTTCTGCACGGATCCGTTCGAGCACGTGCTCGGCCACGGCGGCGTTGTCGGCGAGCGCTGCGGTGTGGAAGCGCGGCCCCTTGCGGCCCCAGACGTGACGGAACCAAGGGAATTCCGCCGTCGGGACGAACGACAGCGCCTTGTTGGTCGCCTCGAAGATCTCACGACGTTCGTAGAGCTCCTCGCACCAGGCGGGCTCGTAGCCGGCAACGCGCGCGTGCAGCACGAGGTCGTGGTTCCGGCCGGCGACCGCGATCGGGTCGAACTGGATCGACCCGAGCTTCCGGAAGACCTCGCGCACCCCGTCGAGTCCTCCCGCGAGAGACCGCGCAGGCGAGAGGAAGTGCCGCGCGACGAGAAAGCGGCGTGCGTCCTCTTTGGTGACGTCCACTCGGCGGACGGTACAACCGGCGGAGCGGAAGCGCGTGGCGGCGGGCCTCGGGGAACCACTGGTGCACGCCAGGTAGGTTGCGGCGATGGAAGTCGCCAACCTCTTCACCGTCGAATGCGAGGACGGAATGGAGCACGAGGGGTTCCGTTTTCGCGAGACGCAGATTGGACCGCGGATCGGCGCGGAGCTGATCGGCGGCAGCGTCTACGACGTCGATCCGGGCAAGAAGCTCTGGCCGTATCACCTGCACCACGCGAACGAGGAATGGCTCGTCGTTCTCCGGGGACGTCCGACGCTGCGGACGCCTGACGGAGAGCGCGAGCTGGGCGAAGGTGACGTCGCGTGCTTCCCGCGAGGCGCGGCGGGGGCGCACCTGGTGCGGAACGCGACCGAGGAGCCCGTGCGGGTCTTGATGCTCTCGACGTGGATCGCTCCGGAGATCCTCGAATATCCCGACAGCGGCAAGATCGCGACCGCGGACGCGAAGGGCGATCAGCTCTTTCGGACTCGGTACGGCGAGCCGGTTCAGTACTGGGAGGACGAGTCGTAGCCGTAGCGTTTTGAGCAGGTTCGTCGTCGACTCGAGCGCCGTGCTCCACCTGGCGAGCGTCGGGACCGAAGTCCCGGCAGAGCACGAGCTCCTCGCGCCGACGCTCCTGCGTTCGCAGACGCTGTCGCACCTGCACGAGGCAGTTCAGCGCGGGGATCTCGATTCCGAGGTTGCACGCACGCGGCTCGCGTTTATCCGCGGGATGTCGATCAGGCTTCTCGGCGACGCGGTGCTGCGGCGTCGCGCATGGGAGCTCGCCGATCAGCTCGGATGGGCGCAGACCTACGATGCCGAGTATGTCGCGCTCGCTCAGCTGCAGAAGGCCGCGCTCGTGACATTGGACGCCGATCTGGTTCGCAGCGTCGAGGGGATCGTTCCCACCGCGTCGATCGACGCGCTCCGCTAGCGCACGCGCGTCGACTCGCGTTTTACGTTCGCTTTACACGCCGCACACGCCGCCCTGACGCGCGTGCACGACCATCCGGCGCATGCGACGGCTTCGGCTGGTGCTTGCGTGTGCCGTGGTCCTGCTCGCGCTCGTGCGTCCGCTCGTCGCTGCAGCGGCGACGGAGGATCGCGGGATCGTCGTGCGCGTGCAGCCGGCACGAATCGTGATCCGCGAGCTCGATGGGACACGTGCCGCGTTCGCGGTCACCCGGCGAACGGTCGTGACGCTCGACGGGCGGCGTGTGCGCCTCCGCCGTCTACGCCGCGGTGATGTTGCGACGATCGGTCATGCCGGTCACCTTGCGCTCGCCGTCAGTGCGGTCCGCCCATGAGCGGCGTCGCCGTCATCATCGAAGACGACGACGCGATCGGCGCGCTCGTCGGCGCATACCTCGAGCGTGCCGGGTTCGAGGTCGTCCGCGAAGAGAGCGGCGAAGGCGGGTTCGAGGCCGTCGACCGGCGGAGCCCGCGGGTCGTCGTCCTCGATCTCGGACTGCCGGACGTCGACGGCTTCGAGCTCTGCCGACGCCTCCGGAGCAGCGGCGACGTCCCGATCCTGATCCTCACGGCGCGCGACGAGGAGGTCGATCGCATCGTCGGGCTCGAGCTCGGCGCCGACGACTACGTCACGAAGCCGTTCTCGCCGCGCGAGCTCGTTGCGCGCGTCCGGGCAGTCTTGCGGCGTGCCGAGCAGGGCCACTCCGGCTCGAGCGTGATCGAGGTCGGCGACTTGAGTGTCGACCTGCGCACGCGCAGCGCGACGTTCGCCGGCTCGGCACTTCGCCTGCGGACGCTCGAGTTCGAAGTCCTCGCCGAGCTCGCGCGGAACGCCGGTCAGGTCGTGACGCGCGACAGGATGTTCGACCGAGTCTGGGGTGGTCCGTTCGCCGGCGGGACGCGGACAGTCGACGTCCACGTCGCGCAGTTGCGCAAGAAGCTCGGCCGGCCCGGGGTGATCCGAACTGTGCGCGGCCTCGGCTATCGGCTCCTCGAGACCGACGGCTGCGAGGAGCCGTGATCTCACTCAAGACGAGGCTGCGGCTGGCCATCGGCGCGGCAGTTCTCGTCGCCGTCTCGCTCTCGCTCCTTGTCGGCGCGTACCTCGTCCGACGCTCGCTCGAGCACAGCGCGTTCGCCGGCCTCCGGCGCCAGGTCGCACTGTTCTCCGACGACAACCTCCACCCGCCGCCCGGGCCGTTCGGCCGCTTCCTCGCGACGCAGGACGAACGCCTCTCGGTGCTGCCGAGGCGTCAGGCGCGGCTGCTTCTACCGCACCGACCGACGGGGCGGATCACGATCAACGGCCGCACGTATCTGTACGCGACTCGCTCGACGAACCGCGGTGTCGTCGTGCTGCTGCGGACCGCCGCCTCTGTCCGCTCCGAAAGCGCCCCGTTCTGGCTTGCGCTCGCGGCCGCGGGAGGGCTCGGCTGCGTTCTCGCCGTTGCGGTCGCGGCGCTGCTCGCGCGAAGCATCGCGCGCCCCGTCCTGGACGTCGCCCGGGCAAGCGGTCGCCTCGCGCGCGGTGACGAACCGGAGCCGCTGCCTATTGCGGGCGCACGCGAGCTGCGCGACCTCGCCGTGTCCTTCAACACGATGGCCGTCCAGCTGGCGCGGGCGCGCACTGCGGACCGCTCGTTTTTGCTCTCCGTGAGCCACGAGCTGAAGACACCGCTGACTGCGATCCGCGGGTACGCGGAGGCGCTCGACGAAGGCGTGCTGACGCCGGAGCGCGCGGTCAAGGTGATCCGTTCGGAGGCCGCGCGACTCGAGCGGCTCGTCGCGGATCTGATCGATCTCGCGCGGCTCGAGCGGCGCAGGTTCGACATCGAGCGCGGCCCCGTGGATCTCGACGAGATCATCCGCGAGAGCGCCGACCGTCAAGCGGCGCGCGCGCGAGAGCTCGGAGTACGCCTGCGGCTCGACGATCGCAGCACCGATGCCGCCGCGCTCGCGGACCGCGACCGGCTGCTGCAGGCGGTCTCGAATCTCGTCGAGAACGCGCTTCGGTGCACGCCGCCGGGCGGCGTCGTCACGCTCGCGGCCGCGCCGGGCGAGCTGATCGTCAGCGACACGGGACCGGGGCTCGCGCCGGAAGAGATCCCGCACGTGTTCGAGCGGTTCTTCCTCTATCGGCGGTACACCGGGCGGCGCGCGGTCGGCACCGGCCTCGGCCTCGCGATCGTCCGCGATCTCGTGCAGGCGATGGGCGGTGACGTGCACGTGGACAGCTCGTCGAACGGCACGGCGTTTGCGATCCGCCTGCCGGTTCCGACCGCTTCGAGAAGGCACGACGGTTTACATGCGTTTACCGGCGCTTGACCCGCCGTTACGGAGCGCTCATTCCGTTCCCATGTGCGCTTGCAATAACGGAGCCGTCAACGATCTTCGACGCGGAGGTTCCAGTGAAACGAACGTTGATCGTCTCCATCGCTACGTCCCTCGTGCTCGCAGCCGCGGCGTCGGCCGCGAGCCTCGATCTGGTGCGCGGGACCGACGGCTCGGACAACCTGAACGGGACGAGCGGCACCGATGTCATGTACGGCAGGGCCGGCAACGACAACATCCGTGCGCACGACGGGAACGACATCGTCTACGCGGGACGCGGGAACGACGTGGTTCGAGGCGGAACCGGCAATGACGTGATCTTCGCCGGAGAGGGCAACGACGTCACGTGGGCCGGGCCCGGCGCAGACGTCCAGTACGGCGGGACCGGGAACGACATCCTCCACGCGCTTGCCAATGACAACCAGCCCGACGTGCTCGACTGCGGGCCCGGGTACGACGTCGCGTACGTGATCGAGCACGATCCGGTGAGACTGCACGGCTGCGAGCAGGTGCTCCGGCTGTCCGCCGCCGAGGCCGCCGCGGTCGCGAACGCGAACGACGACAACGGCTGACGGGTCGCGCCGCCGGTCGCCGTCCGCAGCGGCGGCCGGCGGTGCGCCTCAGCGAAGGTCGACAAACGTACGCCCTCGTGCAAGAGTCGTGCGAGCGACCGGGGGAGGAGGAGGAGGCGTGAGCGACCATTTGCGCGGCGACGGCGACGTCGCCAGGATGCCCCGAAGGGCCTTTCTTTCGAGGGGAGCGTTGACAGTCGGCGCCCTCGCTGCGGCGCCGCTGGTCGGCGCCCGCACAGCAGCCGCCCGCGCGCTGCACGACGTCGGCCGCGGCGAGCTCGGCCTCGTCGGGATGGACCACGTCGGGATCACGGTGCCCGACATCAACCAGGCGATCGAGTGGTACGAGGACATCCTCGGCGCGGTCGCGCCGTTGAGCTTCGGCCCCCTCGAAGGCGCGTTCTTGCAGGGTGTGCTCGACGTTCCCGCGGGGACGAAGATCGATCAGATCACGTCACTCCGGATCGGCCACAGCGCGAACATCGAGCTCTTCCAGTACGAGGCGCCGGGTCAGCGCCACGACATGCCGCGCAACTCCGACTGGACGGGGCACCACGTGGCGTTCTACGTGACCGACATCGACGCAGCCGTCGCGTATATGGACTCGCGCGGCGTGACGCGGATGTTCGGCCCGTTTTCGCTCACGGCCGGCCCGGCGGCCGGCCAGACGATCAACTACTTCAGGACGCCGTGGGGCTCGTACATCGAGTTCATCAGCTACCCGAACGGCATGGCGTACCAGGTGCCGAGCGTGAAGCCGCTGTGGTCGCCGAAACAGAACGGCCTCGAAGCGCCCGTCACGAACGTCCCCGGGTTGCTCGGCGTCGACCACGTCGGCATCACCGTCCCGGACATCGCGGTCGCCGCCGGCTGGTTCGAGCGGAACCTCGGCTTCATCAATCCGTTGACGTTCGGACCGTTCAGTGACACGGGCGACTTCATGACGGCGCTCGTCGACGTGCATCCGCGCGCGGTCGTCGAGGAGATCCGGATGCTGCGCGGCGGCAACGGGCCGGGCGTCGAGCTGTTCAAGTACACGTCGCCGGACCAGGACACGCGCTTCCGCCGCAACTCGGACTGGGGCGGGCACCACATCGCGTTGTACGTCCGTCACATCGAGAAGGGCGTCGAGTATCTCCAGACGAAGGCGGGAACCAAGCTCGACGGCCCGCTTCCGGTAACGGCGGGCCCTGCCGCGGGCCAGACGATCAACTACTTCGAGACGCCGTTCGGGACGAACGTCGAGTTGATCAGCTACCCGCACGGAATGGCGTACGAGACGCAGGCGCCGATCGATCTCTGGGATCCGCGCGACAACCACCCGTAGATCTGCCGTTTCGAGTGTCAGACCCTTCTCTTCGGGTCTGACACTTTTACGTCACGCACCCACGCGCACGAGTCGAGGGGCCGGGACGACCGGCCCCTCGACTCGTTGATCTGCTTACGGCGTGATCGACCCGAAGAGGCCGGCCGTCTCGTCGTCCGGTCCTGCAGTGAAGAACAGCGTGTCGGTTCCGCCCGATCGGGCGCTCTGGCCGAACTCGAGCGCCCACAGTCCGTCGATCGTCACCGGTCCGCCGTCGGCGCTGCGGAGCTGGCCGCGGTGCTCGAAGCGACCATTCGCGAGCTCCTCGTACGCGTTGATCGTCCCGTCGCCGAAGTTCCCGACGAGCAGATCTCCGGCGAAGCGCCCGAACGTCGACGGCGCGACTGCGAGCCCCCACGGCGCGTTCAGTTGGCCGTGCTGGGCAACGCGTCCGAGCAACCAGCCGTCGAGGCTGAAGGCGTCGACGATTCCATGCCCCTGGCCCGCCTCCTCGTCGGTCGCGCCCGGCTCTCGCGGCACGAACGTGACGAAGATGCGGTTGCCGATCGCCTGGATCCCGAACGGCGCGTAGTCCGCGGGCAGCGAATCATCGGCGAACCCGCCGGGTGTCGACACGGACGTCCAGCCGGAGCCGTAGACGGCGACGCGGCCGCGCGCGAAGTCGGTCGCGTAGAGCATCGCTCCGATCGGCGTCAGCGCGTAGGTCAACCCCTTGAACACCGCGCCTCCGTCCGTGACGCCGGGCTGCGCGTCGGCGCTGACGTTCGGGTTCCAACCGCTGATCACGCCGTCTTCGCCGTCGAAGAGGAAGCGCGGGGATCCGCTCTTCGTGCCGCTCGCGATCGGGAAGCCCGTCCCGGCGAGGTTGAAGACCGTCCCCGTCGGGGCGGCCGTGGCCGTGTTGACGGTCAACGGCACCTTGACGCCTGCGCCGTCGTACAACGTCGCGACTCCGGTTCCGTTGTCGGCGACCCACCACGGCGTCGTCGGCCCGGCGACGAGACCCCATGCGTTGACGAGGCTCGCGTCCATCGCGGTGCTTACGAGCGGGTGGACGGTGTAGCTGTTCGCAGGCGCTGCTGCAGCGGAGCCGGCGAGGACGAACGAGACGCCGAGCGCCGCGACCGCGGCGGCAAAGCGTCCGAAAACCATGCGTCTCATGTGTATTCCCCTTTTCTCCCCCGAACCGACTACGCCGGCGGCCGCTCAGTGGTTTTCCGGTAATCCTTCGCGGATGGCGACCGAGGGCTTCGTCGATTTCCGCGGCCACAGGACGTGGTACCGGATCGTCGGCGACCTCGACGCGTCGCGACCGCCGTTGCTCGCGCTCCACGGCGGGCCTGGATCGACGCACCACTACTTCGCACCGCTCGAGCAGCTCGCCGACGAGCGGGCAGTCGTTCTCTACGACCAGATCGGCTGCGGGCGATCTGATCGCCCGAACGACCTCGACTGGAGCGTCGAGGTCTTTCGCGACGAGCTCGAGACCGTCCGCTCGGCGCTCGGGCTCGAGCGGATTCATCTGCTCGGCACGTCGTGGGGCGGGATGCTCGCTCTCGAGCACGTCCTCGCCGGCGCCCTTGGGATCGTGGGCCTCATCCTCTCGTCGACCCTCGCGAGCACCGAGGAGTGGGTACGCGAGATGAAGCGATTGCGCAGGGAGCTGCCGCCTGACGTGGTCGCGACGCTCGACCGCCACGAGGCGGCGGGGACATACGGCGACCCGGAATACGCGAACGCCGAAGCCGTGCTCATGGACCGGCACTTCTACCGCGGCCCGAAGCCGAGACCCGAGCTCGAGCGAATGGCGGCCGAGCGCGGAGCCGATGTGTACGCGGCGATGATCGGGCCGAACGAGTGGACGGTCACAGGCCCGCTGAAGGACTGGGACGTACGCGGTCGCCTGCACGAGATCGACGTGCCGACGCTCGTCATCCGCGGCCGTCACGACATGTCGACAGCCGCGGTCGCACAGACGCTCGTCGACGGGATCAGAGACGTCCGGCATGTCGTGCTCGAGGACAGCTCGCACACGCCCGCGCTCGAACAGACGTCCGAGTACCTCGAGGCGGTGCGCGGGTTCATGCGCGAGTGCGAGCAATGACGAAGAAGCGTCTGACACATCGCGGCGCCGAGAAGCTCGGCGAGCGCGAACGCGCGGTCGGGCTCGACGGCGACGACGAGGCGGCACGGTGGTTGGCCGAGAACGATCCGGCCCCGGCGCCTACGGAGCCGAAGCGCACGCGGAAGTCGAAGACGCTCCACCAGTGGCGCCGGCGGCAGGAGCGGGGCTCGGGCTGAGCTCGCCCCGCCGCGTTAGTCGACGGCCACGATCGCCTCGATGAACGCCGGCACGTCGAAGGGCGACGACGCCTGGCCGGGTGCGGAGCGCGCGTGCTTGCCGGCCTCGCCCCAGAGCTCGACGATCAGGTCGCTGAACCCGTTCAGAACGGCGGCGTTCCGGGCGAAGTCCGGTTCCGCGTAGATGTAGCCCGTGACCCGAATCCACTCGGTGACGCGGTCGAGGTTGCCGAGCTCCTGCTTCAGTGACGCGAGCATCGAGAGGGCGACGAGCTGCGCTGCCTCGTAACCCTCGTCGAGTGTGAGGTCGCGACCCACGCGGCCCTGGACGAGCACGTTCGAGCCGTCGAACGGCCCGTGGCCGGACACGTACGCGATCCCGCGGTGGACCTTGACGAGCGTCAGATTGAATGCGATGCCGGCCGGCGCAGCCACGGGCGCGGGTAACACGAGCCCGAGCTCGTTCAGACGCGCTTCGATCCGGCTCACGCGGAGGACACTACTGCGCCGTTCCGACATCTTTTGCGCGCGCGCCACGCAAGACGCGGACGTGCCACACTCGATGTCGTGCTATCGGCGAGCCGACGCGAGCGCACCCTGCGGCATCTGCGCGACATCTGCCTCGCGTTCCCGGAGACGAGCGAGCGGCTCAGCCACGGCGCGCCGACGTTCTTCGTCCGCGGCAAGCGCGCGTTTCTGATGGTGCTCACCAACCATCACGGGGACGGACGGTTCGCGATCTGGTGTGCGGCGCCGAACGGCATGCAGAAGCTGCTCGTCGATGCCGATCCGGACAAGTTCTTCGTCCCGCCATACGTCGGCCATCGCGGCTGGCTGGGCGTGCGGCTCGACCGCGGCGTCGAGCTGGAAGAGCTCACGGGGGTCGCAGAGGACGCGTACGCGGAAGTCGCGCCGGCGACGCTCGTCGCGCGGCTCGGAGCTGAAGGCGCCGCTTAGTTCCCGACGACCTGAACCAACCAGCGGCGGTCGCGCTCGCGGTCGAGCTCGATGAAGAGCACGCGCTGCCACGTCCCGAGGCAAAGCTCACTGTCGCGTACAGGGATCGACTCGCCCGCCGTCCCGAGGAGCATCGCCATGCAGTGCGAGTGGCCGTTGCCGATGTCCATGTCCTCGGGGCAGATGTTCTCGGTGCGCTTGTCCCAGTCGTCGTGGGCGTAGTACGTCTCGCTCGGCACGAGGCGGCGGAGGAGCTCGGCGAAGTCCTCGAGGAATCCTGTTTCGAACTCGTTGACGCGCACGCAGCACGTCGTGTGCGGTGAGTAGACGCAGGCGATCCCGTCACTGACGCCGCTGGCGCGGACCGCGTCGATCACCTCGTCGGTGATGTCGCGCACCGTCAGGCCGCCGGTGGTACGAACCTCGGTCTGGCGCTGGAAGACCTTCACCCGCGCCTATTTTTAACGGACCAGGCGCCGAAGTCACGGCCGAACCGTCAGTACCCGTAGCCGCCCTTGTCGTCGGTGGTCGTGCCTTCGCCCGTCTGGGTCGGCGCCGGCGAGGTGCCGTTCATCCCCGCCGAGGAGGCCGCGCCCTGGACCGTGAGGGTCGCCTTCATGCCCTTCCCCTGGTGGCCGTCGATCGGGCAGTAGAGCTCGTACTTTCCGGCTTTCGAGAGGGTGACGCTCAGCGTGGTCGACGAGCCCGGCGCGATCGTGCCGGTCTTCGTCTCGTTCCCCTGGCCCTCGACGACGAGCGCGTGGCTGATCGAGCCGTCGTTCGAGACGTGGAATGCGTACGTCGCCGGCTTTTTGACCGTGATCGAGGCAGGGGTGATCGAGAACTCCTTCTCGCTGACCTGGAGTGTCTGCGAGGCAACGGGCGCTGCGACCTGCCCGTCGCTCGATTTCGAGCCCGAGGTCCCGCCGCAACCGGCCGCGAGCAGGAGCGTCGGGAGGATGAGCCAGATCCTGTGCACCGAAGGATCCTACGGCCGAGGTCGCCGAGCGGTTTCCGCGGTACGGTTGACGCTCCGGGGCCCGTAGCTCAGCGGTTAGAGCAGCGGACTCATAATCCGTTGGTCCCAGGTTCGAATCCTGGCGGGCCCTTCAAGGAAAAACTGCCAATCCGCCATTCATGACTGGGCTCAGTTCCGAGTCTGTCCCGTCGGCGCCACGGCCGTCCCTTGAAGAAGCCCGAACCAGGTGGGAGACTGGACCTACTCCGGCGAGACGGCCGGAGGGCCTGCGGCAAACGTCCGAGTCACCATGCGAAAGGGAAGGACGACGGCCGTAGACACGCGGAGCGCACCCCAGTCAGCCGGCCATCTCGCCGCTCCCGTTCGCCGAGTCGAAGGGAGAGGCTCATGGCGCTAGACCTCGACGGCGCGTACGCGCAGATCAAGGCGCTCGAGAACACCGGACAGATCGCGATCCCCGAGCCCCGGGAGACGGTCCCGATCGGGATCATCGACCCGGCGGCGGGAACCTTCTCGTGGTCGGTGCCGACGATCGTCCAGACGCTCGTGATCCCGCCGCACCCGCCGGTGAGGACGAACACGATCATCAACACGACCGTCGGAGTCGTCGCGACGACGGCCGTCGACCTGCGGCTGCGGTTCGCGGTAATCCCGCAGCAGCGGCAGGCCGTGTTCGAATCGAGGCGGGCGCGACGGGGTGCGCGCGCGGACGCCGCAGCCGGCAGCGTGATCAGCGAGCTCTGGAACGGCGGCGTCACCATCAGCGGCTACCCGACCGTCTCCGCGACGCCGAACGAGATTACGGTCGACGTCGGCCACGACTGCAGCACAATCATTCACGACGCACCGAACCTGACGCCGCCCGTCACGCGGTTCGGTGTGACGATCAACTTCCTCGACCATCCCTCGATCGACGTGTCGTTCTTCGCGCTGCGTCCGTCCGTGCTGGGGATGGGCGCATTCACGCTGCCGGCGCTGCCGATGACGATCGTCTACGCGCCCCCGCAGGGCCAGTCGAAGCAGAACAAGGCCGCGTACTCGGACACCGAGACGCTCACGCGAACGATCACGTCGTCCCTCTCGACGTCGAGGAGCACCAAGACGGCCGAGGCGTACAGCGCATCCGATCTCCTCGGGAAGGCGACGGCCGCGATCGCGTCGGTCGCCGCCGTCGTCGGGACCGGAGGCGCCGCCGGAGGACCGACAGTCGTCGGCGCGCTGGAGCAGCTCGGCGAGGCCGTGTTCGGGCCGATCAAGAGCGAGAACGACTCGATCTCCGACGCCTTGACGCAGGCGAAAGACGAGCTGTCGGCGCTCGGCACGATCGTCCAGGGGCTCGCGCCGACGACCACCTCGTCGGATGAGGTATCGATCAAGACCGAGGACGACCACTCGGTGACCCTGAGCGTCTCCGCCCTGAGCCAGTACGAGGCGAAGGCGGGGCTCGGTCCCGGCGTCGGCGACCGGATCGTCTTCCTGAACGACGTGCGGGTCGTCTGGATGGCGATCCAGGGCGAGGTGAACCTCGTGATCCTCGGCTACGAAAAGATTGTCGCCACCGCCGTCGACGATCTGCAGCAAGCCCTGCAGACGATCGCGGCGGGCGGACAATCGCCGCTCGGTCTCGACGCGGAGACGATCAAGTACCTGCTCGGCCTCGATCCCCTAGCCACGCCGCCCGGTCCGCACCACATCGCGATCGGTCCCGGCGTCCACTTCGGGCCGCCGGTGATCGGCCGCCCGCGCTTCGTGCCTGCCGACCCACCCGGGCGCGCCGGAACAGGAACGGGCGCCGACGGCGACGTTTTCGAGGCGTCGTACGACACCGCAACCGACGACGTCCACACGACCACCTCGGCGCACACGACGATCACGGACGTGAAGCCGGGATGGATCCCCGTCCTCTTCGGCGCCGACGACAATGTCGAGACGACGACCACGACGACGTTCACGACGACGCAGACCACCGATAACAAGAGCGAGGACAAGATCACGACGACGATCACGCTCTTCAGCCAGGGCAACAACGACCCGTACGACGTCAGGATCTTCTACGACCGGACGTTCGGGACCTACCTGATCCTGGCCGCCGACTCGCCGCTGCTCCACGGCGTCAGCGTGAACGAGATGATGGCCACGGCATGAGCTGAAACCTGAGCCCGAGGCGCGAAGCCCCGAGCACCCAAGGCACGCGCGCGGCGACGCCACGGTAGTCCGCTGCGACGAGCGTCCCGACGACGAGCGGCGATTGCGCCTGCAAGGCCCCACGACCAGGCCGTGGCAGGAGGTACAGGCCGACAATCACGGGCGGGACGAGGAACGGAGACTTGAGCTGGCCGGCTTCCACGCCGCACGTATCGGCACGGCTCCGGACGGAATTGTGGCCGTGGGCCGTGCGAACTGGCCGGCAACGCGATGCGCGCATGGCGTTGCCTCTCGTCGACGTCTGTGCAACAAAAATCCAGTAGGTTTGCGGCTTCAAAAGCGGTAAAATCAGCGTGTGCGGCGCAGACGGAGCGAGAGCTTCCTCGTCCGTCTGCCGGTGGCCCTCGCCGCAGCGGTCGGAGTCGCGATCGCTGGATCGGCGGGCTTCGCAGCGGTTCGGCAGTCCAGTCTGATTCACGCATGCGCAGCAAGCCGCACGCACGTGCTCCTGGTGCAGCACGAGGCGAACCAATGCACCGTTGCGCAGATCGCCGTGAACTGGTCGACCGACGACTCGCGTGGCGAGACCCCGGTCTACGGCTGTGCGCGAGCGCCAAACCGGAGCCTGCGAATCTATTCGGCTGACGTTGCATGCGCGGTGGGCGAGACGAAGTGGCGCTGGCTCGCTGTGGCCCGCGCCAGCACTCTCGAAGATGCGCACGTGTGCGTGAGTCGCAAGAACCATGTCGCACGGCTCGTTGCTGCGTTCCAGAGGTGCAGCTCACTGACCTTCCGTGTCAACTGGCCGCTGCTCCCCCGCAGCTCGGATGTGCAGGGGCCGACCGGACCGCCGGGTCCGCAAGGGCCGCCCGGTCCGCAGGGGCCGCCGGGTTCTGGCGGTGCCGGATCTCCCGGTCCCCCGGGTCCGCCCGGCCCGCAAGGGCCGGTCGGTCCGACCGGAGCGCCCGGCGCGTCCGGTCCGCCGGGGCCGATTGGCGCAACCGGGGCGACGGGAGCGGCCGGCGCGACTGGTGCAACGGGTCCGGTCGGTGCGACCGGTCCGCCAGGCCCGACCGGAGCGACGGGCGCGGTCGGGGCGACGGGCGCGGCGGGTCCGCCGGGGCCGGCTGGTCCGCAGGGGCCGATTGGCGCGGCCGGGGCGAACGGTGCTGACGGCGCGATTGGCCCGGCGGGGCCGGCTGGAGCGACGGGCGCGGTCGGAGCGACGGGCGCGGCGGGTCCGCCG
Organism: Gaiellaceae bacterium; assembly: GCA_045806225.1. Taxonomy (GTDB): domain Bacteria; phylum Actinomycetota; class Thermoleophilia; order Gaiellales; family Gaiellaceae; genus 3-1-20CM-4-69-9. Next base: position 30,489 of record JBJMJS010000033.1, read on the forward strand.
GGGCCGGCTGGTCCGCCGGGGCCGGCTGGTCCGCA
>JBJMJS010000034.1:0-14928 GCA_045806225.1 Gaiellaceae bacterium
AAGAACATCGCGACGCTCGGGAACAAGATCCTCCCGAACACGCGGTTCAAGACGGTGACGCTTCGCGGCGTGACCGGCCCGGCGCTGACGTGGCTCGTCCCGCGGACGGGACAGTGCCTGCGCGGAGCGACGGCGCCGCTTGCGGTCGTCGCGAGCTCGAGCCGGACGGTCGCATCGGTCCGGTTTTCGGCCGACGGGCGTCGGATCGGCGTCGACCGCGACGGCGCGGCGGGGCTATTCGCCGTCACGTGGCACATCGGCGGCGTGAACGGCGGTGCGCACCGGGTGACGGCACTTGCGACCGACGCGGCCGGGAAGCGCCTGTCGGCGACACGGGTCGTCCGGATCTGCAAGTAGCACGCGTCGCCGTCGTCACCGGTGCCTCGAGCGGCATCGGCGCAGCGACGGCACGGCTGCTCGCGGCGCGCCGCTGGCGCTGCGTGTTGCTCGCACGGCGGGAGGAGCGGCTGCGCGCGCTCGCAGAGGAGATCGGCGGGGAGTTCGACGTGTGCGACGTGGCCGACCGCGCGGCGGTCGACGCGACGGCGGCGGCGGTGACCGCTCGACACCCCGCGATCCACCTGCTCGTGAACAACGCGGGCATCCCTGGCCGCTCGGGATTCGCCCGGATCGAGCCCGAGCGCCTCGAGGAGGTCCTGCGCGTGAACTACCTCGGTGCGGTGTGGTGTCTGCGGGCGTTTCTGCCCGCATTGGAAGCCGCCGTCCGCGCCGATGTCGTCAACGTCGTCTCGGTCGCGGGGACGGTCGCGTTCGCGCCGTCGGGCCCGTATTCGGCGTCGAAGCACGCGCAGCTCGCATTCTCACGCTCCACGGCGGCGGAGCTGCGGGGCCGCGGCATCCACGTGCACACCGTAAACCCGGGGTTCGTCGAGACGGAAGGCTTCCCGCAAGCGTCGATTCTCGGCAGCGCCCTGCTCCGGCGGCTCGTGATCGAGCCGGAGCAGGTCGCACAGCACATCGCCGGCGCGGTCGAGAGGGACAAGCGCGAGACGTTCGTCCCTGCGTGGTACCGCGTTGCGTCCGTCGCGCAGGCGGTCGCTCCCGGTCTCGTCGCGCGTCTCGCAGGTCGGTTCGGTTACCGACGGCCGCGTTAGCCGCGGCGCAGGACGTACCACGCCGATTCGGCGACGTAGACGTCCCCGCCGCCGGGGACGAGCCCCGCCGCAACGTCACGTGCACCGCCGCTGCAACCGGCGAGATCGAGATACGGGTCCACCGCGCGACTCTCGGTCCGCCGCCTGCCCGTCTGGAGCACGAGGCCGTTCGCCTCGAACAGCTGGCGTAGGTCGGCGTCCGGTAGCAGACGCGTGTGGGATGCGTCTCGCGCGCGCTCGAAGTGGTCGATCTCGACCGCGATCAACGGGTCCGCCGGCGCGATCTGGTCCTCGACGATGATCATCCCGCCGGGACGCGTGAGGCGCGTGAGCTCGGCGATCACGAGCTCGGGCCGCGCCACGTGATGCAGGGTGCGCCTCGATGCGGCGACGTCAAAACTGAACGCGTCGAACTCGAGCCGCGTCGCGTCCCCTTCGACGAAGATCACGTTCTCCGGCGCGTCGCGCCGCGCCGCGGCGAGCAACTCGGGGACGAGATCGACGCCGACGACCTCGCGCACGAGTGGGGCGAGGGCGAGCGCGAGCGTGCCGGCGCCGGTGCCGGAGTCGAGCGCGCGTTCGTCGCCGCGGAGCGAGACGAGCGTCGTCAGCTCGTCGCGAACGCGGTCGACCTGCGCAGCGCTGTGCGCCGCGAACTGCTCTGCCGTCGCGCCGAACCGGGCGCGAACGTCGTCGGCGTTCGTCATCCCGTCGACTCCCGGCGGACGAGCTCGAGCGCCTCTTCGCGCGTCGAGATCACTCCCGCAGCGCGCTCCTCCGCGATCAGTTCGAGGAGCCGCCCGATTTCCGGCCCCGGCGGCAGCCCCAGCTCGTCGCCCCGCACGAGCGGCCGGTCCGCCGGCTCCGCGAGCGCAGCTTCGAGCTCGCGCTCGAAGCGGGCGTCGCCGGCGTACGCGAGCGCGGCGCGCGACCACGGGTCGGTGGTGCGGCGAAAGCGGTGGATCGCACGCGAGGACGGATCGGTCAGCGGCCGCGCTCGAAGGAGCGCGTTCGCGTACCGGCCGAGCTCGCGCGAGATCGGATACCGGCGGAGGTTCTCTCCGAAAACCGCGACGAGCCGATAACGCGGCGAGTCGTAGTTGTGGAGGCGGTCGTCGATCCGCCCGCCAAGGTGCTCGAGGAGACCGAGCTCCTCGAGGCGGCGGTACCCGCCGACGTTCAACCGCTCGAGCTCCGCGAGGACGCGCTCACCTGCCGCTCCGGTGACCAGCGCCGCCTGGGCGCGCACGAGCTGCTCCGTCATCGGCGCGAGGCGGAAGCCGAGCTCCTCCTCCAGGCGGACGGCACGGACCAGCCGCAGCGGATCGTCCTCGAAGATCGACTCGGAGACGGCGCGCAGCTGCCGAAGCTGGAGGTCCTCGCGGCCACCGCTCGGGTCCACGTCCTCGCCGCCGCGCACGGGTCGGGCGATCGCGTTGACCGTGAAATCGCGGCGGGCGAGATCGGATTCGATCGTCCCGTGCACCGGCGTGAAATCGACGGTTCGTCCGCCGTCGTGGACCACGCGCCACGATGCATGGCGTTCGGAGAGCGGAAACGGCGCGCCGCCGCTCTCGCGCGCGTACGCGCGTGCCGCACGCTGCGGATCCGTGCACACGACGTCGATGTCGATCACGGGTCTGCGCAGCAGGTGGTCCCGCACGGCGCCGCCGACGAACCAGGCATCCTCGCCCGCGAGGACGTGCGCGACGCGCTCATCCATCGAGCACCGTCCGTCGTGTTCGCCGTGCGTCCGAGCGGACGCCGCAGAGGATCTCGTAGTTGATTGTGTCGGCGACGCGCGCGTGGTCCTCCGCAAGCACACCGTGTCCGAGCAGCACGACCGGCGCGCCGACCGGCAGCTCGCGGTCGAGCTCGACCGCGAACGAGTCCATCGAGACCGTTCCGATCGCCCGGCGCGGCTCGCCCGCCACGCGGACGACGGCGCCCGTCATATCGCGGCGGAAGCCATCGGCGTAGCCGACGGGGACGAGCCCGATCCAGGTGTCGCGCTCGGCGATGTAGCGACGGCCGTAACCGGTGCTGTCGCCGGCGCGAAGGAGCTTGACCTGGGCGAGATGGCTTTGCCACGAAAGTGCCGGCTCGAGGCCGTCGTCCGCGGGATCTGTGTTGAACGGAGACAGCCCGTAGATGGCGACGCCGCAGCGTGCGGCATCGAGCCTGGCCTCGGGGAGCCGGAGGGAGGCGGCGCTGTTCGCGGCATGACGCGTCAGGTTCGCGAGCTCGCCGGTGGCCGCAAGAAAGCGCTCGAGCTGCGTGCGCGCGAACGCCTCGTCGCTGTCCGCCGTTGCGAGGTGCGTCATCAGCCCGACCACGAGGCCGCCGCGCTCCGGAAGCTCGCCGAGCCCGTACCTCCCCATTCCTGTGTCGAGCTTCAGATGCACGCGGACGCCGTCGGGAATCTCGTCGTGGGAGACCGCGAGCTCGATGTCGGCGTCGCGCGCGTGCGCGATCTCGCGGCTCGCCGACACCGGCGACATCACGAGGATGCGAACGCCGGTGAACTCGCGGCGCAAGGCGAGCGCCTCGGGAACGGTCGCAACGCAGAGGGCGGTCGCGCCCGCCCCGAGCGCCGCGCCGGCGACGTCCGTCGCGCCGTGCCCGTAGCCGTCTGCCTTGACGACGGCCCAGAGCTCGGCGCCGTCGAGGACGCGGAGGAGCGTGCGCACGTTGCGCCGGATCGCGCCGAGATCGATCGTCAGCTCCGAGCGGTGCACGAGGCCAACGCTACTCGCGCCGCAGGCGCGACGACGCCCCGCCAACGTGTCCGAACCAGACAATCCCGGGTCTGACCCGGGACGTGTCCGCCGGTGTGCCGGATCCGTGCCGAAAGCGTGCCGGGCGCTGCGCGCCCCGTTCGAAGGACCATGGCGGGAAGCCGGAGGACGGCGCACCATTGTCCGTTTCGGCCACGGCCCGGGTCTGACCCGGGCCGTGTCGGTTTTGGACATGGCTAGGTGCCGAGAACGTACGGGAGCATCTCGACCACGTCCGAGGCGACGAGGCCGGCTCGCTGCGGCGCCTCTGCGGCCGCGTCGGTGTGTGCGACGGCTGCGGCTGCAGCGGCGAACTGCGCCTCGACGCCCTTCGCGAGGAACGCGCCGACGATCCCGGTCAGCACGTCCCCTGTGCCTGCCGTCGCGAGTGACGGGAACCCCGGACACACGATCGTCTGCGCATCCGGTGCGGCGACGATGGTGCCGTCGCCCTTCAGCAGGACGACGCAGCCGAAGCGCTCGACGGCCCGGCGCGCCGCCTCGAGCCGGTGCGCGTCCACCCACGCAGCCTCTTCCCCCAGCAGCTGGGCGAGCTCGCCCGAGTGCGGCGTCAGGACCGTCGCGCCGGAGCGCGTGAACGGCTCGAGCTCGTGCAACGCATCCGCGTCCACGACCGCAGGAAGATCCGTCTCCGCGAGCAGCCTGCGCACGAGCGCCTTCGCCTCGGGCGCACGGCCGAGCCCCGGGCCGAGCGCGAGCGCTCGCGACCGTTCGACGGCGTCCCACACGTCGTCGAGCGGGCGCTTGACCGCCTCGAGCAGCTGCTGCTCGAGCACCGGCAGCGACTCGCGCGGCGCCGCGACGGTGACGTACCCGGCGTCCGCGCGGAACGCCGCGCGCGCGGCGAGGCACGCCGCACCGGTGAGACCCTGCGAACCGCCGACGACGAGGACGGATCCGGCCGTGTATTTCGTGTCGCGCGGCTCGCGCAGAGGGACGCGCTCCAAAAGCTCCGCGGTTGCGAGAGCGTGCGAGGTGTCGCGCTCGTCGTCGAGGCCGATGTCGACGACGTCGATCTCGCCCGCGTGGAACGACCCGGGCGCGACGCGAAGCCCGACCTTCTCGCGGTGGAAGCACACCGTCCACGCGGCGTCCACCGCCGCGCCCGCCACCTCGCCCGAAGACGCGTCGACGCCCGACGGCACGTCGACCGCCACGACGTCGACATCCAGGTCGTTGATCTGCTCGATCAGCCGCGCGGCCGCCGGCCTCGGCTCACCGGAGAACCCGGTCCCGAACAGCGCGTCGACGATGATCCCGGGCGAGCCGAGATCCTTCCGTTCGCCGTCGGGCCGCGCCTCGACGACACGGACGTCGCAATCGGCCGCGCGCAGGACGTCCGCCGCGACGCGTCCGTCCCCGCCGTTGTTCCCCGGCCCGCAGACCACGGTGATCGATTCGCCGTCGCCGTACTCGTCGAGGATGAACTCCGCGACGGAGCGGCCGGCTCGTTCCATCAGTTTCTCGACGTCGTGGCCGGCTTCGGCCGCGCGCATCTCCTCCGCCGTGTAAAGCGGCTCGAGCTCAGCCATCCTCGACAACGGCGACCGCGTTCGCGAGCTCGCGGGAGTGCGACATCGACAGGTCGATCGCGCCGGCGTTGACGCGTTCCGCCCACGTACGCACGCGGCCGGACAGGCGGACGCCCGGCTTCGGCCGACCGACGATCTCGATGTCCTTCCATGCGAACGCGCGCGCAACGCCGAAGCCGAGTGCCTTGCCGACGGCCTCCTTGCCGGCAAAGCGACCCGCGTAGGACTCCGCCGGGTTCGGCCGCGACTCGCAGTACGCCTGCTCCGCATCGGTGAAGCACCGTTCGCGGAACCGCGGATACCGCTCGAGCGAGCGGCGGATCCGCCCGATCTCGATCAGGTCGACGCCGACTCTCACGCGTTGTCCTCCAGCCACTCGGGCAGCTGCGCGATCGAGGAGACGATCCCATCCGGCCGGACCGAGCCGCGGTCGACCGCGTCCGGCCGGAATTTCCCCGTACGGACGAGAACCGTCTTCATCCCGTAGCGCTGCGCGCCGGCGATGTCGGCGTCGATGTCGTCGCCGACCATCCATGTCATGTTCGCGTCGGCGTCGAGCGCCTCGAGCGCAGCCTCGAAGTACGCCGGGGACGGCTTACCCAGCACCGTCGCCTCCGTTTCCGCCGCGTACTCGAGGCCCGCGACAAACGCGCCGGCGTCGAGGAGCGGCCCCTGCTTCGTCTGCCACCACCGGTTCTTGTGGAGGCAGTACAGGTCCGCGCCCGCCTCGAGCTCGTGGAATGCGCGCGCGAGATTCATGAACGAGAAGACGAGGTTCGTCTCCGGGGTCTCGTCTGCGCCGCCGACGAGCACCGCCTCGGCGTCCTCGCCGACGAGCTCGACGCCCTCGAGCTCCCCGACGATCGCGTGCATCGTCAGCGCCAGGACCCGCTTCCCGCGCAGCGTGCGCGCGGCAGCGCGCGGCGTCGTCTCCAGCTCTTCGTCCTCGAGCTCGAGCCCCATCCTGCGCAAGTCCTCCGCGAGCAGCGCGCGGGTCCGTGTCGTGTTGTTCGTGACGAACCGCAGCCGGTGACCGGCGCGACGCAGCTCGCGCACCGCCTCGGAACCGCCTGGGATCGGCTCGCCTGAAACGTGGAAGACCCCGTCGATGTCGAGCAAGATGGCGGCCATGGACGGCGACTCTATCCGGGTGACGCGGACCGTCGCCGTTCCGCAGACAGAGATCGAATTCCGTTTCTCCCGCTCGAGCGGACCGGGCGGCCAGCACGCACAGAAGTCCGAGACGCGCGTCGAGGCGCTGTTCGACGTCGAGGCCTCGACCGCACTGTCGGAAACGCAAAAGCGGCGCGTCGTCGCGCGGGCGGGGCCGGTGCTGCGCGCCGTCGCACAGGACGAGCGGAGCCAGACGCGCAACCGCGAGCTCGCAACCGAGCGCGTGATCGAGCAACTGCGCGACGCTCTCCGTGTCCGCCGGAGGCGGATTGCCACGAGGCCGACGGCCGCTGGGCGTGAGCGTCGGCTCGAGGGCAAGCGTCGCCGCAGCGGCGTCAAGCGGCTGCGGCGGCCGCCGGACGAATAACGAGGCGCGCCGGGAGCCGCTCTCGATCGGAGCGCGGCCGCCTCTTGCGCCGACGCCTCTGACCCCCACCCGAACCCCGATAGCCCCGATTCCCGTTTACGACGTGGAAGCCATGGCGCCCCTCTCCGTGACACTGGACCGCGAGCCGCGGCCGGTCGGAATCGTCACCCTCGTCGGCGAGCACGATGCGTACTCCGCTGGGCGGATCGAGAACGAGCTCGCCGTGCTGCTCGAGGCCGGGCACGCGATCGTGATCGACCTGCATGACGCGACGTTCGTCGACTCGCAGACGCTGAGCGTGCTGCTCGCCGCCCGCCACCGGGCCGAGCGCGCGAGCCTCGGCTTCGTGCTCGTGCTGCCCGACGACGACCATACCCAGGTCCACCGGATCCTCGAGATGACCGGGCTCGCGTCGGCGTTCGCGATCGAGCCCCAACTGGAGCGCGGCGTCACCGCCGCTCGCGCGGGTCGCGCCGGCGGCGAGCGCATCCGCGCGGCCTGACCCGCGAGCGCCGTCCGATCGGCTCCATAACGTGCCGCAGCGATGGACTACGACCCGCTCCGGCGTGGTGTTGCCGAGTTCGTCGGGACGTTCACGCTGGTGTTCATCGGGGCCGGCGCGATCCTGACTTCGACCAAGCTCTTCGCCGCCGCCTTCGCCCAGGGCGCGGGTGACACCGCATCGGGCCTCGGCCTCGTCGCGATCGCACTGGCCCACGGCCTCGCGATCGCCGTCATGGTCTCGGCGGTCGGACACATCTCCGGCGGGCACTTCAACCCCGCCGTGACGCTCGGATTCCTCGTCACACGCCGCCTCGCGCCCATGCTCGCGCTGACCTACTGGGCGGCGCAGTTCGCCGCCGCGACCCTCGCGGCGCTCCTCCTTCGCGCGATCTATCCGCAGGCGGTGCGGAACGTCGCCCACCTCGGTGCGCCAGGCCTGGGCGGCGGCGTCACGCCGTGGCAGGGGTTCGTGATCGAGGTCGTCCTGACGTTCTTCCTCGTCTGGGTGGTTTTCGCGACTGCCGCGGATCCCGGCGGGACGTTCAAGTCGATCGCGGGCCTCGCGATCGGCCTGACGATCACGCTCGACATCTGCATGGGCGGGCCGCTCACCGGCGCGGCGATGAACCCCGCACGCGCCTTCGGCCCCGAGCTCGTCCAGCGCGACTGGACGAACGCATGGATCTGGTACGCCGGCCCGGTGGTCGGCGCCGCCCTCGCGGCGCTCGCGTACGAGTTCCTTTACTTGCGGCCCGTGCGCCCGCTCGTGCCGGTCGGCCCGCCGGAGTCCGGCGTGATCGAGCCGCGCCCCGGCGAGACGTCCGTCACCTAGCGCTCGCGCCCAGCTACAACACCGTGATGGCGCGGCTCGCGATCGTCCCGCAGCTCGAGACCGAGCTCGACCGGCTGTACGAGCTTCCGCTCGACGAGTTCACGCCCGCCCGCAACGAGCTCGCGGCCCGCCTCAAGAAGGCGGGGCAGGGCGACGCGGCCGCGCGCGTCAAGGAGCTCAAGAAGCCGACCGTCGCGGTCTGGACGGCGAACCAGCTGGCGCGGCGAGAGCAGGACGAGGTCGCCCGGCTCGTCGAGGCCGGCGGCCGCCTCCGCGCGGCCCAGGAGAAGGCGCTGCGCGGCGGCGACCCGGACGCGGTTCGCGCAGCGACGCGCGACGAGCGCGACGCCCTTCGGAAATTGACGCGGCTCGCCGAAGCCGTGCTGGAGGACGCCGGCCGCCCGGCGTCCCCGCAGACGCTCGAGCGCGTGAGCTCGACGCTCCGGGCAGCCGCCGTCGATTCCGACGCGGCGCAGCTGCTGACCTCAGGACGGCTGGCCGAAGAGGTCGAGGCGCCGGGGTTCACGGCGCTCGCCGGCATCGCTCCGGCCGGCCGCGCCCGGCAGCGTGCGAGGCCGACATCTGGCGGTGCCGCGGCGAGGCGCGAGCACGAGCAGCGCATCCGCCGGCTTCGTCGCGACGCCGACAGCGCCGAAGGTGCCGCTGCGGCCGCCGAGGCGGAGGCCGAGCGCGCCGCGCGCGAGGCAGCCGAGGCGCGCGACCGGGCGAAGCAGGCTCGCCGGGACGCTCGGGCCGCTGCGAAGGCACTCGAGACGGAAGAGCGCCGCTGACGGGGATACAAGAGCTCGGCGGCGGGATACAACGCCGCTTCGATGGCTGACAACGGCAACCTGATCATCCTCGACGGCTGCACGTTCTTCTACTCGAGCGAGAACGGCGACGTCGACGCACAGGAACAAGAGGGCCTCTTCTACCAAGACGTCCGCCACCTGTCGCAGTGGGGCGTCAGCGTCGACGAGCACGGGCTGGAGCCGCTGACCAGCCGCCGCGTCGATTATTACTCGGCGCGGATCGTCTGCAAGACGAACGGCTCCGGCAGCGACGCGCCACCTGTTTCCGTCCGCCGCGACCGGTTCGTCACGGAGGGCGCGCACGAGGACATCGAGCTCGAGAACCTGACGCACGAGCGCCAGGTCGTGACGCTCGAGCTCCGGTACGGGTCTGACTTCGCGGACGTGATGGAGGCGCAGGACGGCGGCAACAGGGACGGACGGAGCTGGCAGGAGACGCGCGCACGCTCGGTCACGTTGTGGAACGACCGTGACGGGTACCGGCGCGGAACGGTCCTCGCATTCAACCGTGCCGGCGCCGTCGACAACGACAGGGCCCGCTTCCGCGTCGACCTCGCGCCGCGAGCGACCTGGTCACTGTGCGTCGACATGACACCTGTCGTCGACGGCAAGCGGAAACCGCCGATGCTGCGCTGCGGAGCCTTCCATGACCACGCCGCGAAGATGCCGATGACGCTCGACGAGTGGCTGAGGGACATCCCGTACCTCGAGACGGAGAAGGACGCGCTCGGACGAACGTACCGGCAGAGCATCCTCGACCTCGCGGCGCTGCGCGTGCGTCCCGACGCCGTCACGATCAACTGGGCGATGCCCGGCGGCGGCATCCCCTGGTTCATGACGGTGTTCGGGCGCGACAGCCTGATCGCCGCATACCAGGCGATTCCGTACCACCAGGAGCTCGCCCAGGCGTCGCTCGAAGCGCTCGCAGAGTTCCAGGCGACCGAATGGGACAACTTCCGCGACGCGGAGCCGGGAAAGATCATGCACGAGCTCCGCCGCGGGACGCTCGCGGCGCTCGGCAAGATCCCGCACTCGCCGTACTACGGAACACACGACGCGACGATGTTGTGGTTGATCCTGCTCGACGAGTACGAAAAGTGGAGCGGCGACACGCAGTTCGTGCGGAGGATGGAGCCGCACGCGCGCGCGGCGCTCGCGTGGATCGAAGGGCCGGCCGACCTCGACGGCGACGGCTACCTCGAATACCGCAAGCGCTCCGATTCGCCGAAGGCGCTCGACAACCAGTGCTGGAAGGATTCGAAGACATCGATTCGGTTCGCGGACGGCCGCCAGGCGGAGCCGCCGATCGCGACGTGCGAGCTTCAGGGCTACGCGTACGACGCGAGGTTGCGAACGGCGCGGTTGCTTCGGGAGGTGTGGAACGACGAGGAGACGGCCGCACGGCTCGAGCACGATGCGGCAGAGCTGAAGCGCCGCTTCAACCGCGACTTCTGGATCGACGGTCGCCGTCATTACGCGCTGGCGCTCGATCGCGACAAGAACCAGGTCGACGCGATGACCTCCAACACCGGCCACTTGCTGTGGAGCGGCATCGTCGACGACAAGCGCGCGGCGTCGGTCGTGCGCCGCCTGATGCGACAGGACATGTTCAGCGGCTGGGGAATCCGGTCGATGTCGTCGGACGACGGCGCGTACAACCCGCTCGAGTATCACAACGGCACGGTCTGGCCGCATGACACGACGATCTGCGCGGAGGGGATGCGGCGCTACGGCTTCGTCGACGAAGCAGGCACCGTCTGCCGCGCGATCCTCGACGCCGCCGAGCGGTTCTCGAACCAGCTCCCCGAGGTATTCGCCGGTTTCCCGAGGGACGAGTCGGACGTGCCGGTCGAGTACCCGGCGGCGCTCAAGCCGCAGTCCTGGGCAGCCGGAGCGCCGCTGCTCGCGTTCCGGACGCTGCTCGGCCTCGACGTGGTAGACGGAAAGCTGCGGTCACGCCCCCACGTCCCGAGCGAGCTCGGAAAGCTCCGTCTCGTGAACGTCGGCTACCGCGGCCGCTACGAGACACCGTAGCGGCGCGCGGGACTATTCGACCGTGACGGTCTTGGCCAGGTTGCGCGGCTGGTCGACGTTGAGGCCCCGCAGGCGCGCGATCCTGTAGGCGAGAAGCTGCAGCGGCAGCACCGCGACGATCGCCTGCAAGAACGACGGCGTTCGCGGGACGTAGATCACGTCGTCCGCGTGATGCTGGATGTCCTCGTTGCCGTCCGTCGCGATCGCGATCACGTGCGCGCCGCGCGCACGCACTTCCTGGATGTTCGAGACGACCTTGTCGTAGATCACCTTCTGGTCGGTCGCGACACAGACGACCGGTGAGTCTTCGTCGAGGAGCGCGATCGGCCCGTGCTTCATCTCACCCGCGGAGTACCCCTCGGTCGGGATGTACGAGATCTCCTTCAGCTTGAGCGCGCCCTCGAGCGCGATCGGCAGCCCGATGTGGCGACCCAGGTAGAGGAAGAACGGCTTCTCGTAGAAGCGTTGAGCGATCTCCTCGATCGGATGGTCGCCGTCGAGCCACTGCTCCATCTTCTCGGGGAGGTCGTAGAGCTCCTCGAGGATGAACTCGATCTCGTCCGCCGGGAGCGACTTCCTGATCTGCGCGAGCTTCAGCGCGATCAGCGACAGGAGCGCGACCTGCGCCGTGAACGTCTTCGTCGCCGCGACGCCCATCTCGAGCCCGGCGCGCGTGTACAGGACTGCGTCGACCTCGCGCGTGATCTGCGTGCCCATCATGTTCGTGATCGCGAGCGTGCGCGCACCCTGCTCGCGCGCGAGTCGCATCGCCGCGATCGTGTCGGCGGTCTCGCCGGATTGCGTGATCCCGATCACGAGCGTGTCCTTCGACAACACCGGGTTGCGGTAGCGCCACTCCGACGCGATGTCGGGCTCGACCGGGACGCGCGCCCACTCTTCGATGATGTACCTGCCGACGACACCGGCGTGGTACGCGGTGCCGCACGCGACGATCACGATGCGGCGAAGGTTGCGGATCTCGAGCTCGGTCAGGCCGATGCCGTCGAGCACGAGCTTGCCGCGGCGCGCGCGGTCGCCGATCGTCTCGCTCACGGCCTCCGGCTGCTCGTAGATCTCCTTCAGCATGAACGTCTCGTAGCCGCCCTTGACGGCGCCCTCGTCGTCCCAGTCGACGTCGACGATCTCCTTGCTCTCGATCTCGCCGTCGCGATCGAAGAATCGCGCGCCCGACGGCGTGATCGCGACGATCTCGTCGTCCTCCAAGAGTTGGATCTGCCGCGTCTCGCGCAGAAACGCCGCGACGGCCGACGCGAGATACATCTCGCCGTCGCCGACACCGACCACGAGCGGGCACTGATGACGCGCGCCGACGAGCAGGTCCGGGTGATCCTGGTGGATGACGACGAACGCGAAGTGCCCTTCGAGCTCCGCATACGCGGCGCGAACAGCGGCGACGATGTCGCCGTCGTAGCGGCTCTCGATCAGGTGGACGACGACTTCCGCATCGGTTTCGGAGGTGAACGTGTGGCCGCCGTCGGTGAGCGTTGCCTTCAGCTCGCGGTAGTTCTCGACGATCCCGTTCAGGACGATCGCGATCCGCCCGTCGTCGCACCCCGTGAGCGGGTGCGCGTTCTGCTCGTTGACCGCACCGTGGGTCGCCCAGCGCGTGTGGCCGAGGCCATGGTTCGACTTCGAGCCGTTCGGCCCCGCTGCCTCCTTCAGGTACTGGAGGTTCCCGACGGCGCGGACGTAGTCCAGTCCGTCGTCCTCGCGGAGCGCGATGCCCGCGGAGTCATAGCCTCGATACTCGAGCCGCTCGAGCCCTTGCAGGAGCAAGGCCTTCGCCTCCCGACCCCCCACGTATCCGATGATCCCGCACACCCGAAGCTCCTCTCGTCGCTGCCCCCATGGTTCCTAGAACGTGGGGACGGGTCTGTAAACGCTCCAGATTGGGAGTTTTCCGCCTCGAAACGGCAAAAGCCCGGCTGATTCCCCGTTTCCCCCTGCGTCGGGGGCTGGTCAGCCGAGCTCTCGTCGAACGAGAGCGGCGATCGTAGCACAGAGGGAAGCTGCCTTTTCCTCCGTTTCGGCCTCGGCCAGCACCCTGACGACCGGCTCTGTCCCGGACGGCCGCACGAGCACGCGTCCGTTCGTCCCGAGCTCGGCGTTCAGGCGGTCTACCTCGCTGCGGATCGTCTCCGTCAGCTCCTGGCGGCCGACGGCGACGTTCTCTTTCACCTGTGGGTAGTGGGGCATGACCGCGGCGGCCTCGGCGAGCGTCCGGCCGTCGAGGGCGCCGCAAAGCAGGAGCGCCGCCGCGAGCCCGTCCCCGGTGACGTGGCCGTCGAGCCAGATGATGTGACCCGACTGCTCGCCGCCGAGGAACCCGCCCTCGCGACGCAGCGCCTCGAGGACGTAGCGGTCGCCGACATCGGTCGTCACGACCCGGATCCCCCAGTTCGCCATCAGCCGGTGAAGGCCGAGGTTCGACATCGAGGTGACCGCGACGAGGTCGACACCGCGTGCCAGCGCCAGGATCGCGACGATCTGGTCGCCGTCGACGGGATGTCCGCCGGCGTCCACTGCGAGCATTCGGTCGCCGTCTCCGTCGAACGCGACGCCGAGATCGGCGCCGACCTCGACGACCTTCCGGCTGAGCGCCGTCAGGTCGGTCGCGCCGCAGCCGACGTTGATGTTCACACCGTCGGGAGCGTCGCCGATCGTCGTCGTCCGTGCGCCGAGATTCTCGAACGCTTTCGGCGCGATCCCGGAGTACGCGCCGTTCGCGCAATCGACGACGAGGTGGAGGCGCGAGAGGTCCGAGCCGAACCGCTCGACGACGTGCTCGAGGTAGCTGTCGGTCGCGACGCCGACGTGGTCGATCGTCCCGCCGCCGACCGGGGCGCGGTCGAGCAGCGCTTCGATCTCCTCTTCCGAGGAGTCCGGCAGCTTCTGGCCGTCGTGGTCGAAGAACTTCACGCCGTTGTACTCAGGCGGGTTGTGCGACGCGGTGATCACGCACCCGAGATCGAGCGTCAGCAGCGCGACTGCCGGCGTCGGCAGTACACCGGCGACGACGGCGTTCCCACCGGCCGACGCGATCCCCCGCGCCAAAACCTCCTCGAGCTCGACGCCGGACGCACGCGTGTCGCGCCCGATGAAGATGCGGCCGCCGTCCGACCAGTACGCCGACGCCCGGCCGAGCTTCTCGACCAGCTCCGGTGTCAGATCGCGTCCGACGACGCCGCGCACGCCGTCGGTTCCGAAGTAGCGCCTGCTCATCCGAGCGGCACGGACGTGTGCTCCCGCCAACGCCCGTCGACGAGATGCATGAGCGAGACCGCGGAGACCCACGTCCCGATCGGCAGTCGGTCGCGCAGCTCGAGCTCCGTCGCGACGAGCGCCTCGTGGTCGTCGGACTCCACGACCGTGAGGTGCGGCACCGCGTCATCGTGCAACCCGCTGTAGGGCGGGAAGTCCGGAAACGCGTGCACGATCGCGGCCGTCATGGCGCGAAAGATCTCATCCGGCTCCGGGCGCAGGTAGAGGACGTCGCCGGCAAACCGAGCAGTCTCGGCGAAGGCGCAGTCGAACGGCGCAAATGCCGAGACCGTCCGTCGGACCGCGGCGATTCGGTCGGCGGCGACGGAATCGTCGACGAACGGAGAGAGAACGGTGACGTGCGCGGGCATCCCGCGTCTGCCGTCGTCGGTGTGGACGCGACGCCACCCGCCGACAACCGGCTCAGCCTCCGGCACCAAAGCGACGATTGCGGTCTCACCCAAGCCGGCATCCTGACT
>JBJMJS010000035.1:0-7301 GCA_045806225.1 Gaiellaceae bacterium
ACGAGAGGACCGGAGCGAACAGACCTCTGGTGTATCAGTCGTCGTGCCAACGGCGCTGCTGATTAGCCACGTCTGGATGGGATAACCGCTGAAAGCATCTAAGCGGGAAGCCCACCTCGAGATGAGGCTTCCCATCCCCTTGAGGGAGTAAGAGCCGTGGGAGACCACCACGTTGATAGGCGGGACGTGCAAGCGTGGCAACGCGTTTAGCGGACCCGTACTAATTGCTCGAGGTCTTGATTTTGAACACGTTTCGCCGCTATGGAGTTTTGAGGGTGCGCACGTGCGCGCGAGCCTCGACAATTTGGGCGGTCATACCGGCGGGGAAACACCTCTTCCCATTCCGAACAGAGCAGTTAAGCCCGCCAGGGCCGATGGTACTCGGAGGGCAACCTCCCGGGAGAGTAGGTCGCCGCCCATTTTCTTCAAGGGTCAGACCCTCCGGGTCTGACCCTTTTTCGTTCCTCAGTCGGTGCGCGCGAGCCGCGCCGGCCCGGGGTCGCGCTCAGTCCGCTCCGGAAACTCGAGCTTCCACACCGCGCCCGTGTCCGGGCACGTGAGCACTTCCTCGAACGCATCGCTTCGCGTCTCCTGCGAGCGAAGATGCTCGCGTGCGTACGCCTCCGCCTCGGTGCCGTAGAACTCGGTCGCGTCGTTGCAGCGGCAGGTCGTCGTCATCCGGGAATCGTCAGGCTCTCGAGGTCGCGCGGGTAGTACGTGAGGAAGTCCAACCCGTCGTCGGTGATTGCCACCGTGTCGGAGTGGCGAAACCCGCCGAGGCCCTCCGCGTACAGGCCCGGCTCGACGGTGAAGACCATGCCCGGCCGGAGCTCGGTGTCGTCGCCGATGTCGAGGAACGGCCCCTCGTGGTAGCGGAGCCCGATCGCGTGTCCGACGTGATGCTTCCAGTTCGCCCAGAGATCGTGCTCGTCGTAGTACGCGCGCACGGCGCGATCGACGTCCGAGCAGCGCGCGCCGGCGCGCATCGCCGCGAACGCCGTGTCCTGCAGTGCGACCATGTGGTCGAACAGCTCGCGCTGTCGTGACGTCGGCTCGCCGATCACCATCGTGCGCTCGAGCTCCGACAGGTAGCCCCACACCGGCGCGCTCGCGCCGGTGACGAGGACGTCGCCGTCGCGGAAGACGATGTTGTTCGAGAGCGAGTGCGGGATCGCAGCGTTCCGCCCGATCTGCCCGCGATAGCCGGCACCGGCGCCCTCGAAGAACCCGTTCTGCCCGCGGTAGATCGGCCCGATTGCGTCGAGCATCGCGAGCGTCGCCTCGTTGCTTGCCCGCTGCGTGACCTCCGTCTCCGTCAGCCCCGGCCGCGTATACCGCTGCAGCAACGTGTGCGCGAGGTTGCCCCACTTTGCGCTCTCCCGAATCAGCTCGATCTCGGCGGCGCTCTTGATCGCGAGTTCGTCCTCGACGAACGCCGTGATTCGTTCCGGCGTGTTACCGGTCAGCTCGGTCAGCGACGGTCCGCGGTAGCCGAAGACCCACGGGTAGCCGTCCTGGTCCGCGCCGATCGACCCGCCGAGGCCCATGGTCTCGAGGAGGCGCACGAGGGCGTGCGTCGGGTGCTCCTCCGACGGATACTCCGGGTAGTCGCTCACGTGCTGGACGAGCGCGTTCGCCTGGGCGTGCTCGCGCTCGAGTCGCGGCACGAACATCCCGCGCTCCCCGTCGGCGTTGATCAGGAATGCAGCCGGGCGTTCGGTCGGAATGAACGCAAAGCCTGTGTAGTAGAGGACGTAGGCGTTGTCGAAGAGCACCGCGCCGGCGAGGCCCCGCTCCCGGACGTGCTCGGCAAGGCGCGCGCCGCGCCGCTCGTATTCGGCCTGCTGGATCCTCATGCCGCGCGGAGCTTTGCACGCCACTCGGGGTCGAGCGCACGCAAACGGCGCACGCGCTCCTCGACCGGCGGGTGGGTCACGAACATTCGCGCGAGCCCTTCCTCGAGGAACGGGTTGATCGTGTAGAGCGGCTCGGTGGCGGGGCTCCCTGCGAAATCGACGAGCTCCGCCGCCTGGTCGAGGCGCATGAGTGCGTCGGCCATCGGGTGCGGTGAGTCGCAGATCGCGGCGGCGGCGCGGTCGGCGAGGAACTCGCGCTTCGGCGAAAGCAGGAGATGGACGAACGCCGCGGCGATCGGCCCCAGCACGAAGAGGAGCGCGCGTTGGAACCACCCGCCGATCCGACTCGACTCGAGGAGCGTCGCCGCGAGCACGACGACGGACGTCTGCACGACCACGTCGCGGTGACGCACGTGCGCGAGCTCGTGCGCGATCACTGCCTCGAGCTCGGCCGGCGAGGCGGCGGTGATCAGGCCGCGGCTGAGCGCGAGCGTCGAGCCACGCGGGCCGCGGCCCGCGGCGAGCGCGCGCGGCAGGCCGTCCGGGATCAGGTACAGGCGCGGCTTCGCCACGCCGGCGCGTGCCGCGAGCCGTTCGACCGTCGAATGCACGCCCGGAGCTTCCGCGAGCGGCAGCTCACGCGCGCCGACGAGGCCGAGCGCGACGCGATCGGAGTACCAGTACAGCGCGCCGGCCAGCAGTGCGCCGCAGAACACGAAGATCGAGAGCACCCGGTAGCCGCCGAGGAGCCAGCCGATTCCCGCGAAGACCGCGCATGACGCGACGAGCAGCGCCCACGCTTTGAGGATGTTGCGAACGGCGAGGAACGCGCCGCCCATCCGGCTCAGTGACCGTCGTCCTGTTCGCCGTCCTCGCGGAGGCCGCGGGGCGGCCAGTCGTCGTCAGGCGCATCGCACCGGCTCGAGCAGTGGAGCGACGCGATGTTCTGCAACGGCACGAGGATATGGCCGTTGAGCTCGATGTGGGCGACCTCCTCGACGTAGCAATACGCCGTCAGCACGCCCTCGTGGTACTCCCCGCCGAAGAGCGCAACCTCGACCTGCTCGCCCTTGTACTTGTTCGTGTAGTCCTCCACGGCGGGCCTCAGTCTAGCGGCGTGAAGGTGTCGTCCCGGATGGCGATTCGGAGCACGTCGCAATTGGCGACGTGTCCGCGCCGTTGCCGCTGCTCGGCATACGTGATCCCGGCCGCATGTGCCAGAGCGCCGCGGATCGGGCCGCCGTGGAGAATGACGACAACTGTCTCGTCGCGGTGACGACGGCCGATCTCCTCCAGCGCGGCGACGACGCGCGCCCCCATGGCGACATATGTCTCACCGCCGGGAAAGGGCTTGCCTTCGTCCGGCGGCCAGTCCCGGACGAACGTCGGATACCGGTCGTGGATCTCCGCCGTCGTCAGCCCCTCCCACTCGCCGAAGTTGATCTCTCGGAGCCGCGGCTCGACCCGGACCTCGAGGCCGTGCGCGTCGGCGACGATCGCGGCGGTCTCCTGCGCGCGCCGCAGGTCGCTCGAATAGACCGCCGCGACCGGCTCGCCGGCGAGTGCGGCTGCGAGGTCGGTCGCCTGGCGCCGTCCGAGCTCGTTCAGCGTCGTGTCGGCGTGACCTTGCCAGCGGCGGGCGCGATTCCAGTCGGTCTCGCCGTGTCGGACGAGGATCAGCGTCGCCACGCGAGTAGGCTAGTCGCGTGGAGCTGGGTCTCGGCGACCGCGTCTGCCTCGTCACCGGCTCGACCTCCGGCATCGGCCTTGCGACGGCTCGGCTCCTGGCAGCCGAGGGTGCGCGGGTCGTGGTGTGCGGCCGCGACTCGGCGCGAGTCGACGAGGCGCGACGGCAGGCGAAGGCCGAGCTCGGGGTGGTCGCAGACCTGTCGGAGCCGGGCGCACCCGAGGAGCTCGTAGCCGAGACCGAAAGCGCGCTCGGAGCCCTCCACTGCCTTGTGAACAACGTCGGCGAGGCGTACCAAGCGTCGTTCGAGGAGCTGACCGACCGGCACTGGGACGACATGTGGCAGCTGAACGTCATGAGCTTCGTCCGCGCGATCCGGTCGGCGCTGCCGGCGATGCGGCGCGCCGGGTCGGGGTCGATCGTCAACGTCTCGTCGACCGCCGGCAAGCGGCCGTCGACGGGAATGCCGAACTACACCGTCACCAAAGCCGCCGTCCTCTCGCTGTCGCGGCTCGTCGCGGACCTGTATGCCAAGGAGGGGATCCGCTGCAACGCGGTCGCCCCGGGCCCGACGGCGACCGACGCGTGGCTCGGCGAGGGAGGGCTCGCCGACCAGCAGGCGGCGCGCACTAGTAACACGCGAGAAGAAGTATTGCGCGCAGTCGGCGGCGGGCGGCCGCTCGGCCGGCTTGCCGAACCGGAGGAGATCGCCGCAGTGATCGCGTTCCTGTGCTCCGACCGGGCGAGCTACGTCACCGGCGCCGCGTGGAGCGCCGACGGCGGCACGGTGCCCATCATCATCTAGCCCGACTACGCTAGCTTCGATGCCAGAGCTCGCCGGCCGCGTCGCCGATCGCTTCGAACAGCTCGTTCGCGAGAGCGAGGAGCGGAACCTGTCGCCGCTCGCGGTCCGGTCGTACGAGACGCGCGGCCGCCTGCGCGACGAGCCGGAATGCCGTCTGCGGACGCCGTTCCAGCGGGACCGCGACCGCATCCTCCATTCGAAGCCCTTCCGCCGCCTCAAGGGCAAGACGCAGGTCTTCATCGACCCGGCCGGAGATCACTATCGGACGCGGATGACGCACACGCTCGAAACGACGGGCATCGCGCGCGGCGTCGCGCGCGCGCTCCGACTGAACGAGGATCTCGTCGAGACGATCGGCCTGGGCCACGACATGGGTCATCCGCCCTTCGGACACGCGGGCGAGGAGGCGCTGGACGACGCGCTTCGCGAGCGGTTCGGGTTGCGCTTCCGTCACAACGAGCAGTCGCTTCGGATCGCTGAGCAGCTCAACCTGACGGGCGAGGTACGCGACGGCATCCTCACGCACACCGGGGACCGAGATCCGGCGACGCTCGAAGGCAAGATCGTCCGGATCGTCGACCGCGTCGCGTATATCAACCACGACATCGACGACGCACTTCGCTTCGGGATCCTCCGCGCGGCCGAGCTGCCGCAGGCCGAGGTGTCGCTGCTCGGGAGCGACGGCGCCGAACGGATCGACCGGCTCGTCCACGATCTGGTCGAGAGCTCGGCGCAGGCCGGCGACATCGTTCAGAGCGACGAGATCGGCGCCGCGATGCTCGCGCTCCGCCAATTCATGTTCGACCGCGTCTACCTCGGGCAGCACGCGCTCGGCGAGCACGATCGCGCGCGCCAGACGATCCGCCGGATCGTCGACTCACTCGTCGAGCGTGGTGACGAGCCGGAGGCGATCGTCGCGTTCGTCTCGGGGATGACCGATCGGTTCGCGCTCGAGTACGTGGAGGCGACCGGCTAGTGGCGCGGATCAAGGACACGTCCGTCGAGGAGGCCAAGGCAGCCGCCGACATGGTCGCCGTCGTCTCCGCACGCACGCAGCTACGGAAGACCGGCGGCCGGTACATGGGGCGCTGCCCGTTCCACGAGGAACGAACGCCGAGCTTCTCGGTGAACCCGACCGACAAGCTCTACTACTGCTTCGGGTGCGGGGCGAAGGGCGACCTGATCACGTTCGTGCGCGAGACGGAGCGGCTCGATTTTGCGGGCGCGGTCGAATGGCTCGGCGACCGGTTCAACGTGCAGCTCGAGTACGAGGAGGTATCGCCGCAGCAGGACGCGCGACGCCGCCACCGGGAGCGGTTGTTCTCACTCCTCGACGCGGCGGCAAGTTTCTACGAGCGCTACCTGTGGGACTCGCAGGCGGGATCGCTCGCGCGCGACTACCTCGCCGGCCGCGGGCTCTCGCCCGAGGTCTGCCACGAGTATCGGCTCGGGCTCGCCCTCGGCGGGACGACGCTCGCACGGAAGGCGATCGACAAGGGATTCACCCGCGACGAGTTGCGTGCGGCGGGCCTGATCAACAACCGCGGCAACGACTACTTCAACAGACGACTTCTGTTCCCGCTGACCGACGCGCGCGGCCGCGTGCTCGGGTTCCAGGCGCGGAAGCTGCGCGACGACGATCCGTTGCGGGCGAAGTACGTGAACTCGCCCGAAGGCGAGCTCTTCCGAAAGGGAGACCTCCTCTACGGGCTCGACCTCGCGCGCGCGGCGATCGCGAAGCAGGAGCGTGCCGTCGTCGTCGAGGGGAACACCGACGTGATCGCACTCCACCAGGCGGGCATCGAGCCGGTTGTCGCGTCGATGGGGACGGCACTGACCGTGCGTCAGCTGCGCGAGCTTTCCCGCCTGACGTCGAAGGTCGTCCTCTGCTTCGACGGCGACGCTGCCGGCGAGGCGGCGACGCTGCGCGGCATGGAGCTCGCCGCAGCCCAGGGGTTCGACGTTCGCGTCGTCGTGCTCCCCGCCGGCCTCGACCCGGCGGACCTCGCCGATGGATTCGAGCAACGGATCGCGGGAGCGACGAGCTACGTGCTGCACCGCGTCGTGCTCGAGGTCGCGCGCGCACCCGATCGGCAGGAGGCGTTCGTCCGCGCCCGCGAGGTCCTCGGCCGGTTCGAGGACACGCCCGAGCGGCAGGAAGCGCTGCGCTACGTCGCCGACCGACTCGACCTGCCGAAGGAAACGCAGGCCGGGCTCGCGCCGAGCGCGTCCGCAGCGGCAACCGGACGCTTGTCACCACGGCTCCTCGACGCGGGCGACCGGCTCGAGCGTAACGCACTCGCCGGTGTGGCGATGCACCGCGGCCTGCTTCCGGTCCTCGCCGAGCTCGGCGCGGAGCATTTCGACTCGGACCTCCACCGCCGGGTCCGCGCGCTGCTGCTCGGCGACGCGCCGGCGGACGATCCGCAGCTCGTCGGCGTCCTCGCCGAGCTCGACGCCCGCGCGGCCGCCGACGGAATCGACGACCGGACCGCCGAGGAGCTGTTGCTTCGACTCCGGGAGCGCCGGATCCGACGCGAGCTCGCCGACGCGGATCCTGCCCGGACGCTCGAGTTGCAGGCGGCGCTCGCGAAGATCCGCGCCGCCGTCGAGCAGCTGGCGGCCGCGCAAGCCCTGTCGCGCTGATCGGCGCGGGGATTCCGTGACATTCCGACCGGCTACACTTTCGCCCGCTGTCCCCAGTAGCTCAATTGGCAGAGCATCCGGCTGTTAACCGGAGGGTTGTTGGTTCGAGTCCAACCTGGGGAGTGAACCGCCGGAAGACGGGTGGCCGGCGTGCGGGCAGCTGCGCGACCGCTGTTCGCGACAACCGCTTCTTTCTTGATTTGTGCAGGGCTTTCTGCACTGAATAGCGCATGCTCCTCCGGGAGGTCGAATACGCTCGCCCTGCGAGCGTTCAGGATGCTGTGCGCCTCCTGTCCGAGCACGATGG
>JBJMJS010000036.1:0-18546 GCA_045806225.1 Gaiellaceae bacterium
ACGGGCTCGTCGAGCGCGCGGCGGATCTCGTCCGAGGAGAGGACGACGGTCTTCGGCAGCCCGGTCAGCATGTCGCGGCCGCGGACTTCCGCCTGGATCTCCTCGCGCATGTCGAATGCGGAGCCGACCTCGAGCTTGATCTCCTCGGCCGTCTGCTGCCCGATCAGCAGTTTGTACTCGCGCTTGATGTGGTTGATGATCGCCTCGTCCATCTCGTCGCCGCCGACGCGAAGGCTCTGCGACACGACGATGCCGCCGAGCGAGATGACCGCGACCTCGGTCGTTCCGCCGCCGATGTCCACGATCATGTTGCCGGTCGGCTCGGCAACGGGGAGGCCGGCGCCGATCGCGGCAGCCATCGGCTCCTCGATCAGGTACGCCTGACGTGCGCCGGCGCTGAGGGTCGCTTCCTCGACGGCGCGCTTCTCGACGCCGGTCACGCCCGACGGGACGCACACGACGACGCGGGGATGCGCGAACCGGTGCTGATGGACCTTCTGGATGAAGTGCCGGAGCATCTGCTCCGTCACGTCGAAGTCGGCGATGACGCCGTCCTTCAGCGGGCGGATCGCGGAGATCGTGCCGGGCGTGCGTCCGAGCATCCGCTTCGCCTCGACGCCGACGGCGTGCACCTCGCCCGTGCGCTGGTCGATCGCGACGACGCTCGGCTCGGAGAGGACGATCCCGCGGCCGCGCACGTAGACGAGCGTGTTGGCCGTCCCGAGATCGACGGCCATGTCGCGCCCGCCGAATCCGCCGAGGTTGTCGAGAAAGCCCATCCCGCGGCGAGTCTAGCCACTCATCCTCCGAAAAATGTGCAAACCGGTCCTTTTCCGCCGCGCCGAGAACCGTCACGGCCCGGGTCTGACCCGGGCCGTGACGGTTTCGGACAGCGCGACGGCGAACGGGCGCCGGCGGCGATCGGCTCCGTCACTGCGTTCGCGCGTCGACGTGCCTCGAGCGGCCACGGCCCGGGTCTGACCCGGGCCGTGACGGGTTTGGACGGTGAAGGTGTGCCGGATGTGTGTCGATGTCGGGAGAACGGTCCCTGGTGGGCTACCGTCGGCGGGGTGCCTCGCGACCTTCGGCCTCCGATCGAGAACGGGATCTACCACGTCACTGCGCGGGGGAACCGCAAGGACGACATCTACTTCGATGCTGCCGATCGGCGTTACTTCCTGGAGCTGCTCGCTCAGGTCGTCGAACGATGCGGCTGGTTCCTGCACGCGTACTGCCTGATGTCGAACCACTACCACCTCGTCGTCGGGACACCGGCCGCGAACATCTCCACGGGCATGCAGCGACTGAACTCGATGTACGCGACGTGGATCAACTGGCGCTACGGCCTCTGCGGTCACCTCTTCGGTGACCGCTTCCACTCCGAGCTCGTCGAGAGCGACGCGCACTTTCTGCAGGCTTGCCGGTACGTCGTGCTCAATCCGGTGCGCGCGGCCATCTGCGACGACCCGGGCGAGTATCGCTGGAGCAGCCATCGCGCGGCGGTGGGAAGAACACCGCGCCCCGACTACCTCTCGCTCGACACGCTGCTCGGCGCGTTCGGCGGCGCTCCGCAGATCGCGCCGACGCTCTATCGCGCGTTCGTCGAAGCAGGCGCAGGCGAAGCGATCCGCCTCCGGCGACGACGCCTCGCCGGCGCGACACCGGCGGCTGCCGCCGCCTAGCCGTACCCGTACACGCCGGCGAACCGCTCCGCGAGCAGCCGGACGAGGAGCGAAGCAGGGAGCCCGACGACGTTCAAGTAGTCGCCTTCGACGCGCCGGACGAGTGCCGCGCCACGCCCCTGGATCGCATATGCACCGGCGCGCCCCTCCCATTCGCCGATCGCGACGTACGACCCGAGGTCGCGTGGCGTCAACGCGCGGAACGTCACGCGCGTCGACTCGTGCTCGACCGCCTCCCACCCCGGCGTCACCAGACACAGGCCGGAGACGACGAGGTGCGTGCGGCCCGACAGCGCCTCGAGCATCTGCTCCGCTTCGGACGCGTCGCGCGGCTTGCCGAAGATGCGGCCGCCGAGCACGACCTCGGTGTCGACGCCGAGGACCGGCCGATCCCCGGCGTCCGCAGCGACCGACCGCGCCTTCGCACTCGCGTGCCGGCGCACGAGCGCGACGGCGTCGCCGGCGGGAGGCGCGTCCTCGTCGTACGTCGGCGCGACCACGTCGAACGGGAGACCGAGCTGCTCGAGAATCGCGCGTCGTTGCGGCGAGCGCGACGCCAGGAGCAACGGCGCCGCCGGAGGTGCGTCAGCCACCCTTGCGCGCCACCCAGATCTCCTCGGCCGGCCACTGCCGGCCCCAGTCGGCAGTCACGTACGAGTAGTACCCGGGATCCTCGGCGTCCGCCTGGGCCTGCAGCTCGACCAGGCGCTCGATCGTAAAGCCGTTCGCGCGCAGCAACGAGATCCAGTCGCCGTGCGACAGGTGGAACTCGATGCCGCCGCCTTCCTCTTCCGGCCATTGGAACCGGTGCATCCCGAACTGCGGCCGCTGCAAGGTCGTCTGTGCGTTGCCGACGTCCGGCATGCACAGGATCACGAGCGTCGAGTTCCGCAGGAAGATCAGCAGGCCGCCCGGACGCAGCAGCCGCGCCGCCTCCGGGATCCACGCATGCGGGTCGGCCCAGATCGACGCGCCGTACTCGGAATGGACGATGTCGAACGACGCGTCCGGAAGCGGGACGTTCTCGCCCACCGCCTCGATCAGCGGGAACTCGATCCCAGTCTCGCGCTGTAACCGTCGCGCGGTGTCGAGTTGCGCCGGCGTCGGATCGACCCCGACGACGCGGGCACCGCGCTTCGCGAGCCACGCCGAGAAATACGCCGTGCCACACCCGAGCTCGACGACGTCGAGCCCGTCGACGTCGGGGAACACACGAAGCTCCGATTCCCGAACGGACCAGATGCCGTATGTGATCTCGTCCTGCGCCCACACGCGCGCCGCGGCTTCGTCGGTGTGCTCTGTATTCGTTCGCGTCCAGAGCGCGATGTTCGCTGCGACGTACTCCGGAAACTCAGACGAGCTCGTCATCCGAGAACCATAGGCCGATCTCGCGCTTCGCCGACTCCGGCGAGTCGGAGCCGTGCACCAGATTGTTCGGCATCGCGAGCGCGAGGTCGCCGCGGATCGACCCCGGCGTCGCGTCGGCGGGGTTGGTCGCGCCGATCGTCGTCCGCAACGTGGCGATCGCTCCCTCGCCCTCGACGACGAGCGCGAACGTCGGTCCGGACGTGATGAACCCGACGAGCTCACCGAAGAACGGCTTTTCTTTGTGTTCTGCGTAATGGCGCTCGCCGAGCTCGCGCGACACGCGGAGGAGCTTGCCGGCCCGAAGCGTGCAACCGCGCTGCTCGATCCGTCCGAGGATCGCGCCGGCAAGGCCGCGTGCGACCGCGTCGGGCTTGATCAGGATGAGCGTCCGCTCCGCAGCCACGGACGCGGGAGTCTACTCAGACCGTCGCCGTCGCCTGGACGGTCGCGCCTCGAACGTCGGGAACTCGCCGACCGTCGCCGGCTCGACCGACGTCTCGCAGTACGGGCAGATCTGCCACAGCGCCTCGAGCGGCGCCTTGCAGTTCGAGCACGCCTGCTTCAGCTTCGTCGTGCAGACGGGACAGACGAGGAAGTCCGGCCCGACCTCGGCGCGGCACACGGGGCAGTGGAGGTCGCGCCGCGCGAGCCGCTCCTCCATCGCCTTGATCTCGAGCTCACGCTCGCGCACGTCCTCGAGATACTCCGGAGGCCGGAACAACATGTAGACGAGGACGCCGATGAACGGGGCGACGAGCGGCAGGACGACGGCCGTCCCGACGAGCCACGTGTCCTCGATCCGCCGCCGCGCGTCCTTGTACACCCACCACACCGTCGCCAGCCAGAAGACGACGAGGAAGAACAGCAGCAGGTTCCGGATGACGAGCCACGTCCCCGAGTTGAAGAAGTCGTGGACGCCGCCGAAGGTCGAGGCGAGGATCACAGGAGGATTCTTCCGATCAAATAGCCCACAGCAAACGCGAACACGACGATCGCCAGCACGACGAACGCGGCGAACGCGAAGACTGTAAGCCGTTCGCCCGCGCCGGCCATGGACAACGTTCTAGTCCGCCCGCTCGAGATCGGCAAGGAGGTAGAGGGAACCGGTGACAAGGACGGGGCCGAGCTCGCGGGCTCGACGAAGAGCGCTCTGAGGGTCCGGATCGCGTTCGACACGGTCGAAGTACGGTTCGGCGCGGCGGGCGAGTTCCTTCTCTGGAAGGGCACGGGAGCTCGACGACGTGGTCGCGATCAGCGTCCCCCCGCGCCGTCCGAGCCGCTCCAGCATCGCCTCGACGTCCTTGTCGCCGAGGATCGACGCGACGACGACCCAGTCCCGGTCCGGCAAGCGCTCCGCCTGGTAATCGAGGCCGGCGGGGTTGTGGGCGCCGTCCCACACCTCGTCGCGGCCGCGCCACTCGAGCCGGCCGGGAAGCTCCACCTCGACCTCGGCGTCGACGCTCCGGCCGAGAAACGCCTCCGCGGCTTCTCGCGCCCCGCCGGGCCGGCACTCGTTCGCCGGCACGAGCCGCGCCCATTCCGGCTCGCCGAGCACGACGATCGCGCCCGGCTTCGCAACCGCGAGCTTCTCGTGCGCGATCTCCTCGCGCGTGCCGCCGAGGACGTCGGTGTGGTCCAGGCCGACGTTCGTCAGCAGGACGACGCGCGCGCCGACGACGTTCGTCGCGTCGAGCCGCCCTCCCAGGCCGGCCTCGATCACCGCGACGTCGACCTTCTGCGCCGCGAATTCGGCGAGCGCGGCCGCCGTCACGACCTCGAACTGCGTTGCGCCGTCCGCGTGCGGGAGGACGCGTTCGACCGCCCGCTCGAACGTGCGCGGATCCGCGTCGAGCCGCTCGTGCCACCCGCGGACGTGCGGCGACGTGTACGCGCCGACGCGCAAGCCCTCGCGCCGCAGCAACGCCGCGATCGTCCGCGTCGCCGTCGACTTGCCGTTCGTGCCGACGACGTGGATCGACGGGAATGCGCGCTCCGGATGGCCGAGGTCGACGACGAGCCGGCGCATTCGCTCGAGGCCGAACTCCTCCGGCCACGGCGACAGCGATTCGAGGAATTCAACCGCTGAGCGCGTCGAGCTCACGGCGGTATCGCTCGAGCTTCTCGCGCTCGGCCTGGACGACGTGGTCCGGCGCCTTCGAGAGGAAGCGCTCGTTGGCGAGCATCCCTTCGGCGCGGGCGATCTCCTTGCGCAGGCGGTCGATCTCGGCCGACGCGTCGCCGTTCCCGGCGCTCCGCTCCGGTTTCACGACCGCGTCGAAGATCCGCTTCTCGTCGCCCTCGAGCGGCGTCGCGACACCGCTCCGGCGGAAGCGCTCGGCCGCCTCCTGCACGCGCCGGAGCGCGTCGGCCGCCGCGTCGTCGCCGGCCTGCGGCCACGGCGCGACGATCAACCGCGTCTGACGCGCCGGAAGATTGCTCCAGATCTCTTCCGTCACGTGCGGCATCGCCGGGTGCAGCAGCTTCAGCAACCGCTCGAGTGCCGACGCGGCGGTCGCGAGCGCGTCGGCGTCACCGCCGTAGATTTGCGGCTTGATCGCTTCGAGGTACCAGTCGCAAAAGTCGTCGAACGTCAAGTGGTAGAGCTCGTCGACGAGGTGCGCGAAGTCGAACTCGTCGAGGAGTCGCTCGATGGCGCGCTGCGTCTGCGACATGCGCGCGAGGATCCACCGCTCTTCGAGCGACGACGGTCGTTCTTCGACCTCCGTGACGCCCGCTTGCAGCAGCAGCCGGCTCGCGTTCCAGAGCTTGTTCGCGAGCTTGCGCCCTTCCTCGATCGCGCCTTCCGAGAACGTGACGTCCTGTGACGACGCCATCTTCATCAGGCCGTAGCGCGTCGCGTCCGCCCCGTGCTGCTCGATGTTCGCGATCGGGTTCATCCCCGTGCCGAGGCTCTTCGACATCCGGCCGCCAGTCGGTGCGTGCACGAGCGAGTGGATGACGACGTCTGTGAAAGGGACGTCGCCCATCAGCTCGAGGCCCGAGAAGATCATCCGGTTCTCCCA
This sequence comes from Gaiellaceae bacterium, assembly GCA_045806225.1. GTDB lineage: Bacteria > Actinomycetota > Thermoleophilia > Gaiellales > Gaiellaceae > 3-1-20CM-4-69-9. The sequence continues at coordinate 6,074 of JBJMJS010000036.1, forward strand.
CAACCGGATGATGTCGCGCGCGGTCGTGTTCAGGTCACCGGGATAGAACGCGCGCAGGTCGGGCGTGTCGTCCGGCCAGCCGAGCGTCGCGAACGGCCAGAGCGCGGAGGAGAACCACGTGTCGAGCACGTCCTCGCTGCGCCTCAGGTCCTGCGAGCCGCACTCCGCGCACGCGTCGGCCTCCGTCTCCTGCACTGTCGCGTGGCCGTCCGCGCATTCCCAGAGCGGCAGCTGATGGCCCCACCAGATCTGCCGCGAGATGTTCCAGTCCGGCGCGTCCTCGAGCGACGTGATCGCGAAGCGATGTTGCGACCGCGGGTGATACGTCACGCGGCCGCTGCGGAGCGCATCGAGGGCCGGCTGCTTCAGGTCGTCCATCGCGCACCACCACTGCAGCGAGATTCTCGGCTCGATCCGGCTCTTGCACCGGTCGCAGAGGGCGATCGAATGGCGGTAGGACTCGCGCTTCTCGAGCCCGCCGCGGTCGCGGAGCCAGTCGACGATGCGCGTGTCGGCCTCCTCTTGCGTCAGCCCCGCGAGCTCCCCTGCCTCATCGTTCATCCGCCCGTCGGGCCCGATCACCGTCAGCTCGGGAAGGCCGTGGTCGCGTCCGATCTCGTAGTCCTTCGGGTCGTGCCCCGGCGTGATCTTCAGCGCGCCGGTGCCGAAGTCGATCTCGACGCGGTCGTCGGCGATCACGGGCACGCGACGCTCGACCCACGGCACGACGACCTCGCGCCCGACGAGCTCGCGGTAGCGCTCGTCGTCGGGATGCACGGCCACGGCGACGTCCGCAAGGATCGTCGCCGGCCGCACGGTCGCGATCGTGATGTGGCCGTCGCCGTCCGCGAGCGGATAGCGCGCGTACGTGAGCGCGTCGTCGACTTCGGCGTGCTCGAGCTCGAGATCCGACAATGACGTCAGGTGGAACGGGCACCAGTTCACGATCCTGTTCGCGCGGTAGATCCACCCCTTCTCCCAGAGATGGACGAAGAACCGGTTCACGGCGCGCACATACGCGTCGTCCATCGTGAAGCGCTCGCGGCGGTAGTCGAGGGACGCGCCGATGCGGCGGAACTGCACCATGATCTTGCCGCCGTATTCACGCAGCCACTCCCAGACGCGCGCCTCGAACGCTTCGCGGCCGAGGTCCTGGCGCGTCTTGCCCTCGGTCGCGAGATGCTTCTCGACCGCGTTCTGGGTCGAGATCCCGGCGTGGTCGAAGCCCGGCTGGAACAGGACGTTGTAGCCCTGCATCCGGCGCGTACGGACGATCGTGTCTGCGAGCGACAACTGGAGCGCGTGGCCGAGATGAAGGTCGCCGGTGACGTTCGGCGGCGGATGGGCGATCGCGAACTTCGGCCGCGGGTCGTCTGCCTCAGCGTTGTAGAGGCCTTCCTCCTCCCACGTCCGCTGCCAGCGCTCTTCCACGCCCTGCGGCTTGTAGAGCGGGTCCATCACGCGAGCTTAGCCTCCGAGTTTCGGCGGCTTGTCACGGAGCCGGTGAGGTCACGCAGCGACTATGCGCCGGAGTCTAGCCGCGACCCAGGCGCCGCGCTCGTCGACGACGCGCGCCCGCTCGAGGCCGACGGCGCCTAGCTCGTCGTCGAGCTCCGCGTCGTCGAGGATGCGCGCGACGAAGGGGTGGCGCCACGTCTCGCCGTCGACGTCGTAGCGGACGGTGGCTGAGACGGTCGGGGGATCGACCTCGACGTCCTCGAGCGCGACCGTGACATCGCCGACCTGGCCTTGCACGCCTGGCTCCGGCCGCCACCCGGGCAGATGGCGCTCGACCAACACGACGCCGTCGCGGCGCACGTGCCGTGCGCACGCCCGCAGGAACGCGCGGCGCTGCGCGTCGTCGTCTGCGTTGACGAGGTGGCTCGCGAGCACCACGCAGTCGAACCTACGGCGGAGGTCGAGGTCCTCGATCCGCGCCTGCACCGCCTCGGCGTCCGTCACGTGCCGGAGCATCTCGCCGGATTCGTCGACCGCGACGACGCGGTAGCCGCGGGCGACGAGCTCGCGGGTGATCCGGCCGACGCCGCAGCCGAGCTCGAGCACCTCGCCGCCGGGGGGACCGGCACGCGCGACGATCTCGGCCTCGCCGAGCGGCGGAAACCGAAGGTAGACGGGGATCGGGCTTCCGTCGGGCGCCGCCGTCACGTCAGCTCCGCCGCCAGCCGGCGTGCGTTCAGGTGCGCAGTCGCTTCGATCGTGATCATCGGATTGACGCCCGAAGCGCTCGGAAACGACGAGCCGTCCATCACGTAGAGGCCGCGCGTCGACCACGTCTCGCCGGTCGGGCCTGTCACCGATGCGGACGGCGACGCACCGCTCCGTGCGGACCCCATCAGATGGAACGAATAGAACGTGCAGCGTCCCGGGCCGTACCCGGCCGCGTCCGCGGCCGCGAGGAACGCCGCGCGGCGGCCGGCCGCCGGCGTGTACGCCGTCCACTGCGCGTGCGACGAGAAGATCTCCCTCGCCCCTGCGGCTTCGAAGATCCGCGCCGCCCCGTCGAGGCCGATCCGGACGTTCGCGATGTCGGCGTCGTTCAGCCGGTAACGCACCCGCGGTTCGCCGGCGCGGGTCGTTTGCACCTCGCCCTCGCTGCGGTCGCGCAGCAACAGTCCGATCCCCGAGAGGTGTGGCAGCCGTGCGAGCAGGTCGCGGCTCTGCCGGGCGTCCTCCCACGGGGCGAACGCAGCGAGGACGCCGGGGTGGACGGGCGCGGTCTCGTACTTGAGGCCGTATCCGTCGCCGAGCTCGGCGTGCTGGTCCGAGTACAGCGCCTGGAGCGTCCCCTCCCACGGCCGGATCTCCTCCTCGAAGACGCCGCAGACGCCCGTCGTCGGATGCAGGTGGAGGTGCTTGCCGACGTGGCCGCCCCCGACACCCGAGCGCTCGAGCAACACCGGCGTGTTCAGAGCACCGGCGGCTGCCACGACTGCGCGCGCACCGACGGTTACGCGACCGCCGCTCGTCGTTTCTGCCTCGACCCCGCGCGCGCGACCCGATGCAACAACAACACGTGTTGCGCGTGTCGACGGGACGACGCGCGCGCCTGCGGCGTCCGCATCGACGAGCCACGTGACGAGCGTCGACTGCTTCGCGCCGAGCGGACACCCGAAGCCGCATCGGCCGCAGATCGCGCCTTGCTCGCAACCGCGCGTGTTCCGCGGCATCTCGGCGACATGCCACCCGAGGCGTTCGAGGCCGCGCGCCATGGCGCGGTCACGTGAGGAGGGCAATCCCTCGTCCGTGTTGACGCCGAGCCTCGTGCACACCGCTTCGAGGCTCGCGTCGTATTCACGTGAGGTGAACGGCTCTCCCCACTCGGCGCGAATCGCGTCGGGGGTGCGGAACGATGTCGTGTAGTTGACGACGGTCGTGCCTCCCACGCAGCGGCCGGCGAGCAGTCCGATGCCGCCGTCGATGCTCGTCGGCGCCGCCGACTCGTAGTAGAGGCGGCGGTAAGCGTCGAGCTCGACGCCGCCGAAATCGCGGTCCTCGTGATGAGCGCCCGCCTCCAGCACGACGACGTCGAGGCCGGCCTCCGCGAGGACGGCCGCGGCGACGCCGCCGCCCGCACCAGAGCCGACAACGCAGACGTCGCAGGACAGTTGCGTGTCGCCCTCGGGATGCAGCGGCCGCAGTCGCGGCGGGGCGGCCGGACCGGCGGTCTGTTCAGGCTCGGTGCGCGCGTGGAACGGGATCAGCGTGCCGCGGCGCAATCCGTGGTAGACGCGGCGCCGCGCCGGAATCGCGCTGTCCCGCCAGGCTCGGAGCGCCGCCTCGCGCGCGTCGCGCGAACGGCGGCTGAAGCGGCCGCCGACGTCCCACACCGACAGAAGTGCAAGGAGCGCGCGGCGGTCGCTCCGCGGCGTCAGTTCGAGCAGTGCGTCCGGGACGCCGGCGTCGACCGCGCCCTCGACGAACGTCTCGCAGATCGACGCAAGCGCGCGGCGCTGGCGGCGCGTCACCGGCCGACGGCGTAGCCCTGCATCGCGCGCGGGTTCGCTCCGGCCTTCAGCATCCCGCTCTCACGTCCCGCAGCGCTGACGCGACCCAGCGACCACTCGTCGGTCACCTCGACCTCGTGGCCGCGTTCCCGCAACGTCTCGACGACCTCGGGTCGATAGCGCGCCTCGACCTCGATCTGCCGCGGGTGTGCGTCACGGGGGTAGAACGAGCTCGGGAAGTGGTTCGTGTGGAACGACGGCGCGTCGATCGCCGCCTGCAGATCGAGGCCGAAGTCGACGTGATGCAGGAAAAAGACGAGCGACCACTGGTCTTGCTGGTCGCCGCCCGGCGTGCCGAATGCCAGGTACGGATCGCCGTCGCGGAACGCGAGCGACGGCGACAGCGTCGTCCGCGGGCGCTTGCGCGGCGCGAGCGAGTTCGGCAGCCCCTCCTCGAGCCAGAACATTTGCGCGCGGGTCCCGAGCGGGAAACCCAGCTCCGGAACGACCGGAGAGCTCCACAACCAGCCGCCGCTCGGCGTCGCGCTGACGATGTTGCCGTGGCGGTCGACGACGTCGAGGTGGCAGGTGTCGCCGCTCGCGCGCGTTGGCTCGCCGACGCCCGCGGCGAGCGCGCCCCTCACCGGCGCCGGCAGTCGCGGGCTCGGGCCGCCGGGGCGCAAGTCGCCCGACGCGTCGTCGCCGACCAGCATCCGCCGCTCGTCCGCGTACGCGTCGCTCAGCAACAGCTCGATCGGGACGTCGACGAACGCGGGGTCCCCGTACCAAGCCTCGCGGTCGGCGAACGCGAGCTTCGCGCACTCGACGACGGTGTGGACGAACTCCGCGCTTCCGACGCCCATCTCGCGGAGGTCGAAGCGCTCGAGCAGCGCGAGCTGCTGCAGGAAAACCGGCCCCTGTCCCCACGGTCCCGTCTTGAACACCGTGTGCCCGTGATAGTCGCGTGTGAGGGGCGGCTCGAGTGTCGCGTGCCACCCCGCGAGGTCGTCCGCGGTCAGCAACCCGGCATGCGCGACGCCGGTCGTATCCATCGTCTCGGTGCAAACGAACGCGTCGATCTGCTCCGCGACGAAACCCTCGTACCACAGTGCGCGTGCGCGCTCGAGCTCCTGCTCGCGCGTGCCGCCGCGGGACTCGGCGACGATGCGGCGGTAGGTCGCTGCAACACCTGGATTGCGGAACAACGTCCCGGCGCGCGGCACGGGCAAGAACACCTCCGCCGACGTCGTCCACTCGTCGCGGAAGATGTCCTCGACGCCGGTGATCGCGCGCTCGATCGCCGGAACGATCGGAAAGCCCGTCTCGGCGAAGCCGATCGCAAACTCGAGCACGTCCGCGAGGCGCCACGTCCCGAACTCGCGCAACAGCAAGAGCCACCCGTCGAAGGCACCAGGAACGACAGCAGGCAGGAAACCGGTGCCGGGAATCGCATCGAGGCCGAGCTGCTCGAACCGCTCGATCGTCGCCGCTGCCGGCGCGGTCCCCTGCGCACACACGACCTGCACCTCGCCGCGCGTCGCGTCATACACGATCGCCGGCAGATCCCCGCCCGGCCCGTTCAGGTGCGGCTCGACGACCTGGAGCGCGAAGCCGGTCGCGACCGCGGCGTCAAAGGCGTTGCCGCCGCGCTCGAGCACCGCCATCCCCGCGGCGGACGCAAGCCAGTGCGTGGACGCGACCATCCCGAACGTTCCACGCAGCTCGGGGCGCGTCGTGAAATTCACCGTGCGCACTTTAGTGTCTTGCCTCGTGCGGTACGGGATCTCATTGGCGAACATCGGCACGTACGCCGACCCGCGGTCGGCCGTCGACGTCGCACGGGCCGCGGAGGAGAGTGGCTGGGACGGCCTCTTCCTGTGGGATCACCTCGCGTTCGTCTGGGGCCCACCCGCCGCCGACCCATGGGTGACCCTCGCCGCGGTCGCCGCTTCGACGAGCCGGATTCGGATCGGGACCGCCGTGACCCCGGTAGCGCGACGGCGCCCGCACGTCCTCGCACACCAGGTTGCGACGCTCGACGTCCTGAGCGGCGGCCGCGTGGTCTTCGGCGCCGGCCTGGGTGGATCGTCGTCGGAGTTCTCGAAGTTCGGCGACGAATCGGACACGCGCGTTCGCGCGACGATGCTCGACGAGGGCCTCGACGTTCTCCGTGCGCTCTGGACGGGCGAAGAGGTCACGCACGAGGGCGTTCACTACACCGTCCGCGGTGTCACGCTCGCGCCTCCACCGGTGCAACGCCGACTGCCGATCTGGATCGGCGGCAACCGCCCCGCGTCGCTCCGCCGCGCCGCACACTGGGACGGCTGGTGCGCCGACACCGCCGACCCGACCGGAATGACCGTCTCGCCCGCCGACCTCGCGCGCGCGATCGCGACGATCGGCCGGAGGGACGACTTCGACGTCGCCGTGCTCGGCTACCGCGATCGTGCGGCGCCGCAGGCGTACGCCGCCGCCGGTGCGACATGGTGGCTCGAAAGCGTCCACGACCGCCGCGGCACGCTCGACGAGATGCTGGCGCTCGTGCGCGCCGGCCCGCGGCCCGCGTGATCAGTGCAGGAAGCGGAAGACGACTTCGGCGACGCAGACCGGCTTTTCCGAACCGCCGCGCTCGATCGTCGCTGCGATCACCGCCTGTGCACCGCCGTCCACCGCTGCGACGTCGACGATGCGGAACGTCGCGCGCACCCGACTGTCCACGGGGACCGGGGCGGGAAAACGGACGCGGTTTACGCCGTAGTTGATGGTCACGCGATAGCCGCCGTCACCGAAGACCTCGAACCACAGCTCCGGCAGCAGCGACAGCGTCAGGAAGCCGTGGGCGATCGTCGTGCCGAACGGGCCTTCCGCCGCACGCCGCCGGTTGACGTGGATCCATTGCGCGTCCTCGGTCGCAGCAGCGAACGCGTCGATGCGTTCCTGCGTGACCTGGAGCCATCGCGACGGGCCGAGCGTGGCACCGGCGTTCAGCGGCTCGGCCATGTGATCTAGCGCGTCGCGGCCGACGCGAGCGCCGCGCCGTTGCCCTCGCGCTGGTCGAGCACGTGGACGAGCAGCTCGTACGAGTGCAGAACATGCTCGCGGGAGAGCGTCCGCGCTCCACCAGGGTTCGCCGCCCTCAGCGCCGCGATGATCGCCTGGTGCTCGTGGTCGTTACGCTCGTAGAGCGCGTCGACGTCCGAGCCGCCGGGGCCCCACATCGCGTGGCCGGAGAACGAGCGGCGGGCGCCCTTCGCGAGCCGCTCGATCATCGGAACGGACGCGACCCGGTAGATCACGTCGTGGAAGCCGTGGTTCGCGCGAACCCACTCGGAGGTGAGCCGCCACCGGTCATCGCCTTCACGCGGGCGCGGGCGAAGCGCCTGCGTCGCACGGCTGAACTCTGCCTCCGCGCGCTCGAGCTCGACAAGGTCGTCCGACGTCATCTTCGGCGCCGCGATCTCCGTCGCGAGCGACTCGAGCTCGGCGCGGACGAGGAACGCCTCCCACAGCTCGTCGCGCGAAAGCGTCCGCACGCGAACTCCGCGATTCGGGACGAACGACACGAGGCCGAGCGCCGCGAGGCGTCGAAGCGCTTCGCGGATCGGCGTGCGGCTGACGTTGAAGCGCTCGGACAGCTGCTCCTGGCGCAGGACGGTGCCGGGCGGCAGCTCCCCCGAGACGATCGCCTCCTCGACGACGAGCGCGATCTCGTCGGCCTTCGTACTGTCGAGGCTCACGGGAGTCGATCGTACGCGGGCAGCGTGAGGAACTCGACGAGCTCGTCGGCGAGCGCGACCTCCTCGAACACCTCCTTCGCGGCGTCGGACACCGGCGCCGCAGCGATCTCGGCGCGTACCGTCTCGGCCTCGACGAGACCCGCCCGGACCCAGCTCCAGACCTGCGCCCGCGAGATCTCGGCGGTCGCGACGTCTTCCATCAGGTGGTCGATCGCGGCAGCACCGACGCCGTCGAGCCACGCGTCGAGGTACCGAGTCCCCACCGAGACGTTCGCCCGCACGCCCGCGTCGGTCACCTTCCCGCCCGGAACGGCGAAGTCGCAGAGCGCCGCTGCCGTCACCGCGACCTCCTCCGCGTTGCGCTCGAGCTGATTCGGCCGCCCATCGAGTACCGCGCCGAACACCTCGAGCGCAACGGGGACGAGATCCGGATGCGCCACCCACGTGCCGTCGAAGCCGTCGCGCGACTCGCGCAGCTTGTCATCTCGCACGTTCGCGATCGCGGTCGCGTTGACATCCGAGTCGCGTCGCGAGGGGATGAACGCGGACATGCCGCCGATCGCGTGTGCACCGCGGCGGTGACACGTCGCGACGAGGAGCTCGGTGTAGGCGCGCATGAACGGGACGGTCATCGTCACCTGCGCACGATCCGGCAACACCGCGCCGAGCTTCTTGATCGCGCTGAAGATGTAGTCCCAGCGGCCGGCGTTCAACCCCGTCGACCGCTCGCGTAGCTCCCAGAGGATCTCGTTCATCTCGAACGCGGCCAGGATCGTCTCGATCAGCACCGTCGCGCGAATCGACGCATGCGGCAAGCCGAGCTCCTCCTCCGCGAGTGCGAACACGTCGTTCCACAGCCTGGCCTCGAGATGGCCCTCGAGCTTCGGCAAGTAGAAGTACGGTCCGGAGCCGAGGTCGAGCAACGCTTGCGCGTTGTGGAAGCAGGCGAGCCCGAAGTCGAACAGGCTCGCGGAGACCGGCCGGTCGTCGACGAGCACATGCCGCTCCTCCAGATGCCACCCGCGCGGCCGGACGACGAGGGTCGCCGGCTCGCCCGACAGCCGGTAGGACTTCTCCGGCGTCTCGAGCGAGATCGTCCTCCGGACACTGTCGCGGAGATTCTGCTGGCCCGAGACGATGTTCGGCCAGGTCGGCGAGCACGAGTCCTCGAAGTCCGCCATGAACACGCGCGCGCCGGAGTTCAGCGCGTTGATCATCATCTTGCGATCGACGGGACCGGTGATCTCGACCCGGCGGTCACGAAGATCCGGCGGCGGAGCCGCAACCCGCCACTCGCCCTCGCGAATCGCGCGTGTTTCGTCGAGGAATGCCGGCTGTGCGCCGCCGCGCAGTTCCAACTGTCGCGCGTCCCGACGCTCGAGCAACGCGCGGCGCTCTGCGCCGAACTCGCGCTCGAGCAACGTGACGAACGCAAGCGCCTCCGGCGTCAGAACTTCGGCTTGGCCCGCCTCGGGCCGCGCGACGGCCGCGACACTCATCGCGCCGCCTCGAACTGCGCCTCCTCGGTCGAGCCGGTAAGCGCGAGCGTCGAGCTCGAGCCGCCGCTGATGATGCTCGCGACTGCGTCGAAGTACCCGGCGCCGACCTCCTGCTGGTGGCGGGTGGCCGTGTACCCGTCCGCCTCGAGCGCAAGCTCCTGTTCCTGCAGCCGGACGTAGGCGCTCATCCCGTCCGCCGCGTAGCCGCGGGCGAGCTCGAACATCGACGCGTTCAGCGCGTGGAAGCCGGCAAGCGTCACGAACTGGAAGCGGTAGCCGAGCGCGCCGAGCTCCCGCTGGAACGCGGCGATCTCGTCGTCGCCGAGATGCGCGCGCCAGTTGAACGACGGCGAGCAGTTGTACGCGAGCAGCTTGCCCGGGAATTGCTCGCGCACCGCGGCAGCGAACGCGCGCGCGTCGTCCATGTCCGGTGTCGAGGTCTCGAACCAGATCAGGTCGGCGTGCGGCGCGTACGCGAGCGACCGCGTGACGGCCGCATTCAGCCCGTCGGTGACGCGGTAAAAGCCTTCGGCTGTTCGTTGGCCGGTCAGGAACGACCGGTCCGCGTCGTCGACGTCACTCGTCAGCAAGGTCGCGCTCAGCGCGTCCGTGCGCGCGACGAGAACCGTCGGGACGGCGGCGACGTCGGCAGCGAGCCGCGCAGCCGTGAGCGTGCGGACGAAGTGACTCGTCGGGACGAGAACCTTGCCGCCGAGGTGGCCGCACTTCTTCTCCGCCGCGAGCTGGTCCTCGAAATGGACGCCGGCCGCTCCGGCTTCGATCATCGCGCGCATCAGCTCGTACGCGCTGAGCGGCCCGCCGAATCCGGCCTCGGCGTCGGCGACGATCGGGACGAGCCAGTCGCGGTCCGAGCGTCCGTCCGCGCACGCGATCTGATCGGCGCGCAAAAGCGCGTTGTTCAGGCGCTTGACGAGCGCGGGCGCGCTGTTGGCGGGATAGAGGCTCTGGTCCGGGTACGTCTGGCCGGAGAGATTCGCGTCCGCGGCGACCTGCCAACCCGAGAGGTAGATCGCCTCGAGGCCGGCCTTCGCCATCTGCACCGCCTGGTTCCCGGTGACGGCGCCAAGGGCGGCGACGTAGTCGCGCGACTGCAGGAGGCTCCACAGGCGCTCGGCCCCGCGGCGCGCCAGTGTGTGCTCCACCGCCACCGAGCCGCGGAGCCGATGCACGTCGGCGACGGCATACGGCCGGCGGATCCCGCGCCAACGCGGCGCAGCCCACTCGTGCAGCAAGGCATCCCCGCCGCCGTTCCGGCGGCCGTTCGAATCGGCGGTCATCGAACCTCCCGTTAGTCGACGTCGTGGTCGCGCTCGCAGAACTCGGGGCAGGTGCACTCCGCGAGCTCCGCCGTCGTCAGGACGACGACGGAGCTGCTGCTCCGCCCGGTCTCGTCCCGCCGCGCCACGTCGGTCAGTGTGATTTCGGATCCCAGATCAAGCATCCGCGAAGGGTATACGCCCGAGATTCGGCGGTTCAACCCTCGACGGGCCAGGATTTTGGATCCAGAATCTCGCCTACGTAGGACGAGCGCCCTCCCCGACGGCTCGACGAAGGGCGAAGCTAGGCGGATTCTTCGGCGAGCTCGGTGTCGTCCACGACACCCTCGGCGCTCGTGACGAGCGTCGGCTTCAGGTGCTTCTCGATCGTCTCCTTCGTGATCACGCACTTGGAGACGTCGCGGCGCGACGGCAGCTCGAACATCACGTCGAGCAGCGCGTTCTCGATGATCGACCGGAGCCCGCGGGCGCCGGTCTCGCGCTCGAGTGCCTTGTCGGCGATCTCCCAGAGCGCGTCGTCTGTGAACACGAGCTCGATGTTGTCGTAGCCGAAGAAGCGCTGGTACTGCTTCACGAGCGCGTTCTTCGGCTCGGTGAGGATCTGGACGAGATCCTCGCGCTTGAGCTGGTGGACGGCCGAGATGACCGGCAGCCGACCGATGAACTCCGGGATCAGGCCGAAGTTCAAAAGATCTTCGGGCATCACGTCGGCGAGCAGCTCGGACGCCTCGATCGAATGCTTCGAGCGGACCTCTGCGCCGAACCCGACCGCGTTCTTGCCGATCCGCTTGGCGATGATCTTGTCGAGCCCGGCAAACGCGCCGCCGCAGATGAAGAGGATGTTCGTCGTGTCGATCGAGAGGAACTCCTGGTGCGGGTGCTTACGGCCTCCCTGCGGCGGAACGGAGGCGACCGTTCCTTCGAGGATCTTCAGGAGCGCCTGCTGCACGCCCTCGCCCGACACGTCGCGCGTGATCGACGGGTTGTCCGCCTTCCGCGCGATCTTGTCGACCTCGTCGATGTAGATGATCCCGGTCTCCGCCTTCTTGATGTCGAAGTCGGCGGCCTGGATCAGCTTCAGGAGGATGTTCTCGACGTCCTCGCCGACGTAGCCGGCCTCGGTCAGCGCCGTCGCGTCGGCGATCGCGAACGGGACGTTGAGGATCCGCGCCAGGGTCTGGGCGAGCAGCGTCTTGCCGCAGCCGGTCGGGCCCAGCATCATGATGTTCGACTTCTGCAGCTCGACGTCGCCCTCTCCGGACTGGGCGATCTGGACCCGCTTGTAGTGGTTGTAGACGGCGACCGAGAGGGCGCGCTTGGCGGCCTCCTGCCCGACCACGTACCCCTCGAGGAACTCGTAGATCTCGCGGGGCTTCGGGAGCTCCTCCCAGCGCACCTCGCTGGTCTCCGCGAGCTCCTCCTCGATGATCTCGTTGCAGAGGTCGATGCACTCGTCGCAGATGTACACACCGGGCCCTGCGATGAGCTTCTTGACCTGCTTCTGGCTCTTGCCGCAGAACGAGCACTTGAGCAGATCGCCGCCGTCACCGATGCGTGCCACGGTGTGCTTCCCCTTCGCCTGGGAGACGACTGGACGCTACGAGTCCAGCGGCTCCTGGTGCTGCCTTATATCCGACGGTACCTTGCCGGGCCCCTCGTTCGGGCCCCCCTTGGCACGGTTCACTTTGACGTGCACCTTGCCGCGCACACGGTCAAACCGCGCCAAGGACGGCAGACCACAACATCGCGCCCACGTCAGCGGACGGATTCGTTGTTCATCTTCCGGGTCGAGATGATCTGGTCGACGATGCCGTACTCCAGCGCTTCCTCGGCCGTGAGGATCTTGTCGCGCTCGATGTCCTCGCTGACCTGCTGCGGAGTCTGGTTGGAGTGCTTGGACAGCATCTCCTCCAGCTGCTCGCGCATCCGCTGGATCTCGTTGGCCTGGCTCTCCAGGTCCGACACCTGGCCGCG
>JBJMJS010000037.1:0-14546 GCA_045806225.1 Gaiellaceae bacterium
CCCACATCAGGCCACCCGTGCGGGAGATCGCGGGTCTGCGGCTCGATCCGTTCCGGCGAGAGGTCTACCGCGACGGGCGCTACATCGCGCTGACCAGAAAGCAATTCGCGGTGCTCGAAGTCCTCGTCGCTGCCGAGGGCGGCGTCGTCAGCGCCGAAGAGCTGCTCGCGCGCGCCTGGGACGAGAACGCCGACCCGTTCACGAACGCCGTGCGCATCACGGTCTCGGCGTTGCGCAAACGCCTCGGCGAGCCCTGGATCATCGCCACCGTCCCCGGCGTCGGCTACCGCATCGACACTCAACCGGACACCGAGCGCGAGCGACGAGACCATGGATAGAGCCCCCGGTCTGAGTGTCCGCCTCAAACTCACCCTCAGCTACGCCGGATTCCTCATGCTCGCAGGCGCGGTGCTGCTCGTCGCCGGGTACTTCTCGCTTTCGCGTGGCGTGCACCCCGGTGTGATCTTTCTGGTGCAAAGTCACGCCGCGCTTCTTCGCTACTTCGCTCCGATCGCCGCGATCGTGATGACCTTCCTTCTGGTGTTCGGTCTCGTCGGCGGATGGATTCTCGCCGGCCGCATGCTCGCGCCGTTGACCCGCATTGCCGACGCCACACGCATGGCCGCGACAGGGTCGCTCTCTCACCGGATCGACTTGGAAGGACGTCGGGACGAGTTCCGCGAGCTCGCCGACACCTTCGATGCGATGCTCGCGCGACTCGAGGCACACGTCGCCGAACAGCAGCGATTCGCCGCCAACGCCTCCCACGAACTGCGCACCCCGCTGGCGATCACGCAGACGCTTCTCGACGTCGCCCGCAACGACCCGAACCGCGCCGCCGTCGAGCTCGTCGATCGCCTTCACGCAGTCAACGCGCGAGCGATCGAGCTCACCGAAGCCCTTCTCCTGCTCAGCCGCGCCGACCAACGGTCGTTCGGCCGCGAGCACGTCGACCTTTCGCTCGTAGCCGAAGAAGCCACTGAGACGCTCCTCCCCCTCGCCGAGAAATGCGGCGTCACCGTCGAGACGTCGGGGGATGCGGCACACACGATCGGCTCCCACGCGCTCCTGCTCCAGCTCGCAACGAACCTCGTACACAACGCGATCGTCCACAACCTGCCGCGGTGGGGCAGCGTCTGGGTGACGACGAGCGTTCGACCCAACCGCACGATGCTCACCGTCGTGAACACCGGCGAGAATCTCGCGCCAGACGTCGTCGCGACGCTAGCCGAACCGTTTCAGCGGGGCACGGAGCGCATACGCACGGACCCCGCAGGCGTCGGCCTCGGCCTGGCGATCGTCAAGAGCATCACCCAGGCCCATGACGGCACCCTCACGCTCGCGCCGCGACCCGAGGGGGGACTCGGAGCCACGGTTGAACTACCGGCGGCACGTACTGCGAACGCCGAAACCGTTGCGCCGGATGGCCGGCATCCCGACGACCGAGGAGGAACGTGACCGAATGACCGTTCGGCGGATGGACAACGTGGGCATTGTCGTCGACGACCTACCGGCGACGATCGCGTTCTTTCGCGAGCTCGGCCTAGAACTCGAAGGGCAAGCCACGGTCGAAGGCGAGTGGGCGGGCCGCGTCACCGGACTGGGCGACCAACGCGTCGAGATCGCCATGATGCGCACCCCGGACGGCCACAGCCGGCTCGAGCTCTCCCGGTTTCTCACGCCGCCTGTGGTCGCCGATCACCGGAACGCCCCGGTGAACGCACTTGGTTACCTGCGCGTCATGTTCGCTGTCGACGACATCGACGATACGCTCGCGCGGCTCCGCAAGCACGGTGCACAGCTCGTCAGCAGCGAGGTGGTCCGGTACGAAGACGCGTATCGGCTCTGCTATATCCGCGGGCCGGAAGGACTTCTTATCGGGCTCGCTCAAGAACTCGGCTGAGGGCCATGCCCGACGTTCATCGACTTACGGATTGCGCAGCTCAGCGTCCTCGGCCTCTGCCTCGGCCGTCAGGTCGCCGACGTTCTCGAGCGCCCGCGCCGCGGGGAGCCGCGTCCGGATCGCAAGGGCGTAGACGGCGAGGCCGAGCACAGCGACGGCGAGGATGTCCCAGCCGAACGTGAGCGCGTTGCGGGGGCCGTGCAGGCCGAGCAGCGGGATCGCGCTCGGCGTTCGCGTGTCGAACGAGCTCAGGTACGAGATCACGCCCATGCCGAGGAGATAGGGCCAGAGCCAGACGGCGCTGCGCCAGTCGAGCGACAATGTCCGTTCGGTCGTGTCGGTCAGCGTCGAGACCGCCAGAAGTGCGAAGCCGATCAGGATCGCCACGATCAGCTTCCAGACGACCGCCCACCCCGTGAAGAGCACGATCTCGCTCGCGACCACGAACGCGGCCGGCGCCACCAGCGATGCCGCTGGTAGCCGGAACAGGCGCGGCCGCGTCGGATCCTGACGCCTGAGCGCTCCGAGCGCGAGCGGCGCCATCGCATACGTGAGCACGGCCGCCGCGGAGATGAAGCCGACGAGCTGCTGCCACCCGGGAAACGGGAGCAGGATGACGAGGCCACACAGGAAGGAGAACGCGATTGCGAAGAGCGGCGTCCCTCTGGAGGTGAGCCGCGCGAAGGCCCCGGGGATATAGCCGTTCCGCGCGAGCGCGAACGACAGGCGAGCGCTCGCACCCGTGTAGAGGAGGCCGGTTCCGCCGGGAGAGACGATCGCGTCGGTGTAGAGGAATACGGCGAGCCAGCCGAGGCCGAGTGCAGTTGCAAGCCCGGCGAACGGTCCGAACAGCTGTCCCTTGCCGGAGAACGAAACCGCACCCCAACCCTTGGAAAGACTCGACGGATCGAGCGCCGCGATGTACGCGATCTGGAGCGCGACGTAGAGCCCGATCGCGACGAGCATCGCGGCGATGATCGCAAGCGGGATGTTGCGTCTGGGATTGCGGCTCTCGCCGCCGAGCTGGACCGCCTGCTCGAAGCCGAGGCACGCGAAGATGACGCCGCCCGACGACAGCGCGACGAACACGCCCTTCCAGCCAAACGGCATGAAGCCGCCGCCGGCGGTGAAGTTCCCGCCGTGAGCGGCGGTCGCCAGGAGCGCTACGACGGTAAGAGCCGGGACGAGGATCTTCCAACAGACGGCCACCACGTTCGTGTCGGCGAGCCAGCGCACGCCGAGGACGTTGATCGTGCAGAAGACCAGCAGGAGCACGGCCGCGACGACGTAGCCCTGCGCGGTCAGCACGGGCCGTCCGCCCGAGATTGTCGTCAGCGAGGAGATGTAGTTCGACGCGTAGAGGAGCGTCGCCTCGACCATGATCGGCCCGACCGTCACGGCGCCGAGGAACGCGACCCAGCCGCTCGTGAAGCCGATCACGCTGCCGAACGCATAGTGCGGGAACCGCGCGGTACCTCCGGCCACGGGGTACGTGCTGCCAAGCTCGGCATGCGTCAGGGCGAGCAGCATCATTGCGCCACCGCCGATCAGCCACGAGAGGATCGCGGCCGGTCCGGCAAGCGACGAAGCGAAGAGGGCGGCAAACAGCCAGCCCGCGCCGATGATCGATCCGAACGACGCGAACAGGAGCCCGACGAAGCCCACGTCGCGTCGTAACTTGTGCGCGGCGCGCTCCGGTGCTGCAACCAGCGGTTGAGCGAACTCGGCCGTGCGCCCGACCTCCCTCTGAGAATGGCTGACCCGAACGTCGTCCCATTGCCATCCTGGCGGATCTCCGCCGAGGTGCCAACCGCGAGCTCGGCGGAGGCATTGGCAACCTCCGCCGATCTCGCGGAACCGTCGAGGTTTACTCGGCCGAGGCGAGCGCCGTGATCGGTCGCTTCCGCAGCGCGACGCGCGTCGGAATGGCGAGCGCGATGACTGCCACGAGCGTCGAGACGCCCAGGATCGCGGCCAACTGGTGGAGGGGAATGTACGGCCGCAGATCGCCCGTGAGCGAATGGCTGAGGGGAAGAAGGGCTGTCGCGGCAATCGCGAGTCCGACGCCCAATCCGATCGCGACGATCAGCGCGGCTTCCCAGCGAGCCATGGAGCGCACCTGGCGATTCGTTGCACCGGTGAGGCGTAGGAGTGCGAGCTCGCGACCGCGCCGCAGCGCGATCATCACGAGCGTGTTGACGACCGCGATCGACGTGAACGCAAAGATGATCGCGACGAACAGCGGGCCAAGCCAGCGGTTCGTCTCGCGGTCGGCTTCGTCGGCGCTTGCCAACGACGCGTGCGTTCGGACGCGCAGCCCCGGGAAACGCGATGCAAGCGATCGCAGCGCGGCCGTCGCCGCGCGCGTGTGACGAGCGCGAACGAGAATGGTGTCGACCAACGGACTGGTCTGGTGGCCGGCGACCAGTCCCGGCGAAAGCAGGGCGTCGCCGAAGCCCAGCGTGCGGGTGTAGATCGCGACGACCGTCGCGCGTGTCTTCGTTCCGTCGCCGAGCGCGACGTCGACGCGCTCGCCGACGTGAGCGTGGACCGAATCCGCGCGGTTGCGGCCCAGCGCGATCGTGTTGCCGCGCAGCGCCGCGAGCGAACCTGCAGTGACGTCGACGTCGAGGCCACCGCCGGTGCCGCCGGCGATGATCGCAGCCGGGATCGGATCGCCGGAGACGCCGAGCGAGGGACCCAGCGTCGTCGGCGTGAGCGCCACCGCCGAATCGACGCCAGGCGTAGCGCGCACTGCGTCGAGAGTCGACGGCGGAAGCCCGGGGCCGGAGCTCGAAAGTGCGAGGTCGGCCGAAAGCCCGGCATGGCGCTGTGCGGTGATCGCATGGTCGAGGGTCGTCGTGCTGAACAGCAGCGTGCAACTCATGGCGACGGTGAGCACGAGCGGGGTGCTTGCCGAGGAGAATCGTCGGCTCGCTGCCCCGAGGTTCGCCGACGCGAGAAATCCGCCGACCGGCGAGATGGCTCCGAACAACGGTCGAAACAGCCTCGCCGCGAACATCGCAACGAGCGGGCCGAGGCAGCCCGCGGCGATCACGAGGAAAATCGCATCGAGCTCTGAGGTGGCGGCGGCCGTCGCAGGCGTCGTGGTCGCGGCGGAGACCGCGAACAGCGGGATCGCCGCAGCGATCGCTATCAGGCCGCCGATCAAACGCCCGGGTCCGACCCTTCGCGTCTCGACAGAAGCATCGGTGAGAGCGCGTGTCGGAGCAGTGCGTGCCGCGCGCCGGCTTGCAGACAAGACGGCGAGCAACGCAACGGCCACACTCCCGGCGAGCACTCCCGCTGCGGCCAGCCGTGCATCGCCGACCGCGAAACCACGAGGCGCGATTCCGTGCTTCACGAGCCCGCGCGCGAGGGCATGCGCAACCTTCATCCCCGGCCAGATCCCGGCCGCCGCGCCGAGGAGCGCGACGATTGTCGCCTCCCAGGCGATCATCCGGCGGACCTGGCCAGGCGTCGCCGCGATCGCGCGCAGGAGGCCAATCTCCTGCTCACGCTGTTGGACCGCGAGCGCCATCAAGCTGGCGACGACGAACAGCGCGACGAACGCGCCGAGGCCCGCGAACGACGCAGCGACCGCAATCAACCTTGTCCGGCCCTCCTGGAGCTCAGGCGACTCGGCCTTCCCGCGGGAATCGCCGGTGAGGACCAGTGCGCTCCGCGCAGCGGCGCGCAACCGCGAGGCGTCGAAGCCGCGGTCGGCCAAGATCCCGATCGCATCGACCCGCCCTGGATGACCGGCCAGCCGTGCCGCGGCCGGATCCGACAGGAAGATCACACTGCGGCTCCGCACGGGACGGCGCGGCCGCGCAATCCCCACGACCCTGACGGAGCGCGGCCGCTCGGCCGACGCGAGGTTCAGGCGCGCGCCGAGCTTCGACGGGTAGCCGACCACGATCTCGTTCGACCGCCGCGGAGCCCGCCCAGCGGTCAGCACGTACGGCGCCAACCGCGCGGAGCTCCAGTTGTGGGCCTCGGTCGTGCGCCGGCCGAGAAGAGCCGGCACGCCGACGTCCTCGATCGCCGCCCGTACACCGGGAACCGATGCCAGCCTCGACGTCAGCGACGCGTCAACGCGGACGCGTTCGGTGAGATCGACGTCGTGGTCGGACCCCGTCTGCTGGTCGCCGGCTATCACCGCTGCGGCAGCGGCGTAGCGCTCTACCGGAGGATGGGTCTGCAGCGCTGCTTGCAGCAGCATGCCGCCGGCCATCACGAGAACAGCTGACATGGCGAAGGCGAGCAGAGCGCCCGCGAAGCTGCCGGGACGGGTGCGGGCGGTGAGGAGCGCGAGGCGCAACATCGTTCAGTCCCCCAGGTGCGCCAGTTGCTCGGCGACTTCGTCGGCCGTGGCGCCCTCGAGCGTCCCGGCGATGCGACCGTCCGCGAGAAAGATCACGCGGTCGGCATAGCTGGCGGCCTTGGGGTCATGGGTGACCATGACAACCGTCCGCCCGTCGGTGTCGACGAGGCTGCGCAGGAGCTCGAGGACAGCGCGCCCGTTCCGAGTGTCGAGCGCGCCGGTGGGCTCGTCCGCGAACACGATCTCGGGCCGCGCGATCAGCGCCCGGGCGATTGCGACGCGCTGCTGCTGGCCGCCGGAGAGCTGTGCAGGCCGGTGGCGCAGCCGGTCGGCAAGCCCCACCCGCGCCGCCGCATCACGAACCTCTGAGCGCTTGGGCCGACGCCCGTCGAGCCGCAGCGGCAGGCCGATGTTCTGCGCGACCGTCAGCGACGGCATCAGGTTGAAGGCCTGAAAGACGAACCCGATCCGCTCTCTGCGGAGGATCGTCAGGCGCCGCTCGCTCAGCCGCGTCAGCTCGGTGTCGCCGAACGTGACGGCGCCCTGGTCGGGCCGGTCGAGGCCCGCGGCGACATGAAGGAACGTGCTCTTGCCCGATCCCGACGGTCCCATGATCGTCGTCATCGAGCCGGCAGGCAGCGTGACGCTGATGCCGTCGAGGGCGACGACGGCGGCGTCGCCTTTGCCGTGAACCTTCCGCACGCCGCGGAGCGTGAGCTCTGGGAGGACGGAAACCTGCGCTCGCTTGCGGAGAGCTGCCATCGGGTTCACCCGCCTAGGCTGCGTCTTCGGTGCTTTTGCTGAAGTGGTCATGAGCAAGTCCTTTCGCGGGTCTCTGTGGGGGGTGCCCCGGCCATGAAGGGCCGGGGCTGGCGCGGTTCTATGCGGAGGCGGGCGTCGGCCTGATCTCGGGCGGCGTCTCGGACACGCCACGCTCGGGCCGCGGGAGCCACTGGAGCCAACGCGGCAGATACCAGTTCCGCTCGCCGAGCAGCTTCATCGTGGCCGGCAGGAGGACAGCCCGGACGATGGTCGCGTCGATCAGGATCGCCGCCGCGAGGCCGACGCCGAACTGCTTGAACATGAGCATCGAGAGGGTCGCGAAGATCGAGAAGACCGCGAACATGACGATCGCTGCGCTGGTGACCACTCCGGCGGTCGACTTGATCCCGTCGGCGATGGCGTCGTCCATGCTCGCGCCGCGATCGAAGGTCTCGCGGATCCGGCTGACGATGAACACGTGGTAGTCCATCGAAAGACCGAAGAGGATCACGAACAGCAGCAACGGCACGGACGGATCGATCCCCGCGGTTGAGCTGAACCCGAGGAGGCCCTTGCCGATCCCGTGCTGGAACACGAGCACGAGCACGCCGTACGCGGCGGCGACGGAGAGGAGGTTCAGCAGGATCGCCTTGATCGCGACGACGATCGAGCGGAACGCGACCAGCATCAGGCAGAACGCGAACAGCAGGACGAAGCCGATGACGTACGGGAGCTTCGACTTCATCTGATCCTGCTGGTCTTTCCATTCGGCTGTCAGCCCGGTGACGCCGGCCTCGGTATCGGGAAGCGCGCCGACCGTCGCGGGGACGATCGTGGTGCGCAACAGTGCGAGCGAAGCGTTCGACGCGGCATCGGTTCCGGTCCCGTCGATCGGGATCGTGATGTTCGCGATCGTTCCGGCCGCGTTCCTGTCGACCGTAATCGGCGTGTGCGCTCTACCGCTCGCGAGCGCCCGCTCTTGCAGACGTGCGATTGCGTCGCGCACGGCCGGCGCGTCGATGTTGGGCGCCTTGACGATCACGTTTGCGGGCAGCGCCTTGCCCGGGAACGCCTGCTGCATCCGGTTGTAGGTCTTGACCACGGCCAGCGAGCCCGGGAACGTATCCGGCCCGGGAGTCGAGATGTGCAGCTTCACGGCGGGAACGGCGAGCGCGAGCAAGAACGCGACCGCGAGGACAGCGGAGAGCAGCGGTCGCCTCAGGACGCGCTCGACGAGCGAGGCCCACATCCGGCCGTTGCCGTTGGCGCGGCGGAGCCGACCAACGAGCGGGACGCGCCCCCGCTCGACCCGGTCGCCGAGCTTTCCGAGCACCGCGGGAAGAACGGTGAGCGAGCCGAGCATCGCGACGGCGACGACAATCATCGTCGCGTACCCGAACGACGCGAACGTGGCGTCGCCGCTCAGGAACAACCCGGCCATCGCGACCATGACCGTCAGGCCGGAGATCAGCACCGAGCGGCCGGAGGTGGCAGCGGCGGCTTCGAGCGCCGCGCGCTCGCTTCGCCCTGCCGCGCGCTCTTCTCGTTCGCGCCGGAGATAGAACATCGAGTAGTCGACGCCGACCGCGAGCCCGATCAGCAGCACGACCGCGGGCGCCTCCTGCGCAAGCGGCAGGAGATGGCTCGGGAGCGCGACCAGCCCGAAGGTCGCGAAGACCGCCGTGAGTGCAAGCAGCAGCGGAATCCCGGCCGCGACAAGCGCGCCGAACGCGACCACGAGGATGATCAGCGTCAGCGGAATCGAGAGAGCGCCGGCGCTCTTGAGGTCGTGCGCGAACGCCGTGTCGACGCCTTTGGCGGCGCTGGCTCCACCGAACTCGCCAATGAAGAAGCCTGGGTGCGCGCGTTGCGCGTCGTCGACGCTCTTCAGGACGGGGCCGAGCTTGTCGCCCGCATCGATCGCGTCACCCCGGATGTCGAACTCGACGAGAGCCGAACGGCGACCCTTCGCGATCTGGCCTGCATTGCCTGGATCGAGCGGCGACTCGACGTTCTTCACGGCCGCCGCTTTCGACACACGCGCGACGACGTCGGCAACAGCCGCGTCGAACGCGGGCGTGCCAACTCGAGCGGACGGGCTCTGGACCAGGACGCTCTCGCTCGCCGGCAGCTTGAAGCCGGCATCGAGAATCCTGTCCATCCGCCCCGACTGTCCGGGCCCGGAGGCGTTCGGATCGACGTTCTTCGTCCCCACCGCGCTGCCGAGCAGGAACGCGACGGCGACGAACGCGAGCCACCCGAAGGTGGCGGTCTTCCAGTGTGCCGCGCTCCAACAGCCCACGCGGGCCGCCAGGTTGCGGTGGTTGCTGTGCTTGGTGCGGGACATGAAGGTTCTCCTTTTCGGTTCGCCGTATCAGGCGGCGTAGGCGAAGGGGTGGTAGAAGGCGTCGAGGGCGCACTCGGGCGCGATCGCGAGATCGAAGGAATCTCCTGCGCGCGTGTCCTCGACCGATACGGCAAGCGCGTTCTCGCGCGGATCCCAAAGCAACCGCACGGCGATGCCGTCGTTGTCACGGGCCGCGAGCTCGCGAGTCTGTGATGGTGCGGGGTTCATCGCTCCTCCTTCTCGTTGGCACGTGGCGACGGTTGACCGCGTCACGGGATCTGCACCTCGCTCACGCTCGTGGCCGTGGTGCGGTCGGCGACGTACGCGGGCAGCAGGTCAAGCGCGTCGTCCTCGGTTGCCGCTTCGACCGTCCACCAGATCGCGTGTCCACCGGAGCGACACGACGCATGCGTCGGTCGATGGCGAAGCGGGCTTTCGTGCCCTTTGAACGACGCGAAGACGGCACCGCACTCGTGGGGCGCGTGATGGTGGTGAAGCAAGTAGTGAGCCATGCAGCGAGATTGCCGCCGCGGGCCGCCTCTGACATCAGGGGGTCACCCTGATCTCGCACCCTGATTTCAGGATCCGGAGACCCTGACCTACGATGGCCGAGAGAGCGAATGATCCTGCTAACCGACGACTTCGTGGGCCGCGCCGAGGAGCTGCGGACGTTCGACCAGGCCCTCGCCGAGATCGATCACGGTCGCGCCGCAGCGATCGAGCTCGTCGGAGAGCCTGGGATGGGGAAGACCCGTTTGCTCGCAGAGTTCGCGTCCCACGCGGATGCGCGCGGCCGGCTCGTCCTCTCGGGGTCTGCGTCAGAGCTCGAGCGAGATCTCCCGTTCTCGGTGTTCGTGGACGCGCTCGACGAGTACCTGCGCGGCCTCGATGCGAGCCGCCTGGCGCGCCTGGACGAGCACGTCCGCACGGAGCTCGCGCACGTGTTCCCTTCGCTGTCCGCACTCGCGAGCGCCGACACCGTCGCGCTGCAGGACGAGCGCTACCGCAGCCATCGCGCCGTGCGCGCGCTGTTGGAGCAGCTTGCAGACACGAGGCCCCTCGTTCTCGTGCTCGACGATTTCCACTGGGCCGATTCTGCGTCGGTCGAGCTGCTCGGCGCCTTGCTGCGCCGGCCGCCGGCCGCTGCCGTCCTGATCGCCGTCGCGGTGCGCCCTCGGCAGCTGCCCGAGCGGCTCTCCGCCGCACTCGAGCGGGCAAACCGTGAGGGAGCGTTGGCGCGCGTCGGGCTCGTCGCTCTGACGCCGACCGAGGCTCGCCAGCTTCTGAGCGAGACGGTCGCCGACGCCGACGCAACGGTGCTCTATGAGGAGAGCGGCGGCAACCCGTTCTATCTCGAGCAGCTCGCGCGGTCGCTCGGCCGCGACGGTGGCGCGATCCGCACGCCCGAGATCTCGCCGACCGGGGGTCAGGTGCCCGCCGCGGTCGCGGCCTCCCTGGACGAAGAGCTGGCGTTGCTGTCCGGCGGCGGACGGCGTGTCCTCGAGGGAGCCGCGGTCGCGGGCGATCCGTTCGAGCCGGAGCTTGCCGCGGCCGCTGCAGCGACGTCCGAAGCCGAGGCGATGGACGCAATCGACGAGCTCCTGCAGCTCGGCCTCCTCCGGAACACCGATGTGCCGCGCCGCTTCCGCTTCCGACATCCCCTTGTGCGGCGCGCGGTGTATGACGCCGCGCCTGGCGGCTGGCGTCTGAGTGCCCACGCGCGCTGCGCGGAGGCGCTTGCTGCGCGCGGTTCGACCGCTGCTTCGCGCGCTCACCACATCGAGCGCTCGGCGCGCGAGGGCGACGTCGGCGCCGTAGCCGTCCTGCGCACCGCGGGCGAAGAAACAGTCCGGCTCGCGCCGGCGAGCGCCGCGCACTGGTTCGCCGGAGCGCTGCGCCTACTGCCGCTGACTGCGCCGGCGGAGGAGCGCGGCGAGCTTCTGTTCGCCAGCGCACAGGCGCTGACGGCAGCCGGCCGTTTCGCCGACAGCCACGTCACGTTGCTCGAGGCGATTGCGATCGTGCCTGACGATTCGCACGCAATCCGTGCCAGGCTCGCGCGCGCGTGTGCAGGCGTCGAAAGCCTCCTCGGCCGGCAAGCCGAAGCCGGTAACCGCCTCGCACGTGCTCTCGAGAACCTGCCCGACCAGGGCTCACGCGAAGCGGTGACGCTCATGCTCGAGCTGACTGTGAACGACGTCTGGCGCGCGAGGTACGAGGCGATGCATGCGACTGCAGAGCGGGCGGTGAGCGCGGCGAGACAGCTCGGAGACACGCAGCTGATCGCAGCGGCCCTTGCCGAGCTTGCGCTTGCCGATTCGATGATCGGTGAGGCTGCGCGCGCCGAATCGAGTCGCTCAGAGGCGGCGGGCCTGGTCGATTCCCTGTCGGACGACGAGCTCGCTCGCCATCTCGAGGCCGCGGCCTGGCTCGCCGGGGTGGAGCTCTATCTCGACCGGTATGCCGAGGCCGACGCGCACGCCGATCGCGCACTTGCGGTCGCGCGGGCGACCGGCCAGGGGGAGCTCTTTCTGCTCCTCGTCGCGATCCTGGGCGGCGTCTGGCGCCAGCGCGGCAAGTTGGTCGAGGCGGGAGAACTGCTGGACGGCGGCATCGAGGCCGCCCGCTTGCTGGGCAACACGCACGCGTTGGCCTGGACCCTCTTGAGTCGCTCCGAAGCCGCGCTCCGAATGGGCAACATCGAGCTCGCGCTTGCTACCGCGCAGGAGAGCGTCGACCTGAGCCACCACGCAGATAGCAACTTCCACTCGGCCGAAGCCGCCGCCGATCTCGGCGCCGCCCTTCTCGAGGCAGGGCAACCGGAGCGCGCAGTCGAGGTACTCCTCGGCTCAGCCGGGGGCGAGGAGCTGGTGCTCATCGCCGGCAGCCCGAGAGCCCGTTACCTGGAAGTGCTGACCCGCTGCCGGCTCGCCCTCGGACGTCGGCCTGACGCGAAACGCGCAGCCGACTCTGCGCAAAGATGGGCCTCGGCCGTGCGCCTCCCGATGGCAACCGTCTGGGCCGATCGAGCGGCCGCAGCTGTCGACCTGGATGCCGGTAATGCCTCCCGCGCGGCCGAGCAGGCCCTTGCCTCCGTCGTCGCCGCCGACGCGGTGGGCGCGCCGGTGGAGGCAGCGTTGTCCCGGACGCTCGCGGGCCGCGCACTCGCCCAGACCGGCGAGCGTGACCGCGCCGTCAGCGAACTGCAACGCGCTGCTCGCGAGTTCGAATCGCGCGGCATCTCCCGATCCCGCGACGAGGTGGAACGCGAACTGCGAAAGCTCGGCCGTCGCATCCACCGCCGCACGGATCCCGGGAATCCCAACGGGACGGCCATCGAATCCTTGACTCGACGTGAGCACGAAGTGGCACGCCTCGTAGTCGACCGGAAGACGAACCCGGAAATCGCCGCCACGCTCTTCCTCAGCGAGAAAACGGTCGAGACGCACCTGCGGAACATCTTCCGCAAGCTGGACGTCCCCTCACGCGTCGAGGTCGCGCGTGCTGTCGAACGTGCGGACCGAACCGACCGCGCAGCGTCCTGAAGCCGACCGGTACTGAAGGACGCGAGAGCGTGAGCCTCCTGCGCATCGAGATCGACGGCCGCCATCCCAGCACCGAGGAGCTCTGGTCGACGGCGTCCGGCTACGGTCACTTCACGGCGATGCAGGTGCGACGCCGGCGCACGCGCGGCTTGGCGCTCCATCTTCGCCGGTTGACCGCGACGACCAGGGAGATGTTCGGCGCCGAGCTCGATGACGCGCGCGTCCGCGAGCTCATCCGCCACGCGCTCGAAGACGTCGAGGACGCGTCCGTCCGCGTGTACGTCTTCGAGTCCGACGAGGAGCCCGCGATCATGGTGACTGTGAAACCGCCCGGCGCAGTCACGACACCACAGCGCCTCCAAGCGGTGCGGTACCAGCGCCCCGACGCGCACCTCAAGCACCTCGCGACCGAGCAGGGCTTCTACTCGCGGCTGGCCCGGCGCAACGGGTTCGACGATGCGCTCCTGACGGCACCGGACGGCTCGGTAGCTGAAAGCGCGACGGCGAACATCGGCTTCTTCGACGAGTCCGGGGTCATCTGGCCCGACGCCCCATTGCTCCGCGGGATCACCATGCAACTCCTCGAGGTTCAGCTGTCCGAGCTCGGCATGACGTCACGACGCGCGCCGGTTCGCGTTCAGGAGATCGCGTCGTTCGACGGCGCGTTCCTGTCGAACGCGCGCGGCGTCGCGGGGGTCAGCCGGGTCGACGCCGAGCCCCTTGGGATCGACGTCGAGCGTATGACGAAGATCACTGACGCATACGCGTCGGTGCCGTGGGATGCGATTTGAGCGCAGCGTGATGCCGCAGGTGCAGCGGACGGCTTTTGTACGACTGTGAAGTTGCGGTCGCGGTTGCGCTCTCGCGCCCGTCGCTCGCGCGGAACGTGAGCGTGTACGAGCCGCGGTTTCAGAACGCGCCACCGCGTCACATATCGGAGGAACTCGAAAACTCGCCCGGACGCCAGGGCGGCCTCGACGGCACGGGCTGAAGCCAACCGGAAGGAAGAGGATGCAGATCACACGGAACCACCTCGAGACGAACGCAGGGCCGGCCGACTGGTTCACCGGGTCCGTCTTCATCGACACGGTTGCCGTTGTGTCGGACGACTCGGACGTCGCCGCCGCAAGCGTCCACTTCACGCCGGGCGCACGCACCGCCTGGCACACCCATCCGCGCGGTCAGACGATCTGGGTCACCGAGGGCGTCGGCCTCTGCCAGCGCGAGGGCGCGCCGATCGAGGTGATCCGGCCGGGTGACCGCGTCTTCTTCGAGCCGGGTGAGAACCACTGGCATGGCGCCGCGCCGACGCGGTTCATGACGCACATCGCGATTCAGCAGGCAGACGAGAGCGGCAGCCCGGTGACGTGGGGCGAGCACGTCAGCGACGAGGACTACGGGCAGGCGCCCGACGTGACGGAGGTAGGGCGGTAATGCGCGGAACAGTCATGCACGCGGCGGGGGACGTCCGGATCGAGAACGTTCCCGACCCGACGATCGAGGAGCGGACGGACGCCGTCATCCGTGTTACGTGCGCCTGCATCTGCGGCTCCGACCTCTGGCCCTACAAGACACTCCAACCGGGCGACGGCGCCCGCGTGATGGGCCATGAGGCGATCGGCGTCGTCGAGGAGATCGGAAGCGATGTGCGGAATGTGAAAG
>JBJMJS010000038.1:0-5868 GCA_045806225.1 Gaiellaceae bacterium
TCGCGTCGCTGACCGTAGAACGCCTTCGCTGCGCTCGCAACGCGGGGCGGTCGCAATTTGCGGGGAGAACGGAAACATCTCCACAGGTTCGGCGCGCTCCCCACAGGCGTGTTGAAGCTTCTGTGGACACGTCGAGGTCAGTCGTCGCGCTCGTGCGCGTCGAGCGTTTCCTTGACAAGCTCGAGGATCCGCTCCTCCCCTGCCGGCCCCTCGTCCTCCTCGTCCGCGACCGGGCGCGCCTCGCCCTCCGCGAACGCGACCCCGAGCCTCCGGCCGGTCACCTCGTAGAGCGCGTCTGCCAGCAGCGTCGCGTTCTTCGGCTCCTCGGCGAGCTGCCGGTGGAACGTCGCGGTGGCCGGGAACTCGACCGTCAGCGTGTTCTCGGCGAGCTGGGCGGGATGGGCCTCGCGCAGCACGGACGCCGCGGGGATCGACCGCTCCTCGACTGCGGGGACGATCGTCCGCTGCCACGCCTCCTGCAACTGCTCGAGCTCGAGCGACGGCGGCGAGGGGGCGGAAGCCGCGGCCGCGACGAGCGCGTCGCGCGGCTCCTGTGGTTTCTCGTCGGGGGGCGCCGCTTCCGACGGTACGGCCGTAACGTGCCGCTGCTGCTCGAGCTGGTCGAGGCGGTACGCGATCGACTCGCGCGACAGATCGGAACCGGGCCGTGTGACTTTCACGAGTGCGAGCTCGAGCGGCAGGCGCGGATCGCCGCCCTGGCGCATGTCCTCGACCGCGACGGCAAGGAGGTCGACGAGCCGGATCACCGTCGCCTCGCCGAGCTGGTTCGCCTGGGCGCGCAACCGCTCGCGCGTCTCCTCCGTCACCGGCAGCGTCTCGGGGACCTCGCCCATGTGCTGGACGAGCATCAGATGCCGGAGGTGCTCGAGCAGGTCGGTGACGAGCCGGCCGAGATCCTGTCCCTGCTCCGACAGCTCCTCGATGAAGGTGAGGGCGCCGGCCGTGTCGCGGTCGACGACGAGGTCGCAGAGCCGGAACAGCGCTTCCTCCTCGACCGCGCCGAGGAGCTGCAGGACGGCTTGGACGGTCACGCTCTTCTCGGTCGCGGCGGCGAGCTGGTCGAGTGTCGACACGGCGTCGCGATACGAGCCCCGCGCGCCGCGCGCGACCAGTGCGAGCGCCTGGTCAGGGGCGTCGATCGCCTCGCCGTCGGCGATCGAGCGAAGCACGCGGACGAGCTCCGGCAGGCGCGGCCGCTGGAACGCGAACGTCTGGCAACGGGAACGCACAGTCGGCAGCACCTTCGAGAGATCCGTCGTGCAGAAGACGAAGACGAGATGCGGAGGCGGCTCCTCGATCAGCTTCAGCAACGCGTTCCACGCGGCATCGGTCAGCTGATGCGCCTCGTCGAGGATGTAGACCTTGTAGCGGCCCTCGACGGGCTGCAGCACGACGCGTTCGCGGATTTCGCGGATGTCGTCGATTCCGCGCTGCGATGCGGCGTCCATCTCGACCACGTCGAGCGAGGTGCCGTTCGCGATCGTCACGCAGGCGTTGCACACCTTGTCCGGCGTCGGCGTCGGCCCCTGCGCGCAGTTCAATCCCTTTGCGAGGATCCGCGCGAGCGACGTCTTGCCGGTTCCGCGCGGGCCGGCGAACAGGTACGCCTGCCGGACCTGGCCGGAGGAGATCGCGTTGCGCAGCGTCCTGACGATTGCTTCCTGGCCGACGACGTCGTCGAAGTCCTGCGGTCGGTACTTCCGGTAGAGCGCGGCCACAGAGCGATCTTACTGAGCGCCCCGGTGAGGTTTGCCGGACGCGGCCGGGGACGAAAAGTGGACGGTGGTCCGATTCAGAAAGGGCGTCCAGCTCGACCCGTCGCAGGTCGAAGACCGCCGTGGCCAGGGCGGCATGGGCCTACCGGGCGGTGGGATCGCGGTCGGCGGCGGAGGGCTGGGCGTGGCGGGTCTCGTCATCTGGCTGTTGATCTCCGTGCTCTCGGGCGGGAACAGCGGCGTGTCGGGCGTGCTGACCAATCTCGACAACGAGACCGTGGCGCAGAGCTCGCCGAGCGACATCGACACGGCATGCAGGAGCGACGTGCAGGCGAACGCGCGGCAGGACTGCCGGATCGTGGGCGACATCAACAGCGTCCAGGCGTACTGGAAGGGCGAGTTCGCGCGCGCCGGGCGGACATACACGATCGCGAAGACCGTCTTCTTCAGCGGCCAGACGGGAACCGGCTGCGGTCCCGCGTCGACGGACGTGGGGCCGTTCTACTGCCCGGTCGACAAGCACGTCTACATCGACCTGGGCTTCTTCGACGAGCTGCGCTCCCGGTTCGGCGCACGGGGCGGCGTGTTCGCGCAGGCATACGTGCTCGCGCACGAGTACGGCCATCACGTCCAGGACGAGCTCGGGATCCTCGACAAGATCGGGAACGACCGGCAGGGGCCGCAGAGCGCGTCGGTGCGGTCGGAGCTGCAGGCCGACTGCTTCGCGGGCGTCTGGGCGAACCACGCGACGCAGACGCACTATCTCGTCGACCTGACGCCGGCCGACATCGCCGACGCGCTCGATGCGGCTTCGGCCGTGGGCGACGACCGCATCCAGTCGGAGACTCAGGGGCAGGTGAACCGCGAGACATGGACGCACGGATCCTCCGCGCAGCGACAGCGATGGTTCTCGACGGGCTACAAGACCGGCAACCCGGACGCCTGCAACACCTTCAAGGGGAACATCTGACGGGGCAGGCGCGGCGCGCCTGCCCCGTCGATCGAGTGCTAGAAGCCGCCGGTTCCGTTCGGCGTGCCGAGGCCCGTCGGACCGTCGTAGCCGGCGACCGCCTGGCAGAAGTACGGCTGGCCGGCGCGCTTGCCGTGCCCGCTGCACGAGCCGTTGCTTCCGCCGATGACGTCGAACAGCGATGACGCATGGCCGTACGTGTACTGCGCCGGGTAGCCGCCCGTGTTGCCGCCGAGCGCGTACACCGCTGCGATGATCGGCGACGCGACGCTGGTGCCGCCGAAGACGTACCAGTTGTTCCCGCCGGTCGAGCCGTAGCTGTCGTACACGGACACGCCGGTATTCGGATCGGCGACCGCGGACACGTCCGCCTCCATTCGCCGCGAGCAACCGCTGTCGGATTGCCAGGACGGCTTTCCGAAGTACGCGCTGCAGCCGCTGCCCGCGCCGTTCCACGCGCTCTCGCTCCAGCCGCGCGTCGTCGAGGTCGAACGGACGAGGTTCGTGCCGCCGACTGCGACGACGTGGTTGTCGGCTGCGGGAAACTCGACGCCATAGCCGCTGTCGCCGGAGCTCGCGGTGACCGCCAGTCCCGGGTGGTTGTAGTACGAGTCGTACGACGTCTCGCCGCTGAACTCGCTCGACGTCCCGTAGCTGTTGCTGATCGCGACGACGCCGGGAGTCCGCGCAGCCGTGTTCACGGCCGCGCCGAGGTCGGCGAAGCTGTTCGAGCTTGCCTCGACGAGCAGGATCTTGCACTGCGGACAGACAGCGGAGACCATGTCGACGTCGAGGTCGATCTCCTGGCCCCAGCCGGTGTCGCCGGCCGGAAGCGGGCCGGCCTGTCCGTTCTGGTTCACGACCGTGAAGCAGCCCGCACCGCACGCGGGCAGCCCGTATCGGCTGCGGTACGCCGCCAGGTCGGAGACGACGTTCGGATTGGCGTAGGCGTCGACGATCGCGACGGTCGCTCCCGAGCCCGCGGTTACGGACGGCAGCTTGTACGCGCCCTGCAGGTCCGCCGGGCCGTATCCGGTCGGGCCGGTGGTGGCGAACGGCGTGACGCCGTCGGCGAACGTGACGACCTTCGCGTCACAGCCGGCGGTCGCGAACGCGTTCGCCTTCGCGCAGACGCTCTTGTCTTTTGCGCCGGCGGGAAGGCCGTTCCCGTTCCCGGCGCCGGCAGGCGAGCTGCCGAGCGCGAGCAATGCAAGCGGAACGACCGCGGCAAGGATGATGCGTCGCATGAGACCCCCTCGTAGATGAGTGCGGCGGATTGAAGCTAACACCGGTATCGGCGCTCGCCTAGAGGGGCTGAAGCCTCCGCTACGATGCCCCCGCCGCGGCGGCGGAAGTGTGTGAACCGCGTCAGGGCCGGGAGGCAGCAGCGCTAAGCATTCCTTCCGCGCGCCGCGGTTTTCACCGAACGACGTCGGCGCTTCGCGCGCGACGCCGGCCAAGCCGGCGTCGGCGACGAGCGAAGGGCTGGAGCGGCCGAAACGGTGGGCTATCCTCGGGTTTCTCCCGGGCGCATAGCTCAGCGGGAGAGCGCCCGCTTCACACGCGGGAGGTCCCTGGTTCGATCCCAGGTGCGCCCATCGCCCGACCAGGCCCTTCTCAGGTGCGTGACGTATCGCGGCGGCGCGGTACCTCTTGCAAGACTGTGCGCCGGGATGGCAGTCTGACCGTCCGCTTCGTCAAGGGGGAAACCATGACCACATTCGAGAATCGACCCAACACCGCGCTCCTCGTCGTCGACGTGCAGAACGGCGTCGTCGAGGGGGCGCACGATCGCGACGGCGTCGTTGCGAACATCGGAAGCCTCGTCGAGAAGGCACGTCAGAAGCAGGTCCCCGTCGTCTGGGTCCAGCACTCCGACGAGGGGTTGTCGCCCGGAAGCGACGAGTGGCGGATCGTCCCGGAGCTAGCACCGGACGAGCGCGAGCCGCTCGTCGCGAAAAACTACGGCGACTCGTTCGAGGACACGAATCTCGAGGCGGTGCTGTCCGGCCTCGACGTCGGGCGTCTCGTGGTCGTCGGCGCACAGACGGATGCGTGCATCCGGTCGACGCTTCACGGGGCAATTGCCAGGGGGTACGACGCGACCCTCGTCAGCGACGCGCACACGACCGAGGATCAGTCGCCCTGGGGTGCGCCGCCGCCGGACCAGGTGATCGCGCACACGAACCTGTACTGGAATGACCACAGCGCGCCCGGGCGGACGGCCGGGACGGTGGAGACGAAGGACGTCGACTTCGGCCGCGAGTCCTGACGCCGACGCCGCGCGGCTGAGCGGGCTGTTCGCGCGCGCGTCTATCTAAGAGAAAAAGAGACGGTTTGCCGCCGGCTCGGCTCAGGCGATGCCTTCGCTAGCGTCCGCGGACCGTGACGACGATTCTCGAGACGTCGCGCCTGCGGCTGCGCACGTTCCGCATCGAGGACCTCGACGAGCTGGCTCCGATGGTCGCGGACGACGAACAGATGCATTTCTACGGCGCGCCGCGGACGCGTGACGACGCGCGAGCGTGGATCGAGCGGAACGTCGACCTGTACGCGCGCAACGGGTTCGGGTTCTGGCTGATCGAGTCGCGGGACACGTCGACGTTTCTCGGCTACTGCGGAATCAGGCCGCTCGATCTCGATGGCGTCAGCGTCACGGAGATCGGCTGGCACACGAAGAAGACCGTGTGGAACCGAGGCATCGCCACCGAAGCGGCGGCGGCAGTTCGAGACATGGCATTCCACCGCTTCGACCGACGCCGGCTGGTTGCGTTGATCCGACCCGGCCACGACGCTTCCGTTCGCGTCGCGCTGAAGATCGGAATGCGCGAACAAGGGGCCGCCGTCGTCGAGGGCGATCGCTACGTCACGTACGTCGTCGACGCGGGCCGGGACTGACGCCGACGAATGTAAGGGAGTTGTTAGGGGGGATTCGCCGTCCCGACCTCGCGGCAATAATCTGACCGCCCCTTTGGCCCTTGCAATCGGCCGAACAAAGGAGGAATGCCATGCGACGTCGTGTCGCCGCTGTGCTGGGTGCAGCGTTGCTGCTCGCATCCGGGCTCGTTGCGGCCGCGTTGGCAAACGGCGACAGCCCGCTCGCCGTTCTGCAGACGGACAGCACGACCAGCACGACGGCTACGACCAGCACGACCTCGACGA